>JAAZLE010000070.1 GCA_012799455.1 Clostridiales bacterium | reverse complement strand
CTAAACTAAAATCCTTTATTTCACTTAACTTTATTATGGATAGAGACCTATCTGCACCTACCATCTTAACGACAAAGTTAAATGCATCTATATATCTAGTACGCTCATACTCTTCCATCAAGAACATATTGATTGGTTCAACTTCTACAACTGACAGAAAACTTCCATCTTTATTTTCAACACATCCAACGCCAACTTTTGCGTATGGAGTTAAAGATTCAATATCAACAGAGCCCTTTCCTTCTCCATATTTTTTAGGTCTTAATATGTATCTAAAAAATACTAGGATTTTTTCATATACTCTCCCTTCTTTATCTTCTAACAACAAAACTGTAGTTATAACAAAAGACAATACTACCAAAACCCACTTCCCTTTAAAATTCATGGAAGCAAAGATTGCACTAGTTATTAGCCCTAGTATTAGTATTACGATGTCTATTGCTGTTAGCGATTTATATATTCTGGTTTTTACTTTACTGCTTCTTGGTATGTTTTTCATTTTTGTCTCTTTATGTTTTATTTATTTTTTTAGTTATGTATAATGTAGATGTGGGAGGTGGTTAAATACTGCGTAGAGTTTAGCCATAATCTACGTTTCCACCTCGGGGTTTAAGGCTACTCGTTCCTCCAGGCTAGAGCAGCCTTTTTTGTTTGCTTTTTACACGAATTTGAACCATTTAGTTTTTAAGAGCATATTTGAAATGTATTTTCTTTTTATGTCTTTAATAACTTAATTTTGGAGCACATTCATATAATAGTTTGGTTTAAAGAATGGGTATTTACTTCCCTTTTATTTGTTCTTTTGTCTTTTTAATGTCTTTAGTAACTTTAACTATTCCACCAGAGATCAGACTCGATACCACATTCTTTTCTGGTCTTAGTCTTCCTGGTTTTCCAGAAAAAATTGACGTGCCTTCTGTTTTAGATATTTTTTCTATAGATGATATTACTCCCGCTTTTTTACGGTTTAATAAAAAGGTTCTCCCGCCTATCACTCCTCCAATTGCTGTAGTTGTACCACTGGCAATTGTTCCAGCTGTTCCTATGACAATGGCTTTTGCAGTTTTCATATTTGATATGATTTCTGCAACCTCGTTTCTTGAAGCTTTACTACCTACAAGCGTTGATATTATTAAACTTGCCTTTGTTACAGAAAAAGTCCCGCCTATTAGTACCAGAAGTTTTAACAGCCCGCTTTTAGCACTGCTTTCAAAATATATCCTGCTGGTAATATATGGAATTATCAGGAAAAACAAATTTAAGGAAATCACAATCCCGTATGCCCCTACAACTTTTCCTATTACAAGTTCCCGCCAAGTAGAAAACCTGCTTCCGCTATCTAATGGCATTGTAGATACGGCAAGGGGTGAAACTATAAAGAGAAGTAGCGTATCAAAAATTCTTTGTATAAAAGCTATTGCCGCTATAACCATCATTACAAGTATTGTTATTCCGCCTACAATCCCTATAAAATAGTTGATTTCATTTATGTCATAGTAGGAGCTCATAAGTTCATAGTCTTTATATGAAAGTTCTCCTATTACAATAGCTCTTTCAATACCATTTCTTGAATCTATGTCATAAATGTATGCATCACTTACAGAAGTTATGAAAAGCTCTCCGCCAAAGGTTTCACTTCCTCCGCTCATTATGCCACTTGCTCCTGAATTAACTGCGCCCATTATTACATTTGTCAGCATTATAAACGCCACTAGTCCAAAAGGAATGATAAGAAATGAAATAAAACTTTTTAGCGTGTTTTTTAAGATCGCACCCTTACCGTTTTTATCTAAATCCACAGCTTCACTTTTTAGTATGGCTAGTATTGTAAATAGTGTTAGGAGCATAAAGCCAATTAGCAAAACTACCAAAAACACGCTTTTAATTTCTTCAGACTTAATAAGAGTAAGTAGCATTTCATCATCACTTTTCCCTATCCCTGATAGTATCCCCACCATTTCTCTTAAGAAATCTACTACAGAAAAAATGCTTACCATAAGTTTATATGTAAATTTATTAATTTCAGTTAACATACATTCCTTGTTCTTTGTTTTTTATTAAGACTGTCTAGGTATTAACGTTTTTACTAATTAGTCCTAGTGAAACACCCAGTATTGAAGTACATGCAGATATCTGGTTTTTAGCTTTTTTTGATTAAACCTGGCGAGAAACCCAATCCTGAAGTATTGGTAAAGCTATTTTTAGTGATACTATCAGTATAAATATGACTAAGAACCCAACAATTGCGCCTACTAAATCTTTTTTAGCTTTTTCACGTGAGTTTTGTTCATCGGCTTTTGCTAGCCTTACTCCGAGATATATGCAGTATATCGGTCCTATTGCGCCTACAATTGCAATAAGTGGCCAAAGTATTGCATTTATAACTTCTAGCACTGGACTTACAACTGGCGATAAATCTACTGCCATAATTAATTTATGAATCATTTTATTTTCTCCTTAATTTTAAATTATTGCTTTTGCGTTTTATGGGGCTTAGTTAGTATTGTGTAGGCTTGTAGAAATAACAGCGTTTCTAGTCTTTCGCATCATTAAAAAACCAGCTTTAAATTGTGCAAGCTTGTAGAAACAGCATCGTTTCTAGTAGGAAAAGGATTGTTTTTTATCTTCTAGTGTCTCTTAGTTTTTTCACTTATTACTCACATTACACATGAAAGAGCCGCTATTTTATCATCTAAATCTCGTATGCTTTCTTTTGTATTTAGTTATTTTTCTTCTCGCCATTAGCGCAGAAATCAGCACAAACACAATCACTAAGCTTGCTAGTATTATCCACACAACATATGAGTTGTTTTTAGTTTCTTCTACTATCTCAAAACTATATTCCGTTAAATTCCCAGCCTCATCTTTAAACAGTAGCTCATATCTTCCAGGACTTGTTAGTTTTACACCTGGTTTATATGTAAATGCCTTACCGTTCTTTGTCGCCTTGACCGTTACATTTTCATCAAATGTTGATAGTACTACTGGAGAGCTAGTATGACCTCCGTCAGTGACGCCACTTAAGCTAATCCTTGGTGGCGTTGTTTTGATGGCGAAGGAATAATTAACTAAATTTCCGTCATAATCTTTTAATGTAATTATGTACAATCCTTCCTCTAGAATTTCAGTTCCCTTAATATATTCCTTTTCGTTTTTAGAGTGCCTTTCTTCTAACTTGATTTCACTTCCCGCTTTATATGTAGAGACTGAAATACTGCTTTTAAAAATGGTGGCGTATGCCTCATCCTTCCAATTGAAAGACACCGCTTTATTGGTAATTCCACCATCCAAAACCCCTGCTAACTCTCCTTCTGGCACGGGTTTAATATATTTATATATCGCAGTTACAGACCCATCTCCATGCCTAAATGGATCCGAAACTGTAATTTTATATATACCGCTTGTTCTAAACTTGTATTTAAAACTTTGGTGGTTAATGGTTAGTCCATAGTCATCATATACAAGTGGCGTATAGCTAACTCCTTCGTCAATTGACTTCTCTATTTTTATGTTTTTAATGTTTGCGAAAAGGTCTTTACTTTTAGCAATTTCCACTTCCAGATTTTTATTTGAAATGTTTTCTCTTGTAAAAATGCTGGCTGGATTTAAAGAA
This sequence comes from Clostridiales bacterium, assembly GCA_012799455.1. GTDB lineage: Bacteria > Bacillota > Clostridia > Christensenellales > DTU072 > MWEH01. The sequence goes on along the minus strand of JAAZLE010000070.1, from coordinate 2,297 downwards.
ATTTGCACCTCGGTTTCTAAACTTTCATAGTATCTATTTACGCTTTGAATGTAATAGATTCCAACATCATTAAGTGTTAATGGAAGCCCTTTCTCTATACTGAACAAAACATTTTTCGTATTATCTTTTATAAGTAAATACCCATCGGCATCTATGCTTTCGTTTATAGTTAAATCAACTGAGCTACTATAGTAATATGTCCTTATCCTTTCTTGAACTTTTATATACCCACTCATCTCGTTTTCGGTTATTACATCTAGTGTAGATTTAATGTATATATCTGGCGCTTGTCTAACTATCTTTACAGTCATAGAATGGCTATTCCCAAACAGGTCTTTTATTACTATTTCGTGAATGCCAGGCTCTTCAAAGAGTGTTTCTTCGGTTTTGTATATATATCCTTCCCCTAAAGGCTCGCCATCTAAAGTAATGTTGATTGGATTGGAAGTTCCTTCTAACAGTTCTCCATCTGGTGAGATGTCATTTGGGTTGAATATTTCTCCTTCTTCTAACAAATCTCCATTTAAGGATATGGTGGCTGGATTAAATGTTTCTCCATTAATTTCATACTGGAGATACTTTTTTATTCTTATGTTATTTACTACAAAATCTGGACTTGTTTCTGTTATGTATATGTTATTATTCTCATCCGCTAGAGCAGGTTCTTTTTCAAAATACTTAACCTTACTAATCTTTTTCCCAGCATACATTGTCGCAACTTCTATTAGTCTTTCTACTGTAAAATATGCAGCCATAGTGTTTTCATCGTTTTCCGACTTGTATATGTAAAACATCCCTGGCCTTGCGTTTTTCTCATCAACTGGATCTCTCATTATCCCGCTGTTCCAGCTAGTTCCTTCATTCCACTCCCCAAAAGCAATTGTTTCAAACTCTTCATTGCTCATTGCTTCTAATGCGTTTTCATAACTAGAGTACGAGTAAGTACCGTCTTCTTTAATACCTTCATACCACTCTTTCAATGGATATGTTTCATTAAAATAGTTAGGGTTTGCGGTTATGCTAGTAGTCCAGATGTTCCCTGCCAAATCCACCGTCATTATTTCGTATCTTCCGTTTGGAACAGTGTAAATATCAATATTTCTTTCTACTTCTATGTTGTTTACAAACATCTTTGCAGAACTGTCTATTAAACATAAATTAAAAACTTCTTCTGCAAGCCCGTTTCTAAGCCCTTGTATTTCTGGTACTTCTGCTGTCCTATCTACCCACACGCTTTTTTCTATAGATACATTTTTTGCAAAATCTATGCACCTAAAAGTATACATCCCTTCTTCCGAAAGCCCAGACCCTGCTGTGTACGGCGCAAACTCTAAAGTTCCTGGAAGCATTACTTCCATCTTTAAAACATTCTCTTCGGATACGTATTTAATATCTCTTGCAGATATCAAGTTTTTATCTTCAAGTAAAACATAGTTTGCGCCTTCATAGTTTCCTGCATAATATATTTCTCCTACTGGAACAACTCTATCTACCGTGATATACCTTTTTACAGACTCATTCCCTGCAAAATCCATAGCATAAAAACCGTATTCTCCATCTCCTGAAACTGGATAAAAATCTATATATGAAATTGTTTTATACCCATTAGCGCCTTCTAGCTCTCTTGAAAGCGAAATGCTTTGCCAGCTAGTATCGTCCGGTCTTTTTATATATGCGTTTTTTATGTGACTAGTTTCATCTAAAATACAAAAACTAAATGGTTTTGAGGTGTATTTTTTACTATCGTACTCAAATATTTGATTGTCTGAATCTTGGGATATAAACTTTGTTTCGGGGCTTGTGTAATCGATGACTATTTCTAAATATTCACTTCTATTTAAAAGAGCATCTTCTGCATAAAGCATATATGTCCCTTCATCATACCTAAAAATGCCATTTTCTATTTTTAAAAACTCGCTATTTTCTTTTTTTATGTAAACGGAAGAACTACTATACTCATCAACCCCAAAGATATTTAGATAATCCTTGTTTATATATTTATTAGTTACTTCTACACCGTTTGCTTCGATTTTAATTATAGGAGCAGTTCTGTCTAAAATTACTGTTGATATATAGCTTACATTTCCTACATTGTCTATCGCCCTAAACTCATGTATCCCTTCTTCCGTTATGACGGTTCCTTCGGTGTATTCTGAAAAGCTGCCGAAATCTGAAAACTTATATTCTATTTTTTTTACCCCGCTTAAACTGTCAGTTGCTAACGCTTTTACCGAAGGAGCCTTTATGATAGACCCGCTTTGAATGGTATTTAATCCTTCTTTTATAGTTAAAACAGG
>JAAZLE010000005.1 GCA_012799455.1 Clostridiales bacterium | reverse complement strand
GCTTTGCGCCTTGCCTTTATGTTTTTAAACATTGTAACAAGCGGAATTGATCCTTCTTCAGAAATTTCACCAGCACGTTTTAATGCCAATTTAGTAACGATTGGCCCTGTTAATTCATAAAATAGCGTCGCGCCTAAAACTACGGTTGTTATTTGCGAAACAATAGATTCGAGTCCCGGTGTGCTTGCTATAACAGTAACCATTCCTATTGCAACACCAGCTTGTGGAAACAGTGTAAAACCTAGATAGTTACGAACAGTTTTAGTTTCTTTAACCATGACAGCGGATACAAATGTTCCAAAGTATTTGCCGAGCGAACGAGCTAAAATATAAACGATGCCTACTATTCCAACTACAGGAATAATCCTTAAGTCTAAGTGCGCACCTGATAATATGAAAAACGCCATGAATAGCGGCGGTGTCCACATATCCACCCTTTCCACAACCGTTTCGTAATCTTTCCTTAAGTTAGCAAACACAATGCCAATTGTCATACATGTAATGAGTGGAGACATCTCTAACATCTGTGAAAGAGCGACGCCTGCAAATACTACCGTTATTACCCACATCAACCTACTGGCTCTTGACTTGAAAAACCTACATGCAACAACAAGGACAAGACCAAGTCCCGCACCTACTGCAAGTGATTTAACTATTTCAAGCAGTGGTATAATGAACATATTTGTAGCAGAAGCTTGAGTGTCAGTTAATAAAACTTTCGCTATCCCTAAACATATCGAGAATACAAAAAGTCCAATCAAATCATCAAACGCAACAACAGGCATTAAAATATCTGTTAAGTGCCCCCTTGCTTTGTACTGTTTTATCACAAGTAATGTTATAGCGGGTGCAGTAGCGGCTGCTATGGCGCCAAGTAGTAATATTGCAGGGATACCAATTAAACTAGGATTAATTGCACGAACAATGAATAATGCGCAAATTACAAATATGGTTGCAGCAAACGCTTGAACAACTGTTATAGTCAATATTTTGCCGCCTATCTGTTTAAGTAGCTTTAATCTAAATTCATTACCAGCAGCAAATGCCACAAACCCTAACGCAACATTAGAAAGGATTTGCAATGAATCCATCATGTCTACACTTATTATCTTGGTTGTAAATGGACTGACAACTAAACCTGCGATTATATAGCCTGTTACATTCGGGAGATTTAGTAGTTTCATTAATCTCGTCAAAAGCAGTGCTATAACAAAACAAACCGCTATCGCCAGTAATGCATTATCAATCATACGCTCCCCTCACACCCCACCCAAAATTTTACTATTAAATTGAAACATATAAAATGTTTTTGTTATTATCGCTACACACCAGCAGTTAAATTATTGCAATTTTAATAGCTGCATAATGTAAGTGTTTTTCAAAGTTTGACTTGCAGGTGTTGTATATAAATTGAATCTTTTTGTTATTTAAAAGATCCTCTTGCTTGTATTGTTATATAAATTGAATCTTTTTGTTATTTAAAAGATCCTCTTGCTTGTATTGTATTAAATGTTTGTATAAAAAGCAACCAAAACACTAACAAAGCACCGTTTTAAAGGCGTTTTCTTTATTACTTTATGTATTTTGTGATATACTAATTTAGTAATTGTAATCATCAGTTAACATTACAATTTAAAATCTCAATTACATTATGTAGCGAAAGTAGAAAATATATGATTGGAGAAATGTTATGACTTTAGAACAAAAATTTGTAGACATCACAGTTAAGTTCATTGATTTAGTAGCAAAGGTTTTACCAGATGACGTTGTAGGTGTTCTTTCTACCTTAAGAGATAAAGAAACAGAACCAATGGCTAAAGCTATTTACGAGTCTATGTTTGAAAATATGGAAAAAGCCGTTTCCATGAACCGCCCCATTTGTCAAGATACTGGAGTTTTACAATTCTTTTTGAAGGTTGGGACTAAATTCCCATTGATTGATAAACTTTCAGACATGCTGCTTGAAGCCACGACAGTTGCAACAAACACTGTTCCGTTAAGGCACAATGCGGTTGAAACTTTCATCGAAAAAAATACCGGAACTAATACTGGTAAAAATGTACCATATATTGAATATGGGATTGTCCCTAACTCAGATAAGCTTGAAATGATAGTGTACATGGCTGGTGGCGGATGCGTCCTTCCAGGTAGGTCCATGGTTATGATGCCTTCTGCAGGATATGAAGGAATTGCTGATTTTGTAGCAGATACTATGGTCAACTGGGGAATCAATGCTTGCCCACCTTTAGTGGTCGGCGTTGGAATAGGAACATGCGTAGCATCTGCTGCGAAACTTGCGAAAAAAGCCTCTCTTCGCCCACTAGGCACTAAAAATGATAATGCACAAGCACATATAATGGAACAACAACTAGAAAAAGCGCTAAACGGAATCGGGCTTGGTCCGCAAGGAATTCCTGGCAAAGCTGGTTGCGTACTAGGTGTCAATGTAGAAAACATGGCAAGACACCCTTCCGCTATGGGAGCGGCTGTCAGTTTTGGGTGCTGGGCACATCGTAGAGGAACAATTGTGTTTGATGCAAAACTAAACTATGAAATCCTAGACCACAAAAACACTGTGTTATAAAACCGTAAGTAAAGCACACTGTGGTGGTGGGCGTAAAACTAACCCTAAGTAGCACATAATAATAAACCTAGCAACCTTAAAAAACAACTTAAAAACGGTAGAATAGATAGACCGACATACGTAATAAAAGCACAAATTGATTGAAAATGCAGGAGAAATTTATGGAAAAGAAAATATTAACTACCCCTATTTCAGACGAAGATATTAAATCACTCAAGATCGGAGATATCGTTTATTTAACGGGAACATTAGTTACTTGCAGAGACACTGGTCATAAAAGAAGAGTACTTTCAAACATAGTCCCTAAAACTGATTTAAAAGGTGGAGCGGTTTTTCATGCTGGCCCAATAGTCAAAAAAGTGGGAGATAAATGGGAAATGGTTTCGATTGGACCTACTACCAGTATGAGAATGGAAAAATTTGAAAAAGAGTTTTTAGAAATAACAGGCGCTAAGATAGTTATTGGTAAAGGAGGAATGGGAAGCAAGACTGTACAAGGCTGTGTTGAAAACACTGCAGTACATGCTATTTTTCCTGGCGGTTGCGCTGTTGTCGCTGCATCGCAAGTAGAAGAAATTATGGATGCGGAATGGTTAGACCTTGGAATGCCCGAAGCGTTTTGGGTAATGAAAGTAAAGGAATTTGGACCCCTAATTATATCTATTGACACCAAAGGAAATAACCTTTTTGAAAACAATAAAGAGGTCTACAAGACAAATAAAGAAAAACAAGTAGCACAAATTGCAAAAGATCTTTCATTTATGAAATACTAAGGTTAGCGTGCTGATTATTGAAGAAGAGGAAGAGTACTATAGCTATAATTTATAAGCATAATCAGCGTCAATTTCAAAACAACACATTTATTAAAGCAAAAATAAAAGGAGATAAAACATGGATGCACTAACTAACATTTATTCACGAATTTCAACAAGGGACTTTAGTAACACGCCGGTGGCTGAAGAAGACATCAGAGCTATTATGCATGCTGGAATGGCTGCCCCTGTAGGCAGAGGATTATACGATACACTTCATATCACTTTAATAACTAAAAAAGAATTATTAGATGAAATTTCTAAAGCTGAAGACTATTCAGGGGCAAGACCTAACGCCCCGTTGTATGGCGCACCTGTACTTATACTTGTTTCTTCAAAACTTGGGGAAAAACCAGCTATTGAATACAGTAATGTTGGATGCGTTATGCAAACTATGGCGCTTGCAGCGACCGCAAAAGGACTGGGAAACATCTATCTTTGGGGATGCATATACAGATTAAAATCACATCCTAATATAGTCAAAAAGTTCGAACTTCCCGAAGGCTTCGTGCCGATTTCAGCCCTTGGTGTTGGATATTCTAAAACCCCTCTTGAAACAACTCATAAACCTAGGCACGTTATAAGCACAAATTCCATACGATAGTCTAAGTTTCAGCCTTATATTTTACATTGTGATACTAGTCAAAGCGTTTAGTGTTGCCTTGTGCATGCGCGCATTTATCTTGCAAACTTAGGTGCAAATAATATATATTATTAACATACACGATAATCGTGCTTATTTCTAAAATCATTGTGGTTTGGAAGCTACATTGGCTAAAATGAAACACTAATTATACGGTAAAAACTCTAAAAAAGCCGGAGGTGCTTTATGAAAAAAACTATGGAAAAAATAATTTCGGTCGCCCTAGCTGTAATAAGCTTATTCTTTGTAATCTTAATTTTGGTTACTATGTACGGTGGCATATCAATGGATGACCTATCCAACAAACTTGTACGTGCACTCATTTTTATAATGTTTGGTGCATTTATGCTACTGTCTGGTTTTAATATTTGGGCAACATTTATTGATGATGAAAAACTATCTGATGTGCTTTTATTTAAAGATAGAGAGAGCGCAACAAAAGCAACTGTTGGTGTAGTGAAGAAAACAGCAAAACGCGTTTGTAAGCAAGTTGAGGAAGCTAGAATCCGTAAAGTCATCCTTCACTCAGATGCAAGTGGCAATATAAGCATGAACATTGCAATCAAAGTCACTTCGGACGAAACCATGGATGTAATAACAAAAGTTCGCGCCCTACTAATAGAAACTTTTAGTGAGGTATTTGGAATTGAGTTTGCATCAATTAACTTCAAGGTTGTAAAATCTAAAAACACCTTTGTCCCAACCGATAAAGATGTTGATGCTAAAGTAAAAGAGTTAAAAGCGAGCGTGAAAACTAATAAACTACCTGAAAATAAAGTGCAAACATCAACTGTTACTGGAGATGTGCCTTCCGAGGAAAAGGAAGAAGTTATTGAAGTAGTAGAAGCAACTGAAGAAACCGTAACTGAATCTGAAGAACAACTAAGAGAAATCCAAGCCGAAATATATGAAGCAGAAGATGCCGCTATTGATAGAAAAGCAGCGAAAGTAGCCGCAGAGGAAGAAATAAAAGATTCAGAAGAAGCAGAAGAAACTCCTAAAGAAGACGCCCAAGAAAATGCG
>JAAZLE010000069.1 GCA_012799455.1 Clostridiales bacterium | reverse complement strand
GCTTGAGCTATGACCAAGCCTTGTACAATATGTGCTCTTTCTTCAGCTTTGTTTAATAGAAATTGTGTTCTTCTGGAGACAACATCGATTTGGTGATCTACGTATGCATTTAGGATTTCTAACAGATTCATAACTCTTGGCACGCCTTTGTGAAGTGCGAGTAGAATCATATTGTCTCTTTTTTGTAGTTGAGTTTGTTTATACAAAGTATTGAGTACAACCTTCGGAACTGCATCACGTTTTAATTCGATGGTAATTCTCATACCTTCTCTATCGCTTAGATCCCAAACGTTACTAATACCTTCAATCTTTTTATCTTTAACCTGCTCGACTATTTTCTTTATTAAATCTGCTTTATTTACTTGATACGGGATTTCGGTTACAACAATGTGTGTTCTGCCATTAGTTTCTTCAACAATTTCGCATCTGGCTCTGCAGACAACTCCGCCTCTTCCTGTTCTATACGCTTCTTTAGCAGCACTTCTTCCAAGGATTAACCCTCCTGTGGGATAGTCAGGAGCAGGAATGTATTCTGATAATTCATCTATATCTATTTCTGGATTATCTAAAAGAGCAACAGTTCCATCTATTACTTCACCGAGATTGTGTGGTGGAATGTTAGTTGCCATACCAACAGCTATACCTTCCGCCCCATTAACTAAAAGGTTAGGATATCTAGCGGGAAGCACAACTGGTTGCATCAAAGTGTCGTCAAAGTTAGGATAGAAATCGACAGTTTCTTTATCTAAGTCTTTTAACAGTTCGCTTGCTACTTTTGTAAGCCTTGCTTCTGTATACCTCATAGCCGCTGCGGGGTCTCCGTCCACTGAACCGAAGTTTCCTTGGCCATCTACTAGCGGCTCGTTTATGGAGAAGTCTTGAGCTAATCTTACTAATGCATCATAAATAGCGGAGTCTCCATGTGGGTGATATTTACCCATAACTTCACCGACGATACGAGCGCACTTTTTGTATTGGCTATTATATGCACAACCTAATTCGTCCATACCAAACAGTATTCTTCTATGAACAGGTTTTAATCCGTCTCTTACATCCGGTATAGCACGCGACACGTTGACAGCCATTGCATATGATATGAATGACCTTTCCATCTCGTCTTTTAACTTCACATCTATTACATGTGAATTATTTAATATTTCCTTTATTGATTGAACATTATCGTTTTTAATATCGTTTCCCATTATATATCAAGCTCCTTCACCATTGTTGCATTGTTTTCAATGAACTCTCTTCTTACTTCCACATCATCGCCCATAAGCATTGATATGGTTGCATCTGCTTCTTCTGCATCTTCCACGGTAACTCTAAGTAGCGTTCTGGTCTCTGGATTCATGGTTGTTTCATATAACTGATGTGCGTTCATTTCACCAAGACCCTTGTATCTTTGTAGAGTATACTTTGTATTTCCTAAACTTTCTGTGTACGCCTGAAGCTCTTCATCATTGTATATATACTTATCTGCTTTTCCTCTTACAGCTACTTTATAAAGCGGTGGAAGAGCAATATATACGTGTCCGTTTTCTACTAATGGTCTCATAAACCTATAGAAGAAAGTGATAAGTAGCGTTCTAATATGGCTTCCGTCAACGTCCGCGTCGGTCATGCATATGATTCTGTCATATCTTCTCTTGGTTATATCAAAATCTTCACCATACCCACAGCCAAATGCTGTAAACATAGCACGTATTTCTTCATTATCTAATACTCTTACCAGCCTTGCCTTTTCAACGTTTAAAATCTTACCTCTAAGTGGTAAAATGGCTTGATATTTTCTATCTCTTCCAGTTTTAGCTGTACCGCCTGCGCTGTCTCCCTCAACGAGATAAATTTCGCAGTTCAATGGATCTGTATCAATACAGTCGCTTAGCTTTCCTGGCAGCGCACTACTTTCCATCGCACCTTTTCTAAAGCTCTCTCTTGCCTTTCTGGCAGCTTCTCTTGCCCTTTGAGCATTGATACTCTTGGTTATTAGGTCTTTACCTTCCTTGGGGTTTTCTTCGAGATATTCGCCTAAACACTTAGTAACGGTTGCGTTTACATTTCTACGCATAGTTGCATTGCCTAGTTTAGTCTTTGTTTGTCCTTCAAACTGTGGCTCAGGGAGCTTTACGTTAATGACAGCAATTAGACCTTCTCTAACGTCATCTCCAGATAG
>JAAZLE010000068.1 GCA_012799455.1 Clostridiales bacterium | reverse complement strand
GATGTAAGTTTTTCGCAACCTAAAAATGCATTTTTTCCTATTGAAGTTATGCCATCATTTAAATTCACTTTCTCTAGTGAGAGTGCCTTTAAAAACGCCATGTCTCCTAATATTTTAACGGTAGAAGCAAGTTTTACTTCCTTTAAATTACTACATTTGTAAAACGCCATAGCCTCTATGGTTTCTACTCCTTCAGGTACCGTATATACTTCCGCCTTTTTATTGGGGAAAGCAATTAGAGTCTTTCCATCTTTACTAAACAAAACCCCGTCTATACTTTTAAAATTTTGGTTATTTTCAGAAACTATAATTTTAGTAAGGGATTGGTTATTCCTAATTCCCCAAGTATCAATCTTGTTAATATTGTCGCCTAAAATAATTTCAGTTAAATAATCTGAATTAGATAGACCGTGTTTCGATATTTCCGTAACAGGAATTCCTTCAATTTCATCAGGTACTGTTAAGGTTGTAACTGACTGAAGATCTTGATATGCCGTAACTGCATAGGAGTTTGTTTCCTTTTTTAGTACATACTCTAAATTATCCTTCTTCACCACAGAGCACCCAGGTATCATGCACAAGCAAAGAATTAAAAACAATAACAAAACAATGCTTTTTTTCATAAAACCTCCGCTTTTAATCCTTGAAGCTTAATGACGCAAATGCTTCTTGGGGGCAATGTTTTATTTGCAGAGCCTTCTTTAAACTCCACTTTACTTTCAATAGGATAAATGTGTTCTTCAGGGGGGCCAAAATAATCCGGTATGTTTCTTGCATAATCATCTGTACAAGACAGCATCCAAGAGGTGGCAACTGCCGTTATATCAGAACCTTCTAGAGCAATGTTTATGTCTTTTTGTTCATGGCTTACATTAACTAACTTAATATATATGGATTTCCCATCTGTGGTAGCACTGCGATAAACATCTTTTAGCGTGCTATAATCTGGAACATAATAATTCCCTATGTTAGTCGAGAATAATTTTTGTACGTAATAGTTTGCAGTTTTTACAACATGTAAACTGTTATAGTTAATCAGGTTATGTTTCCATTGTTCGCCACCTACTCTAGAAAAAAGCGGCGCATACGAAGTCATTATAACCTTATCCGCATTGCGCTCTATATGTGTAAGATACGCAGCTTCTGCAAGCGCTGAATAGTAGTTGTTTGGAAGAGATTTATCATCCCAGGGGCTGTTTGCTGCATATTCACCTAAAAAGATTTTTATTTTTCTATCATAATCGTCATACATATCAGCGTTTTCTATACACCACTTAGGCTGACGATAGAAATGATCGTCTGCTATGGAGTCATCATGCACTCCATCAAACCCCTTCCTTCTTTCCTCATAACTTTTATGTTTATAGCAATCAAAACCTACGCTAAATATTATCTCCATGTATGGATACTTTTCTTTTATTGCAGATTTAATTGCCTCAAAGTTACGTATGTAAACATTACCCCAATTTTCATTCCCAATACCTATCATCTTTAGTCCAAATGGTTCGGGGTGTCCACTATCAGCACGAAGTTTAGCCCACTTGTTTGTTTTAGGATCGCCGTTTGCGAATTCGATTAAATCTATTGCATCATCTATATATCTTTGAAAACCTGTTTGCCCTACGGTAAAATATTGCTCTGAACGTCCCTGGCAGGCAAGACCCGCATTGACAATGGGCATAGGCTCCGCCTCCAAGTGTTCGCAAAGTAAAAAGTACTCATAAAAGCCTATTTCATAGCTCTGCATATAGCCACCGTCCGCCTGTGCTTCTCCCCAAAGATTTATCTGTGGCCTGCGCTCTTCAATTTTACCAACTGTATTTTTCCAATAATACGAATTATTAGTATCGTACCCTTCTACGATACATCCACCAGGAAAACGTACAAAAGAGGGTTTTAAATCATCTAAAGCATCTACCAAGTCTCTTCTCATTTTCCCTGCACTCCACATAGGATCATTCATGCCTAAAGCTGTAGTTTCTCCAAAATAAAAAGCATCAAGACATAAATAGCCCTCTCCTCGTAACCATACTACAAACTCTCCGGTTGTGGTTTCTAATGCCTTTATCGTAACTTCTTTTTCTTCCCATTCTGAAGGCTTGTCTAGAGAAATTTTTACTATCTCTGTGACATTATATCTGTTTTCTACGTAAATCTTAATTTCACCTACAAAAGATAGATTTTTTACCCAAAACTTGCACTTGTATGTCTGGTCTTTCTTAACTCCTATTGCAGGCAGGCTAGAATTTGCTCTAAAATAACGACCACTTTTCTCAACACTGTCCCCACCGTTATAACCAAGATTTCTTAAGATTGCCTCTCCTGCTACTTCTACTCGTGGAAAATGTTTTTCCTTTCCGCTATATGACTTATCAAACTGCTCGGTTAAAAGCCCGTCACCATGTAAATCCCAATATCTAAAAAAATCATTATATTCGTTATATGTTACCTTCTTTCTATGCTTTTTGAGTTTGCGGAATAAAAAATGGATATCTTTTTTGGGAGCACGGTAACGAAAATCAAATCTTGCATTGATAATTTGATTACTATTTATACCACCATCTATTGAAAAATTAATATCCTCAAAAAACAGTCCATACAGCTTGTCACTGATCGGCTTAGTTTTAGTAAGATCAAATCTAATAGTCCCCATACTTCTCCACTTTTTCGTTTACTATTAAAATAATACTATTAATCCGGGTGTCTATCAATGTGCAATACTGCTGCTTATAAGACACTCTATTTTTCCTTTATCAACCATAAAAGATTCGGACTTTTCTATACTTACAATGTCTTTTGTCACTAGAGCCATACAATAATCATTAAAATACTTGATAAACCCATAGTTATGTTTGTCGATTACATAAATATCTTTGAAAATATTGTATGTTTCAATGGGAGTGGAACTCGATGGCTTTATCTTCCCGGAGCACTTATAATACGCTTCTTTTAAGCACCAGTTCTCAAGTAATATTTTACTTTTGTCGTCACTATATTCATATGCTTCTTTATTGTTTCTATGGATAAGCTTTCTAGAAAGTGATGGGTTTACGTCTGTAACTTTTTCTATATCAACACCAATTTCCTTATCAGATAAACACACTACTACAAACTTATCAGAATGTGAAATGCTAAAAAACACCTTGGCTTTATCCCTACACTCCCGCTCGGCATCATGCGCTCTTTCGCACTCTGTTTCCTCTATACCTTTATCTTTAGAGCATCTTTTTTTGCAACATGGTTTAGGGTATCCAGGGATGCGTTTAAAAGTTTTTAAGTAAGGCTTCCCTTCCTCCGTCCATGATATATCAAGAGGAATCACTGCGTCGTTAAACTTATCCTTAATTGCATAGGTAAGAAGTACATATGCCGCCAAGCTTTCCTGTCTTTTATCTTCATTTGGGTATCCGTTTGTACGATTTAAGCAACCCTCACTTAGAAGTTTCTCATGAGACGAGCATGCCTCATCTATATTCATAAAGTACATTTCCATTTAATTTATACCTGCTTTTCTTATGTTTATTGACCTTAATATCTAAAGTCTTTATTCCTTTTATTCATGTTGATAAGTCTAACTTTAAAAGACCGATGATTGAAGTTGTGGTAAATTTATCCCAGTGCTACATCCAATATCATCATTACAACAAACCCTATCATTAGAGCCCAAGTCCCTAAGTGGTTATGCTTTGCTAAGTCTGCTTCTGGTATTAAGTCCTCTACAACTACAAAAATCATAGCTCCTGCTGAAAATGCTAAAAGCCAGGGTTGAATAACTGCAATTGATGAAGCAAGGAAGTACCCTATCACTGCAAAAACAGGTTCTACCGCACCACTTAATACACCATAACCAAAAGCTTTAAACCGACTGCCCGTTACAGTCTTCATAGGTAACGTTACTGCCGCACCTTCTGGAAGGTTTTGAATAGCAAGTCCAATAGCCAAACTTAACGCACCAAACATCGCAGCGTCCGTGCCTATTGAAGATGCTACGCCAAAAGCAAAGCCTACAGCTAGACCTTCTGGGATATTATGAATGGTTACAGCTAAAAACATCTTAGTTGCCTTTGTAAGCTCTACTCGAGGCCCTTCTTCCACTCCTTCCTTTTTATGGATGTGAGGAATAATTTTATCCATAAGTACCATAAATATTGCCCCGATTAAAAAGCCTGCTGTAGCAGGAAGCCAGCCCGCTTTCCCGTATATTCCCGATTCGGTTGCCATATCTATAGCCGGTATTATTAGTGACCATATAGATGCTGCAATCATAACGCCAGATGCAAAACCTAAAAATATTGTATTTACCTTTTCTGAAATTTCTTTCTTAAAAAACAAAACAAAGGAAGAGCCTAGTGATGTCATAATAAAAATTATGCTAAAACCTAACACTATCATACCAATATGACTCATAAATATGTCCTTCCTTCACTAATTTATTAGTAGATTATATGTAACGATACAATATATATTTAACGTTACCACTATATATTACCATACAAATCAAAATTAATGGCGATATTCTTTAAAAATCGTTAAAAATTAATTATTATAGTAAATTGAAGTTAATACGTATTATGTGTTGCTCACTGGTATGAGCGAGAGTATTTGATTGCCATTTTTTATTCTATAGTTTATTCTATCCTTACCATATTTAATAGTAATTCTTTTTAAAGTTCTTGCCTCCCATAAATATGGAACAATAATTGTAATGTACTATTTATTGATAGTAAACCTACACCATTACAAATAACCCTTAAATAACAAATCTAACCACAACTAAGATGTTGCTTGATTTATGGAGGTACACGCATTGGCAAAAAAAGTTAAAGCTCCAATATATACCGAAGACAGAAAAGGCTTTTGGTCCCGACTTTTTAAATTTTTAGCAAAGTTTTTGTATGGGAAATATACATATATTTACCATGATGAAAAACCAGAAGAACCCAGTATTTTTATTGCTAACCATACGTACTATATAGGACCTTTAGTGATGCAATATCAATATCCAGGAAATGTTCGCACATGGAGTAATTCTAAATTTTTCACTAAAGAAACTAGCTTGGCCTATATGAGATACAAATTCTCTGATGGTAAGCGTTGTGGTAAATTTATATCTTTGCTAATAGCTATAATAAACCCTATGGTTGTATGGTTTTATAGTAAAAAACTTAATGCTATTCCTGTATATCATGATTTTGATGTAGCTAAAACTTTTAGGACCTCTAGCGAAACACTCTCTAACGGATCGCATATTGCAATTTATCCCGAACAAGTAGATGCTAAATTCAATGGAGTTTTAAGTGAATTTGCGACTGGCTTTACATATACTGCACAAACACATCATAGACAAACTGGTGAATGTGTAAAGTTTTATCCAATATATCTAGCGCAAGAACTAAAAGAGGTTCATTTTGGTAAACCCATCAAATACGACCCTGAAATACCTATGAAAGAGCAATCATTAATCATTACAAACTATTTATTTGATAATATAATGGAACTTCATTCAAAATTACCCCCACATAAAATAGTTCCTATGTTTAAAGAGGAAAAACCCAAAAAGAAACCTCGCACTAAGAAAAAATAATTTTAATTTACACTTAAAAAGCAACTGTAAAAGGTTGCTTTTTTACTGTATAAATACATTCACAATGTTTTGATACTCATTAATTTTTTGTGTATGACATATTCTCAATCTTTTTAATACGTTTTAGCTTTGTTAGTGTATAATAATAGTAAGTACAAGTTTTGTTTTTGCATGCTATAATATCAATAACTAATAACTGGTAGGATAATATGGAAAAGAAAAAAAACAAGAAGCAAAAGCCCCCTATCTATACTCAAAAGAAGACTGGCCTTTTTGCTAGATTTTTTAAAACTTTACTTAGAGTTGTGTATGGAAAATACACATTTATATATCATTATGAAGAGCCTAGTAAAGCGAGTGTTTTTGTTTCTAATCACACATCTCATGTAGCTCCGCTAGTTTTTCAGTACCAGTCCCCTAAAAATGTTCGCACATGGGGAAACTCTAAGTTTTTTACCAAAGAAGATTGTAGAACTCATCTACGGTCGGATATGTGTAAAGATAATTCCTTTAAGAGTAAGTTCCTTTCTTTTCTGATACAAGTGCTTGCCCCTTTTGTGGTATGGGTATATAAAAAACACGCCAACTCTATTCCCGTATACTTCGACTTCAATGTGTATAAAACGTTTAAAATGTCTAGCGAAACATTGACAAATGGATCTAGTGTCATCATATATCCTGAAAAAGCATATAATGAATTCAACGGTGTTTTAAGCGGGTTTGCAACTGGCTTTGCTTACGTTGCCCAAGTGCATTATAAACTAACTGGAGAATGTATAAACTTCTATCCTGTGTATTTTGCGCAAACGTTAAAAGAAGTTCATTTTGGAAAGCCTATTACATATGATCCTGAAGTCCCCATGGAAGAACAATCTATTACCATTTCAGACTATATTTTCAGCCAAATAATGGAACTCTATTCTGCACTTCCACCCCATAAAGTAATCCCGATGTATGCCGTAACTAAAAAGACAAAAATGGAAGAAAAAGAGCAAAAACGGCTAGCAAAGCAAAAAAAACGTAAAAATAAAAAAGAACTGGAGGATAGTTCTTTAAACAATTCTATTGAATAACTTATGTATATAAAAGGCACTATGAAAAATACAGGACTTGAATTTTATAACAGTTCATCTAACGAGCTTGCATACTTTAAAAAGGATTTAAACTCGAACCCTTTTAAGATACTTAATTTTACCGACCTACACCTTCATGATGGAGGTGCACCGCCTGAACTTGTATTAACCATAATGGAAAGGTACATTAATATACATCTGCCCGACCTAGTTACTATAACAGGCGATATTTGCCTTAAAAAAGGAGAAGTTAAGTACATCCATTTACTAAATAATATGTTTACAAAGCTAAACCAATACTACGCTATCACTTTAGGCAATCATGATGGCGAGCGCGGTAATTTAAACAGAGCAGATATTACTAAATTATATGCAAGCTTTCCGTATTGTATAACAGAACTAGGACCCAGTAATATATATGGGTATGGAAACCAGTTTGTTTTAATTAAAGATTTAGAAGATAACATTCAAAACTGTTTAG
>JAAZLE010000067.1 GCA_012799455.1 Clostridiales bacterium | reverse complement strand
TGCCATAAAATTCTTTCAATAATTCAACTGCCCCGTTTGTATCATTTATATTGTTGTATGATAATGCTTTTCCATTTAAAAACTCAGCATTGATAAGTGAATTTGCGACCGGTATAGCATCTGAATATGCAGCCGCCATTTGATGTGGATTTTCGCCGTATCTCATTTGCTCTTTCTTTTCAAACGCAAGTGTTAGTTGATCTGGAAATTCAATTCCAAGTTTTTGTCTTAAGAAATTAGCTATCATAGAGTCATACATAGCAGTATGTTGAAACACCTTGTACATCAAATATTTACGTGTTTCTATTGTAACTTCACCTTTACCTAATTCTTCAAATACTCTATCGTAATCGGCAGGATCAACAATAACTATTACGTCCTGAAAATTCTTAGCTGCAGACCTTAGCATAGTAGGTCCACCGATATCAATATTTTCTACTGCATCTTGAAAGACAACCCCTTCTTTCATGATGGTTTTTTTGAATGGGTATAAGTTAACAATGACTACATCAATTGTATTTAAGTTAAGTTCTTTTAGTTGTGCCATATGCTCTTTATTAGATCTCATAGCAAGCAGTCCTGCATGTACTGCAGGATGGAGCGTTTTAACTCTTCCATCTAAACATTCAGGAAATCCAGTTACATCTGAAATGTTTATAACTGGGATTTGGGCTCCTTTAAGTGCGTTAAAAGTTCCCCCAGTTGAGATAATCTCAAAATCTAAATTTACTAACTTCTGAGCAGCTTCCACAATTCCAGCTTTGTCAGAAACACTAATTAATGCTCTTTTTTTCATTTTTTCCTCCCTATGAATTTGTTTGTTTATCTTGATTTTCATTTGTTTTTTTAAAAGTGTTTAATACGTCGATACGTTTTACTAGTCATTTAACAGTTTTGCAAGCGTTTCTGGAAGCAATATATGCTCTGCCTCAAGCACTCTTTTTTGCAGTATTTCAGGGGTGTCATCTGGATACACTTTTACCTTCATTTGCGCAATTATTTCTCCAGTATCTGTTCCCTCATCGACAAAGTGAACCGTCGGTCCGGACTCTGTTTCTTTGGCTTGAATAACAGCTTCATGCACACGCATACCGTAATACCCTTTACCCCCAAATTTTGGTAGAAGAGCAGGATGGATATTAATAATTTTATTTCGATATGCTTCTATAATGTTTGGGGTAAGGATAGATAAGTATCCCGCTAAAACTATGTACTCAACACCTAGCTTTTTAAGATGTTTTATGAGCGCATCATACATAGTAGTTAAATCTGCGTAGTCTTTCTTATTATATACTGCTACACTTATATTTGCCTTTTTAGCTCTTTCAATAGCAAAAATATCGGGCTTGCTCGCGATCACTATAGATATCTCCACTCGCAATTTGCCTTCTAATACAGCATCAATAATGCTTTGTAAATTTGTTCCACCGCCCGACACAAATACCGCTATTTTTTTCAAATCTGTACCTCGTAAAACATATTAACCTAAATGCTTAGATGAAAGACACCCCACTACCTTTGATGACTTCTCCTATTACTACAGCTTTTTCGCCTAAAGCCTCCAGCCTCTTTACAACATTCTTTGCAATCTTTTTATCTACTGCAAGTACCATGCCAATACCCATATTAAATGTGTTATACATTTTCTCATCTTCAAGCTTTGCTTTTTCTTGCATAAGTTTAAAAATAGCTGGCACTTCATATGAATCTTTGTATATTTTAGCTCCGAGACCATCACTTAAAATACGTGGAATGTTTTCTATGAATCCCCCACCAGTGATATGGGCAATTCCTTTAATCTCATACTCTTCTATTAAAGTCAATATTGTCTTTACATATATTTTTGTAGGGCTTAACAAAACTTCTGCTAATGTTGCGTTAAGTTCAGGGTAAAAAACCTCTAAATTTTCTTTTACTGGTGGAAATAATTTTCTTACCAATGAATATCCATTGCTGTGTATCCCAGATGATGCAATACCTATTAATACGTCTCCTTTTTTTATGTTTGAACCATTAATAACTTTATCCTTTTTAACTATGCCACAACAAAATCCAGCTATATCATACTCACCATCGGTATAAAAACCAGGCATTTCTGCAGTCTCACCACCAATTAATGCACATCCAGCCTGTAAACAACCTTCGGCTACGCCTTTCACTATTAATGCTACTTTTTCAGGGATTAGTTTAGGGATTGCTACATAGTCTAAAAAAATCAAAGGCTTAGCACCTTGACAAACAACATCGTTAACACACATTGCTACCGCATCTATCCCGATAGTATCATGCCTATCTAGTACAAAAGCATACTTTAATTTTGTTCCAACACCATCAGTTCCTGCTACCAATATATCGCCTTTAGGATCGTCACTTAAAGCATAAAATCCGCCAAATGAGCCAAGTCCACCTAAAACATTTTTGTCATGTGTTTTTAACACATGTTCTTTCATTAGTTTGACTGCGCTGTAACCTGCCTCTACATCTACACCAGCTTCTTTATAGTCCATACTTCCTCCATTTAACCATCCTATTTTTATATATATCTGCGTTTTACTCCGCTATTATTGTGTAATAAATCATAATGAGCTGCACTTAAACTTGGGTTATATTCCTCTACATCACAACACGTTCTTGTCTCTAGCGCATCAGTTTCGCACAGATGTGATACATCTATTGAATAATCTCTACTAAAACATCCCGTACAATAGTCTCTTCCCCCACACGCGTTTTTCAGTACTTCGAGAGGAATATATTGCAATGAATCCGCACCAATTATTTCGCGTATCTCTTCTGCGTTTCTATAACCACCAATCAATTGGTCTCTTGTATCCATGTCTACTCCAAAGTAACATGGGTATTTAACGATAGGGCTTGCTACTAACATATGTACTTCTTTGGCACCACTGGCACGAAGAAGTTGTATGATTTTTTTACTGGTTGTGCCTCTTACAATAGAATCATCTATCAAGATAAGTCTTTTACCACGAATATTAGCTTTAAATGCATTGAGTTTAACTTTAACACTACTTTCTCTTTGAAGTTGTGTAGGTTGTATAAATGTTCTTCCAACATATCTATTTTTACTTAGGGCATCAACGTACGGAAGACCAGAAACAACCGAATACCCCCTGGCGGTTACCACTGCAGAATCTGGCACTCCAGACACAATATCTGCATCAATTTTAAATAGTTCAGCCATTTTCTTACCGCTTTCGTATCTAGAATCATATACAGAAATTCCATCCATTGTGCTATCAGATCTGGCTAAATAAACAAACTCAAAAATACAGGGCTTTTTATGCACGTTAGGTAAAGTTCTGGTTGTTATAGATCCATCTGTATCTACTACAATCATCTCTCCAGCTTCTACATCCCTGATTATTTTTGCATCAATGGCATCTAAGGCACAGGATTCTGAAGCGAATATTATATCATTACCTTTTTTCCCCATAACAAGAGGCCTAAATCCTCTAGGATCTCTTATTGCAATTAATTTACCCGCAGCTAAAAACACCATTGCATAAGCACCCTCTAACTGCTTACAACCCTCAAAAATACCATCTTCTGGCTTTTGCATGCCAGTATCATTAATTATTGCCGCTACAACTTCTACATCTCTTGATGATTGAAATATATGACCTTCTTGAATCATCTTTTCTCTAATACTTCTAGCATTAATGATATTACCGTTATGAGCTACTGCCATTCTTCCATATTTTCCAAAAAACACAACGGGCTGGGCATTAATAACGTTACTTGTACCACCAGTCGAATATCTCACATGTCCTATTGCTGTGTTGGTTTCAGGTAAAAGGTCGATTTCTTCATCTTTAAAAACCTCACTTACTAGACCCATATTTTTGTAATATGCAATTTTGTCAGAATTGTATGAACAAGCTATGCCTGCACTTTCTTGTCCGCGATGTTGCAAAGCAAATAGTCCAAAATATATGTCTCTTGCCAATGGCTTTTTTTCTGGTGAAAAAATACCAATAACACCACACTCTTCGTTTACGCCAAAATCTTTTTGATCAATAAGAATGTAGTCTTCTCCCTCTACTTCATCGGCAATGTCAATATTGTTGTTTTTTGAATCAATCATTTGTTAACCTTCACTTTTACTTTGTTTGAAAGTTTTCCATTTGCTTAATGTTAACAGCACTAAGCAAATTTTCACCTAGTAATCTTATAAATCTTTGTTTGAAGCAAGCACGCTTTCTTTCATGCTAACTTTATATGCGTCTAGTTTTTTTGCAAGAACTTCATCACTTACAGCTAAAATTTGTATAGCAAGTATTCCTGCATTTTTTGCACCATCAATTGCAACTGTTGCAACTGGCACCCCAGACGGCATTTGAACAATAGATAGTAGACTATCAAGTCCATCAAGGGTTGAGCTCTTAATGGGAATTCCAATTACAGGTAATGTCGTATATGCAGCAACTACACCCGCTAAGTGAGCAGCCTTTCCCGCAGCACAAATAATAACACCATAGCCATTACTTCTAGCATTTATAGCAAAATCCTTTGCTTCATCAGGAGTGCGATGCGCAGACAAAATTCTCATATCAGCTTTAACTCCAAATTCTTTTAAAACTTCGCTAGCGCCACTGACCACTGGCAAATCACTTTTTGAACCCATTATTATTGCAACTTTATA
>JAAZLE010000066.1 GCA_012799455.1 Clostridiales bacterium | reverse complement strand
TAAAACCGCTAATACTAAACTAATGACATTCTTTCTTTTCATTTAATACCCCCAACATCAACGATTGAAAAATCATCGCTATTATAATACTTGAAAACATTCGTTTCTGTTAAATATTATTTTCCATATTATACCAATTTACTAATTTTTGTTTCAATCCCGTCTTTAGAAAGGCATATGATTTTAAAAATTAATGTATATTGACATACTGCACCTGTTGACCATTAATATGTTCTTCCTCCTGAGGTTTGTAACTGATAGCATACGGCTATATTTATCCAATATTGACACTATATACTATATTATAATAAACTTAGTCTATAAACTATATGTATCGTAGTCCAAAGAAAGGTTGTCTTAAATATTCCTAACAAATATAGCGTTATGTTTATACATCGCAATTAAAGTGGAGTGGTATAAACGCCCTCATTATACATAATGTTATGAGTATGTATTGTAACCCAAAGAAAGGTTGTCTTGAATGCCCCTAGACCCGTAGCGTTATATGCATATATTGCAACTTAAACGGAGGTTGTCATGAATAAAAAAACAAAAATAACTACACTTGCATTGGTGCTGTGCCTAGGCATTATATTATCAATTTTCATATTGCCTTCTTGTGCCAACAAGCCTAAAAATGTGTATGTAAAAGTTTTCGATAATGTGAGCCCTGAAAGTTTTAGGTTAAATAATGCGGTGGTTGTTTCAGAATATAAAGGCGGTAAAACGGAAGAAATTCAAGTTACTAATGATATGGTGTCAGAGGAGGATTTTAAGAAACTTTCCACTCCTGGTGTGCACACCATTACAATATATTATGCAGACAATAAAAGTATAGAAACTCAAATAAACTTACTACCTAAATCTACGACTACATCCGTATTAAACAAATTAATAAAAGGAATACAACTTGCAGCACCTAAAAACAACTTAAATGGGGATATTGAATTTTCCTTGTTTTACAAATTCGCAGGCAAGCCCAAAAAGGAATATGATGCAAAAATTAGATTCACTTTGGATATAGATGGCGGAAACTCTGCTGAAAACTATCTAGAACTAGAAGTTACTGAAGATTCGAAAATACTATTTGGCGTATACTACAAAGATAACGAAAATAGCAGACCTAACCTTTATCTAAAAGTCGATGGTCCTTTTGCAGATGTTTTTCAACTAACTGAGGGGGCTTTTCCCAGCGTGTCGGCAGATACATATTTAGAGAGTGCTGGTATTGGAAAACCAGAGAATCTAAAAGACTTAGATGGAGTACTTGCATTAGTAGACTTTTTGTTAGGCGATGACCAAGTTTCTTCGAAAGTTAATGAGAAAACTATAAATTTCATTACAAGTTTGATTTTTCTAACGCCTTCTATGGCAGAAGATGGCAGTGCCATATCTCTTGAACTACCTATCAGAAAGTTAGTCAACATATTGACTCCTCTTGCTAAAATCAGCCAAGGTATTGTTGATTTCGCCAATGGCTTTTTAGCGGATATAGACTCTCCTGTTGATTTCGAAGAAGCCTTAAATCTCTTAGAAGCAAGCACCTCTAAAATAATACTGAGAGGGCTATTTTCTCAAGATGGTGCTCTTTCAAGCTTTGCTTTAACAGACATTAATGGAAATGAAAACCTAGAAAACCTACTCAGCATTAAAGCTGATGGCAAAGGCGAGGCAGGACTTAGTATTAAGCGTCTGAAAATATATTCCGACTCCTCTAGTTTTGAATTGCCAACAAATAAAGGAATAGAAAATTGGGAAGTATCAAATATTTCCTTTGAAAGGTGGATATTAAATCAATATACCAAAATGTCAGGAGAGCCAAGAAAGCAAACTAAGACGGAAGGAATCGAAGAATATATAGATGTTAAATACAAAGATTTACATCCCACTCATAATCTTTTAGATGTATACAGACCGGAAAGCTCAGCTGGCCAAAAACTCCCTGTAATAATTAACATTCATGGAGGAGGCTGGGTTGCTGGCAGCAAGGAAGGCGTGTATAGATATTGCCAATACCTAGCACTCCAAGGCTTTGCTGTAGTCAATATAAACTACCATTTGCTACCCGATGCTCAAATGCCAGTACCTATGCAAGATGTCTTTTCTGTTTTCAACTTCGTTTTAAATGAGACAAACGCAAACAAATATGGCTTTGATACAAACAATGTGTTTTTAACCGGCGACTCAGCAGGTGGTCATTACACCCTACTAGCAACCTCTATATTAGTTGACCCTGACCTTCAAAAAGCATTTAATGTTAGTTCTACGCTTAAATTAAAGGGCATTGGAGTAAATAGTACCGGCTTTAGTTTTACCAATGTAATCAAAGTGCCTATACCTTTTGCCCACTTTTATGTTAATCAATTCTTCTCTGAAGATTTACCATATACTGCATATAGAGATGATGTTCGCTACACAAAAATGGCTAAGGCTTTAAATATTGAAAATAACAAACTTGAGCTATTTCCACCTACCTTCATATCTTCGGCTGATGGCGACATCTTCAAAACTCACTCTAACAGACTACATAA
Source organism: Clostridiales bacterium (assembly GCA_012799455.1). Lineage (GTDB taxonomy): Bacteria > Bacillota > Clostridia > Christensenellales > DTU072 > MWEH01. The sequence continues at coordinate 174 of JAAZLE010000066.1, read as the reverse complement.
ACACCTAAATGAAAAAGGCGTAGAGAATATATATGACTTTAGAATACAAAATGATTCAAGTAACCCTGAGGGATTCGGTTTAGGCCATGATTTTAACATAGCAAACCCCTACTGGACTATTTCCAAAGTCGTAAACGATGCTATGTGTAATTTCTTTAAATCAAAAGTAACCTC
>JAAZLE010000065.1 GCA_012799455.1 Clostridiales bacterium | reverse complement strand
GTTAAGTATAAAGGCAAAGACATAAGTTCATTTGGCGACATGTCAATGTTTAGCTTCCACGCTACCAAAGTCTTCAATACAGTTGAAGGTGGGGGTCTAGTATTTAAAGATAGCTCACTTAATGACATAATTAAGCAACTACGTCAATTTGGGATGCAAGACTCTGAAAACGTCCCTCTCGTTGATACAAACGCAAAGCTTTCCGAAATGCATGCTGCAATGGGTATTTGTAATTTAAGGCATGTTGACGAGCAAATTTCCTTACGAAAGGCCGCTGTGGAACAATATTTCTTGAGACTAAACAATGTGAAAGGCATTAAACTTTCACCGACACAAAAAAACGTTACACCTAACTATGCCTATTTCCCAGTTCTTTTTGATGGCTATAAAGAAAATAGAGACGAAATTGCGCAAAAGTTAGCCAGCAATAACATATATGCTAGGAAATATTTTTATCCACTCACTAGCGATTTCGCTGTATATCAAAACATGTTCTACATAGAAGAAACCCCTACCGCTAAACACGTCGCAGACAATGTTCTATGCTTGCCTCTATACGCATCCTTAACGAAAGAACAGGTCGATGCTGTTTGCGACATAATATTGAAATAACGATAAGGGAAAAGTGATTAATATGAAAAAGAAATTATTATTACTAGGTGGAAGTAGTTACATATTGCCTGTTATCGAGGCATGCAAAAAACATAATATAACAGTGTATACTGCGGACTATTTACCTGACAATATTGCGCACAAATATTCTGATGGGTATTTTAATGTTAGCATTGTAGACAAAGAAGCTGTCTTGTCATTGGCAAAAGAATTAAAAGTAGATGGAATAAATGCTTTTGCTACAGATGCTGGCGTCAAAACGATGGCCTACGTAGCAGAAAAGCTTAATCTCCCTTGCGTCGCAAATTATAGCGCCGTAGAAATTCTACAAGACAAACCAAAATTTAGAAATTTCTTAAAAGACAATAATTTTTTAGCGCCAATGTTTGAAAGTTATACAAGTTATGACGATGCCATTAAAAACCTTCACAAGTTTCATCTCCCTGTTATGGTTAAGCCCGCTGACTCTGCAGGAAGTAAAGGCGTTACTAAAGTAGAAAGTCTTGACCAATTCGAAGATGCATGTGCTTTTGCACTTCGATTTTCGACTAAAAAAGAATTCATTGTAGAGGAGTTTATTGAGAATGTAGGGCCTCCGTCTGATACGGATAGTTTTTCAATAGATGGTGTTTTGACTCACTTTACATTAAATAGCCAATATTTTGATAAAAACTCTCCTGGCGAATATGCTCCATGTGCATTTGTCTACCCTACTATGTGGCCCCCAGAAAAGAAAGCTTATTTACATGATGAATTACAGCGTCTTATATCTTTATTAGGCCTAAAAACATCGGTGTATAATATTGAATCAAGAATTGCTAGAGATGGAAATGTTTATATAATGGAAGTTTCTCCTAGAGGAGGCGGGAACCGACTTTCAGAAATGATTCGTTATATTTATGGGGTCGATTTTATTGAAGCTACAGTACTGCATTCTGTAGGGCTTCCTTTCAAGTTGCCTAAACTTATAAAGACCGCAGATATCTGGGTTGAAATCATTCTACACAGCAACATTGATGGAATTTATGAGGGGCTAATCATTGATGAAAATATTAAAAACTGCATCGTTGAACTAGATGTTCTTATTAAGCCAGGCGACAAAGTAGAAGCTTTTTCCGCCGCCAATAAAATGGTTGGAACTGCCATACTAAAAATAGACTCTAGCCTAGATAACCATGTACGTAATAACATACATAATCTAGTAAAAGTGAAGGTTAAATAATGAACGAGATTGGTGGGTTTATACAGTTTGAACGGTTTCAAGGGGCACATTATCACAGCTCTCTGCCTTTAAACACAGGGAGAAGTGCTTTGTTGTTTCTCTTGCGAAGCATCAATGCAAAAAAAGTTTTCATCCCTTATTATCTTTGCGATAGTGTGAAAAACTACCTACAAGCGAATCATTTTTGTTATGATTTTTATCATATTGACTCTTCGTTTATGCCAATTTTTGATTATGATTTGAAATCCGACGAATACATCTTAATCGTAAACACTTATGGACAAATCTCAAAAACCGAAGTACTAAAACTAAAGCAACAATATAAAAATATTATATTGGACAATACTCACGCTTTTTTTGAATTGCCACTGAGTGATGTTCATATCTTTTATAGCTGTAGAAAGTTTTTTGGAGTGCCTGATGGAGCATATCTACATATAGCAGATTTTAATCAAGAATCAAGAATCAAGGATTTATCCGAAGATAAATCTCACGATAGATTTGCGCATTTGCTTGGTAGATTTGAAGAACCAGCTAGTTCTCATTACTCCAAATTCCAAGAGGCAGAATCAGTTTTTGGCACTTTGCCACCCTTGCGAATGAGTAAACTAACCTCTAATTTGCTGAATATAATTGACTACGAGCGCATAATTAAAATTAGAAATCATAATTTCGCACAATATGCGAAAACACTAACGCCTACAAACAAAATAGATGTCCAAATGCTAAACGGTCCATTTTGTTATCCTTACTATGTAGAAAATGGTTTTGCACTTCGTAAGATTTTAATAGAAAATAAAATTTATATACCAACTTTATGGTCTAACATAACGAAAGAATATGGTGCTAACAACGATGAAATTCTTATTGCTAGAAACACTCTACCTCTACCTGTTGACCAAAGAATTACCTCTAACGACGTAAATTATATTCTTAAAATATTAAGGAATACCTAGCGTTAGTGTAGTGCATTTATTATTAATACGCCGCTTCAGCTTAGCGCGCTTTCAGCTTTTTCTTGGATTCTTTAAGTCATCCTTGGCCAATTCCATAATATATTTACCATATTCTGTAGAGGAAATTTCTTTTCCAAGACTCAATAAATCTTGAGTTGATATGAATCTATTTCTCCACGCAATCTCCTCTATACATGAGATATATAGTCCTTGCCTTGATTGCACCATCTCCACATATTGTGATGTTTTTAGAATGCCTGATGGAGTTCCTGTATCAAGCCACGCAAGCCCCCTCCCAAACACCTTTACGTTTAGCCTTCCTTGTTTCAAGTATTCGTTATTCACCGCAGTAATTTCTTTTTCGCCACGGGCACTTGGCTCTATTGTTTTTGCAATCTTTATCACATCGTTTTCATAAAAATATAATCCAGGAATTGCGTATTTAGATTTTGGGTTTTTCGGTTTTTCTTCTAAAGACAAAACCTTTCCTTCCTCGTCAAATTCCACAACTCCAAAATCTTCTGGATTTTTTACTGGATACCCAAATATAGTTGCCCCTTCGTTCTCCATTGCTTCAAGCAGCATTTTTTTTAAAGCTTGACCATGAAAGAAGTTGTCCCCTAAAATTAAACAAACTGGATCTTCTCCTATAAAATCTTCACCTATTATGAAAGCTTCGGCTAAACCATTTGGTTTGTCTTGCACTTTATAGCATATCTCCATACCTAATTGTTTTCCATCGCCTAATAAGACCCTATATAACGGAGTTGCTTCTGGTGTGGATATAATCAAAACTTCCCTTATTTTCGCTAGCATCAATACTGATAACGGATAATATATTAGAGGTTTGTCATATATCGGTAATAACTGCTTGCTCACCACCTTTGTCATTGGATATAATCTTGTCCCTAATCCCCCTGCTAAAATAATACCTTTTCTTGCCATATGCATTCTCCTTCTTTTTCTTTTTTAAATCTTACGGTTGTTTTTATTATAGTGTATCGTCATTTAACATACAACCCATTGTGCGCATAGTAGGTAAAGACGCCACACCTAGGACAGTATGTTTCTTCTGCTTAATTAAACTGCATTCCTTATTTTGTGTATGATTTTCTTACCAACAAAATATGGAAGACTTAATACGTAATTGAACTTTTGGCCAGATTCATTCATTATCCTTTTAGCTACCTCTCTGTTCTCTATACCATATCCTAATAACCATTTTATGACTGCTTTAGCAAAAAGATTTTTCTTTTGATATTCAAAAGACACATTTAAACTCATGTTTTCTTTTGCATAACTTTCTAATTTGAGTATGTAATTATAATCGTAAAGCACTCCATTTTTATCAAGAGTATAAATTTTCGAAGTTGTATTAACTGCATCTTTTTTTCTAACCACTCTATATGCTGATTTCTTTCCTTTTATTTTGTAAAACATTCCATAATTCAACCATAAAAGGGTAAGTGTCCTGTCTCCTATGTTTTTATCTGCTTTGTATATGAAACTCCCATCAAAACCCTCGAGCAAAAATAAATTTCTCCTCACTGCTGTTGATGCATGACCGGGCAAATAAATCCCTTTGAAATCTTTTGGTTTATAAACTCGTTTATTAGACAACCACGAAACATATTGTCCTCTCCTTTTGGTTCCACCCTCATCGACAAGGAGAACATCATGCGTACACCCCACATACTCAGGATGGCTTTCTAAAAAATCAACTTGTGTTTGCAACTTTAGCTCATCAATCCAAAAATCATCGCCTTCACATCCTGCTAAGTATTTCCCCCGAGAAATAGAAAGAGCATCGTATAAACACTTAGATCCCCCTTCATTTTGAGATTTATTAATTAGTTTTATCAATTTAGGATGTTCTTTTCTGTATTTTTCAACAATAACGCTTGTGTTGTCTGTAGAAGCATCATTGCAGACAATCACTTCATACTTAAACTTTGTTTTTTGCTTTAAAATTCCTTGTAGAGCTTGTTCGATATATTTTTCATGGTTATACGTAAGACAAATCACCGATACCATAATATTATTGTTTTCTTCCACCATATCTAAGCCCTCTATTCTACATCTATTCTTTTGTTATTAGACCTCGGTAATTATACCATGCTACAACCTCGCTTTTCAATATTACATTGCGTTAGCCACTATTTTATGGTAATATTTTTTAAATAGAATATATTTATTATGTATAAAGTTTACTTGCATTTTCTATTCTACTTCATTATTCTGTTATATCGATAGGAGTTTTTATGGTATTTT
>JAAZLE010000064.1 GCA_012799455.1 Clostridiales bacterium | reverse complement strand
TGTCTTTTGTTATAACTACAGTTTTGTTGTTAGAAGATAAAGAAGGGAGAGTATATGAAAAAATCCTAGTGTTTTTTAGGTACATATTAAGACCTAAAAAATATGGAGAAGGAAAGGGTGAGGTTAATATTGAATCTATAACTCCATACGAAAAAGTTGGCGTAGGATGTGTTGAAAATAAAGACGGAAGTTTTCTGTCGGTAGTAGAAGTTGAACCAATCAACATGTTATTGATGGAAGAGTATGAGCGTACGAGATATATAGATGCATTTAACTTTGTCGTTAAGATGGTAGGTGCAGATAGGTCTCTATCCATAATAAAGTTAAGTGAAATAAAGGATTTTAGTTTAGAAATAAAAGCTGAGGAGGAAAGAATTAAAAAATTAGGTAGAGATAAAAATCTTAATACTATTAACGATTTAGAATATTCATCAAGGCTTGAGGTAATAAATGATAGAAAAAAGCTACTAATTAACCTAAACGATCTTAGATTAGAACAAAGTAAATATTATATTGCATGTATAGCGAAAGAGGAAGGAGATGTTATAAAAGCAAGTAGAGAAATAATAGATACGTTGTCTAGTATGAAAATGAAAAGTAAAGCCTGTATGGGCGAAAGTCTTCAATGCTTTATAAACAAAATATACCCATTTCAAAAAGAATTAATCATTAAACCAAGATGTATTGAATCTAATGAAAAGCAAGTCTCCTACATGTGCATAAAAGGATATCCAGATAATGTAGGAAGTGGATGGGCTGCAAGCTTATTTGACATAGAAGAAACGTCTGTAATTATGCACATAAAGGGTATGGATAAAACAGAAGTAAAAAAGATGGTAGATACCACAATAGCTGAAGTAGGCGGTCAATCTATAGTTGGGGCGAGTAGTAATATCTCAAGAGAGATGCATGCAGACAGTTTAAAAGAACTACTTATTGAAATGGAATCTGGGGCGGAGATTGTAGTGGATGTAAGTATATATGTGTCCGTTATTGAAAATAAAGGAAGTAAAGAAAAATACAAACAGGCGAAAAAGAAAATATTAGAAGCAGGCTTTACGTATTCGGACATGACATTTTCTCAAGATTTAGCATATATGCAAACCATGCTTACAAATCAGGCAGGAAGCAAACTAAAGGATAACAGCTTTTCTAGATGCATGACTTCATCGACTGTTTCTATGAGTTTTCCTTTTGTATCAGACAGGTTTGGTGACAAAGGAGGCATGCTAATAGGAGAAAACTCTTACCCTGTATTTTTAGATGTTTTTTATAGAGATGAAGAGCGTGTAAATTCCAATATGGTGATAATAGGAAGAACTGGTAGCGGGAAATCGTACGCTGCAAAAACAATATTAACTAACCTTGCAACTGAAGGATGTAATATCTTTATTCTTGACCCGGAAGGCGAATATTCTTCCCTAATTAAAAACCTAGGCGGGGAAGAATTAAATCCAAGTGAAAATAGTATTATAAACCCTTTTGAGATAATAAAAGGAATTCCCGATGAAACGGGTCTAGTTACAGACGACAAATATATACATCTACAGTTTCTAGAAGAATTTTTCAAAGTGGTTTTACCTGGGACAAGCCAAGAAGTACTAGAAAGGTTAAATAGGCTAATTTCCGAGATGTATAAATTTCTAAACATCACTAGTGATTTAGAAAATCTCACAAGTAAAGACTATCCTACATTTGAAACCCTTTCAAATTTTGTGGTGGAGAAAATTAACGGTACAGAAAATGAACTAGAAAAGGAACGTCTAATAACAATTTACAACTTGCTAGCTAAGTTTAGAACTGGCGGTAGTTACTCATCTCTTTGGAATGGTCACACCAACTTTAATGCCTCGGGGAAATTAAAATCATATAATTTCCAATCCCTTCTTTCAGGTAAAAACACAACGGTTTGCAATGGGCAGATGTTACTGGTTTTAAGGCTACTTGAAAATGAAATTATTAAAAATAGAGAAAGAAACAAACTTATTTCTCCCTCTCTTACATCCCCTCCAACCGTTATATTTGAAAACCTGGGTGGGTCCCAGTTAGTGACATCCAGCCCAAGGAGTAACAACATAGAAAATAAAAGAGTTTCCAGAGGAGAAGTATATCCGGGGAAGATCTGTGTGGTAATAGATGAGGCGCATATATTCATAGACGAAAAGCATAATGTATCGTTAGATTTTATGTATTCACTTGCAAAAAGGATAAGAAAGTATGATGGGATGTTAATAGTAATAACCCAAAATATAAAAGATTTTAGTGGGTCAGTTGATACGTTAAGAAAGACATCAGCAATAATAAATGCATCACAATACTCCCTAATCTTTTCTCTTAATCCTGGAGACATAAAAGATCTAACCGACCTATATTCTAAAGCCGGAGAGATAAGTGATATAGAAAGAGAAGAGATTCTAAGAAGTAAAAGAGGTAGGGCTCTTTTAATTACCACTCCAACCGAAAAAACATTTGTAGATATTTTAGCAACTAATAAAACATCTAAACTTTGGGAAGAATAAAAACTAAATCTTATGCCAAAATTACTCTATCCATATAGGATACACCCAGAAAATTATAAATCTAATTTCTTTTAAGTATAGAAAAAGCCAATTTAAACATCACGAAATAGATATTTCGTGGCTAGATTATGCGGGGGCAAACTCTAATCAAATAATATACATTGTTAATATCTTAAAACACCTTTTCCTATAGGATTTTAAAAAACAATTAATACACAGCGGTAAGAAGCAGGAGAATAATAATGGACATTAATATCGAAGAGACAAAACTATTAGCAGAAAAAGCAGATCATATTTTAGATGAAATATTTGCAACAGGGAAATATGAAG
>JAAZLE010000063.1 GCA_012799455.1 Clostridiales bacterium | reverse complement strand
TGAAACAATTTATATCTTTACTTAAGCCAGATAGAAAAAAGATAGTATTAATTTCGTTGCTACTGCTTGTTAGCGTAGCAGCTTCTCTTGCGCTACCTACTTTACTTAGTGAGATTGTTGATAAAGGTATAAATCAGCTTAATTTTGATTATGTTTGGAAAAATGCACTTCTTATGCTAGGGCTGGCTTTTGTTGGTGTAGCTATAAGTTTGGTGGTTAATAAGCTTCTTGCTGAAGTATATGCTTCGTATGGAAGGAGGCTTAGAGACACGGTTTTTCAAAAGGCAAACACATTATCATATGAAACAATAAATAAGATAGGACAGTCCTCATTACTCACTAGATCAACCGAAGATATATGGATTGTAACTATGATGGCAAGTACTGCAATCAGTAGTATGGTAACTGTACCAGTGCTGTTAATAGGTGGAACGGTTTTAGCCTTTATTAGAGACTGGTCGCTTGCACTTATTATGTTTATTAGTGTTCCAATACTTGTAGTAGTATTAGTTTTAGTGTCCAAAAAAACTGACCCGCTTTGGGTAAAAAGCGACAAATACATAGACATTCAAAATGCCATAATAAAAGAAAGATTAACTGGAATTAGAGTTATCAGAGCGTTTAATAAAGAAGAGCATGAAATGAAAAGAGCTAAAAACGCGACTAATGTTATGGCTGAAAATATTATTAAAGCCAATGTGCATATGGGGCTAGTATCGCCAGTTGCAATACTGACGCTAAACCTTATCATAATACTTGTGTATGCAATAGGGGCATATAAAATGCAACAGCCGGGGAGTGCTCTTAGTGCTGGAAATATTGTGTCCGTCATTGAGTATATAGCACTTGCGATGATTTCTATTATGAATATAACGCATGTATTTGCTATGTTTCCAAGAGTTAAAGTGAGTTATAAACGTATAAAAGAAGTTTTAGATAGCGAAAGTATTCCAGAAATTATAGAAGAAGATAGTCTTCCTTTAGAAGGTAGTATTTGTTTTGAAAATGTTGAGTTTACATATCCAAATGCGCTTGCTCCATCGGTAAGCAACTTAAGTTTTAAAATCAACAAAGGTGAAAAGGTAGCCTTTATAGGAGGCACAGGCTCTGGAAAAACTACTATCGTAAATCTACTTATGGGCTTTTTTGATAATACTAGAGGAACTATGTATTTTGATAATGAAGAAATCAGCAAGGTAAGTGTGCATAGACGTAGAAAAAACATTGCATGTGTGCTTCAAAAAAGTACTATTTTCAAGGGAACAGTAAGAAGTAATATCTTAATGGGCAAAAAAGATGCAAGCGATGAAGAGGTTTTAGAAGCCATTAAAGACGCACAACTTTCTAACTTTTTAAAAGAGCATGCTGAAGGTTTAGACTATGAAATTCAGCCAGCAGGCAGTAATTTATCGGGAGGGCAAAAGCAAAGGCTGGCTATTGCCAGAGCAATTATTAAACAATCGCCTATATACATTTTTGATGATAGTTTTTCTGCTCTTGATTTTTTAACTGAATCTAAAATAAAAAGAAAGTTAAACGAGAAACTAGCGGGTACTACGCAGATATTTATAACTCAAAGAGTAGCTTCTGCAATGAGCTGCGACCAGATATATGTCCTAGATAAGGGAGAAATAGTTGCAAATGGTAAGCATAAAGACCTACTTGAATCATGCAAAATATATAGAGAAATATATCTATCACAAACGGGCGGGACTCTTTTAAATGAAAAAACAAATCTAGCGACAAACAAAGTTCCTAAAGATACTAAATTAGAAAAAGATTTGCTAAGTGAAAATACAAATCCATCTGCAAACAAAACTTCTGAAGAAGCTAAGGCGCAAAATGAGCAAGAATTGCTAGGCGAAAAAGTCGCTAAAAAAGCAAGTGGAAGAAAGGAGCAAGCAGGAGGTAATAAAGATGAATAAATCTACAAAGCCTCGTGTTAAAAAAGAAAAAGATAGAACTGTTTGGAGACTCATTTTAGAGGCAAAAAAGATTCGTTCTGGGCTAATATTAGGTGCTGTTTTAGCACTCCTTGTTATAGCTGCAAACATGATCTCTCCAATGTTTGCAAAAGAAATCGTTGATATACTAAACAGGTTTTGGCTTACAAAAGGGACGGAGCAAACTTTTGATTTAATGAAAGAACTTACTATGCCAATAGTTATTCTTCTTTCTATGTATATCGTAAAATCTGCGCTTTTATATGTAAAAATGCTGGTTATGAATTTTACGGTTAGCAGGCACTTTACCGCAAATATACGCATTCGTATGTCCGACAAAATTAAAATGTTACCAGTTAGTTATGTAGATAAAACAGAGCCTGGGAAAATGCTTTCAAGAATAACATCCGATGTATCCGATATGGGAAATAGTATACATGAAATTGTAGATACTCTCATAATGGGCGTTTTACAGGTGATAGCCATGATGGTAATGATGTTTGTTATTAACTGGCAACTTGCTCTTGTAGTAATTGGTGTCGTTCCAATATCAATGGCACTTTCTGCGATGATTGGAGGTAAAGGAGCAAAGCATTTTACAAAAGAAAGAGAAATTGTAGAAAGGTATTATGTCCAATTAGAAGAAACATATTCTGGATATGCAACCGTTAAAGCGTATGGTTTAGAAAAAGATGTAGAAAGTGAGGCTGCGTCAGTTAATAAAAAGATGGCTGAATCTACAGGGAAGGGTCATACTTTGATAGGGATGATGGTTCCTGTTGTAACATTCACAAGCAGTTTATCTTATGCGTTAATTTGTCTGCTTGGTGGTTATCTTGCAATTAATGGCGTTTTGTCTCTTGGTGGAGTTATCGCAATCCTTCTGTATTCTAAACAATTCACCCAGCCTCTTGAACAAATAGCACAAGGCATGGCCAGTATGCAAAGGGTTAAGACTTCTGCCAAAAGAGTGTATGAAATGTTAGATCATAAAGAGATGGAAGTTATAGAAGGTGATATGCCCAAAAAGATAGAAGGACATGTTAAGTTTGAAAATGTAAACTTTAGTTATAGAGAAGATAGACCTCTTATTGAGAATCTAAACATTGATATTAAAAAGGGACAAAAGGTAGCTATTGTAGGACCAACGGGAGCCGGAAAGACTACTATAGTTAATTTACTTATGCGCTTTTATGACATTCAAAGTGGGCATATTTATATCGATGGTGTAGACATTAACACGGTATCTAGAGAGAGTGTAAGAAATCTGTTTTCTATGGTGTTACAAGATACATGGCTATTTAAAGGCTCTGTTTTTGAAAACGTGGCATATGCAAAAGAAGGTGCAACTTTAGAAGAAGTTATGGAGGCTTGCGACCATGCTTATGCTGACCATTTTATACGAGCGCTCCCTGATGGATATGATACTGAACTAGATGAAGGAACCTCAAATTTATCTGGCGGACAAAAGCAGCTACTTACGATTGCCAGAGCTTTTTTATCATCTCGCGAATTATTAATACTAGATGAAGCAACTTCAAATGTTGATACAAGGACGGAAATTTTAATTCAAAAAGCTATGGATAAACTAATGAAAGACAAGACTACTTTTGTTATAGCGCATAGATTATCAACTATAGTTAATGCAGATTTAATTTTAGTTATAGATGATGGAAGTATTGTGGAAACGGGTACACATAAAACACTTCTTGAAAAAGATGGATTATATGCTGAAATATATAATAGTCAGTACCTAACAAAATAATAAAGTATCTAATGTGTTATGATAGATATAAAGATAAAGGTAACAAGGCGAAATGAGAAGAAAGGAAGCAATTAAAGATTATAAACTAGAGCCAAGCGAAAGCTCTAAAGGTAAAATTAAAACAGTGGCTGTATACATTGGAGAAAAGCATGCTATTACAACCGATAGGCATCTTCTTAACCAATATAAAATAGCGCTTATTCTTTTTCAGGTATTACTTTTTGCTATAGTTTTAACACCGCTGCTTTTTGATATAAAGTCAGCATATTC
>JAAZLE010000062.1 GCA_012799455.1 Clostridiales bacterium | reverse complement strand
TCAAAATAGTATTAAAGACAAGGTGTAAGATTGAGAAAAATAGCAAGATTAGTAGTTAACCACAAAATTATTACATTGATAGTATTTGCAGTACTTGTGGTGGGCGCAGTTATCTGTGTTCCATTTGCCATGAAAAAAATTAATTATAATGATGCATTGTATCTTCCTAAAAACTCTCAACTCACACTAGGTTTGAATGAGATGTATTCAGAGTTCGGAGAAGGCGGTAATAGCACTTTAATGATAAAGGGTATAACTGCAGCTGAACAAGTTGAATTGATTAAAGAAATAGAAGCCATAGATAATATTTCTCAGGTTATTTGGATAGATGATTTATTGTTATCAGAAAAGATAACTGCTGGAGAGGATGTTCCAGAGCTTTTCAGAGGGCAAAAACTATCGCAAGTTTTAGGGCAAGAAGATGCTAAATTTGTTGCGATGACGTTAGATTTATTAAAAATGATTCAAAATGACATTCCGAAAGAAGATAGGGGTACGGTTAGTGACATACTTAGTTACATAAATGAACGGCCATCTATATTGGATAAAAACAGCAAAAATGAATATAAAGAAAAATACCCTAACTATGATGCGGATTATAAAGCATTTTATACCACAATTAAAACTTTGCTTAATATGCTTAGCGATAGTGTAACTGGATTTTCGCTTGATGGAGAAGCTATAGGAGCTATTGGCGATCAAATAGCAGGATTTTATAAACAAGACTCTAAAGGAAATAACACATTATTACAAATTGCATTTACTACAAGTGACTATGATATAAAAACTCAAAAGTGTATTGATGATATCATGGCACTATTAAAAGATAAGGGTTATGAAGGAAAGTTTTCCATGATTGGGAATGCAGCGATGACTCATAATGCTGTATCTGTTACTAATGAAGTAACAGGCAAGGCGATGATGCTTGCAGGTGCTGCAGTTTTGATTATTTTATTTATAACCACAACCTCATATTTTGAGCCTATCATTTTATTACTCACCATGGGTGTTGCAATAGCATTAAACATGGGTTCGAATATTATTATGCCTAATGTATCGTACTTAACTAATTCAGTTGTGAGTGTTTTGCAGCTAGCACTAACCATGGACTATTCTATATATCTAATAAATAGATTCCGACTAGAAAAAAGGCGAGGTTTATCGAGTAGCGAGGCCATGGTGGAGGCAATGTCTAATGGTTTTACGGCGATTCTATCTGCCTGTCTAACTACGGTTGCATCCTTTATAGCTTTGATGTTCATGAAGTATAGATTAGGCTTAGATATGGGTATAGTGCTTGCAAAAGGTGTTATATTCTCAATGTTAAGTGTATTCTTTTTATTGCCAGTGCTAGTGTTGTTTTTTGAAAAGGTTATTGATAAAACTACCCATAAAACATTTAATTTATCGCTTAGAAAGTTTTCTAACGGATTGTTAAAAACCAGAGGCTGGGTGCCATTTGTTCTGATTGCATTCATAGTTATGGGAGGAATATTCCAAGCTCAAAACAACTTTACATACGGTCAACAAGCTAGCTTAGGTGGCGAAGGAACGCCAATACATCAAGCAAGTTTAGATGTGGAAGAAGTTTTTGGTATACAGAATCAAGGCATTGTACTATTAAATGAGGCAATGTTTGATGACAATAAAAATGGATATTTAGACAAAACCATTATAAATGCCGAGGGACAAGAGGTTGAAGAAGGCTCAGAAAAGTGGCTGTATGATAAATACGAAACAGACCTTGCGGTAAAATTAAGAGCTTTACCAGAAATTAGAGATGTGCAATCTTGGTCGGAAATAGAAAGAGCTGGGGCAGACTTTATGTTGCCGGACTCATTT
>JAAZLE010000061.1 GCA_012799455.1 Clostridiales bacterium | reverse complement strand
GGTACGGAAAAAGCATCAAGGGTACGGAAATCGGTTAGGGGTACGGATTGTATCAATTTGTTAGTCCTAACACATAGCATATTAACACGTGTTCCATAAATCAACGACACGTGTTTTTATTTAGATACATTTTAATATATTACTACTCTCTCTTAGAGCCGATTTAAAATGAATATTTCATCTTTAACTCATTAAAGCTTGACATTGGTATCCTTTTTAAATGCTGCAACCTTCCTACTGCAACCCCCTTTTAGCAAGCTCATTATACACTTCTGGAGAAAAATCATTCTTTTTCTTAGAGATTTGAGATTCTCTCTATTTCAGTTTTTTCTTCATCATACTTCATTTGCAATCTGTTCCAAAATGTTGCAGAGAGTGGAAATACTTTTTCTAAGCCAACTGCAACATCTGGTGTAATTGGATTCTCACCAGCTATTATTCTATTAATGTGTTCCTCCGACTTATCTATACGTGCAGCTAATTCCTTTTGTGTCATCTGATATAACTCTAACTGCATTCGTATCCTTTCGCCTGGATGCGTAAGTGTCTCATTTGATAATCCAGTCCATTTTGCTCCCATAATAATCACCTATTCCTATTGTTTCTATCTCTTCTTGACTATAACATTCTTCTAAAAAGATAGTATCATACATTATCTATAATATAAAGCTTAAAACTGCATATCAAAACATACCTAATAGGTAGTATTAGTTTGGTTGTTTCTGTCTTTTTATCTGTTATTCATTCTAAATTTGCTATAGTAAGAACTAAGAAGAATCCTGTTTCCAGAAATATTACATGTGTGGTGATTATTTATAAACGCTTTTCCTAGTTAACTATTGTGGTTAGTTGCAAACAGTTCCTTTAACTCATATCATATTACTTGATTTGCTTCTTGTTTTTATCACTATTCCGTGATATTATATGGTGGCAAGGAGGATAATATATGCCCGTGGTGTCTAGGTTTTATGGTATAGTTATTCGTATGTATTTTCAGCAATCAGAACACAATCCTCCTCATATACATGCTATATATGGAGAAGAGGTTGGCGTGATAGCAATTGAGTCTAGTGAACTTTTGAATGGATCTCTACCTCCTAAAGCTCTATCTATGACTCAGGAATGGATTCAAATTAACAAAACTACTCTTTTAAAGATGTGGAATACTCAAAAATTTACACCTATTCCACCACTACAATAATAGGAGGGATTGATATGTTTCATAAAATTAAAACGGTTCAAGCGCTACCTGACTTTAACTTGATTGTGCAGTTTGCAGAAGGCATTACAAAACTTTATGATGTTAAACCATTATTTTCAACGTGGGAGCCATTTAAGGAGTTCTTATCTGATCCCGAGCTGTTTTCTAATGCCGAAGTTGATAAAGGTGGCTATGGTGTAATTTGGAACGATGATTTGGATCTATCATGTGATGAGTTATATCATAACGGAAAAAGAATCAAGACTCCCTTCGATGGACTAATTGCCTTTACTGATGCAACCGAACTCTGGGGGTTAAATGAGAGTACACTGCGCAAGGCAATTACATATGGAAAACTATCAAAAGGTGTTGATGCTTGTAAATACGGTAAACAATGGGTTGTGACAACGGATGCTATGACAAGAGAATATGGACCTCCTCGTTCACGCACTCAATAAAACTATTTCGTTTTTTTGATTTTTGCAAAGTTCTATATCTCAAACAACATGTCTCTAAACGCTTCGACTACAGTTGGGTGAGGGAGTATTTGAGTTTTTATATCTTCGACTTTTATTTTAAGTCCGATTAGAGTTGACATCATGCCGATATATTCCGAGGCATAGGAACCAACCACTGAGAATCCTAGGAGCGTGTCGTTTTTGTTATCATAGATTAGTTTCATAAAGCCAGTACGATCGGGACTTTCTACCACATATCTTCCTGAATATGTCAGTGGTATTTTAACTACTTTTACGTCTAATGCTTGAGAGATAGCATCGGCTTCTGTTATCCCTGCACCACCGACCTCGGGAGAGGTAAATATTGCAAATGGGATTGCGCTATAATCCATATTGTCTTCTTTGCCACTTAGGGTATTTGCAAATACTTCTGCCTCTCTGTATGCCGTGTGGGTAAAAAGGGAGATGCCGTTAATATCCCCTGCTGCATAGACATTAGTGATAACTGTTCTCATCTTGGAATCAGTTTTAATAGCACGAGTAACATCTAGCCCAATGTTTTCAAAACCTTTATTTCGGGTATCAGGTCTACGCCCTATTGATACCAATACTTTATTTGCTGGCACAGAGAATGTTTCCCCGTTACGCTCAAAAACGACTTCGTTTTCCCCAAACTTTGTGACCTTTCCTTCGGTCTCAAACACCATCCCTTTCTTCTCTAAACTTCTTCTTAATGTGCTTGAAACATCTGAATCTAGTCTTCCGCCAATGTCTGGGAGCATCTCAATAACTGTTACTTTTGATCCTGCGGTATTAAAGTGCGAACCAAACTCTAACCCTATTACACCAGCTCCTACAACTACTAGATTCTCTGGAATTTCCTTAAGAGATAATATACCTTCATTAGTTAAGACAAAGCCTCTTTCCAGCCCTTCTTTAAGACCTTCTATCGGTGGAATGATAGGAACTGAACCTGTTGCTAAGAGAAGGTTTTTTGCAGTGTATTTTTGGTCATTTACTTTTACTATAAAGTTATCACCATCTTTTCCTTCAACAAACGCTTCTCCCGTAATAACTTCTACACCAGCGTTTCTTACTCTAGATGCAACTGCTGCGCCAAGACGTTTAACAACTCTGTCTTTATTTATCACAACTTGCTCTTGATTAATAGTAATATCTCCGTTTATCTCCATTCCTTCTTTGGCACAAGCTTTTGCATGCTCTACGGTTTTTGATATGTGTAAAAAAGCCTTGCTAGGAATACACCCTTCATTTAAGCAGGTCCCGCCTAGCTTTCCTTTTTCTATTAACGCAACTTTCTTCCCAGCTTTTGCAGCAAGCTCTGCCCCTCTATTACCTGCCGGGCCTCCGCCTATTACTATCAAATCGTACATAAGACTCCTCCTGTTTTGTTTATCACCATATTATATTTAGCTTTCTTTAATATCTTAAGCAATTTGTATATGGTTTCATTATATCATAATGTAACAAAGCTCTTACGCCTTAAGCGAAGAGCTTTTGTTAGTTATTACTTCGTTTTTATGAGCTAATCATATAAGAAGATTTATTACTTTAATTTTGCTCTTCTTGCTTTTGATATTGCTGCTAGTGCGTATGCAATTCCGCCTGTTACTACTACACTTAGCGCTAATGCTACTGCCGTTTCTACAGGGCCTACACTTCCGCCTCTAACTGGTATCACCTTATCATTTTCAGCATCATACATAAAGCCCTCGTAATATAGGTCAGTACCATCAAACGTTAGTTTACCAAACGTTGAGTGCTTTAAGTATTGATCGTGTATAGAGGCACCAAAGTCTATTGGCATATCATCATACTCACGGTATTTATAGTACTTTTCACCAACCGTTCCTAGATTGATATAGATTGTCCCTTTGTCTGCAATCTTTCCGCCTGCAAGTGTGCTTCCAACCTTGCTTCCATCCTTGTCAATATAGAAGGATTCACTATATGTGTGGTCGTGCCCAGAGATAACCAGATTTACACCATATTCCTCAAATATTGGTGGTAGTTGTGATCTCATTGCAACTATGTCTTTATCTTCTACGTGCGACCCTGCACTGTATAGCGTCTTATGCATAAACACTACTTTATGCTTTTTGTCAGTTGTTGATAAGTCATCTACTAACCAATCTATTTGAGCCTGACTTAAGCCTTGTTCAACAATATCGTTTGAGTTTAACACTACGAAGTGGACACTTGAATAGTCATATGAATAATATGCCCCTGTTCTTGAGTCTTGTACTGGCATGTCGAAGTTGAAATGCATCAACATATAGTTATACTCTTCAGTATATGCTTCTTCATTCCATTTTACATAGTCTTCGTCCATTTCAAAGTACTTATCTTCATGGTTTCCTGCAGC
>JAAZLE010000060.1 GCA_012799455.1 Clostridiales bacterium | reverse complement strand
CATTTGCAGCCTCAACTCCTGCATGCCCTGCTCCTATTACTATTGCTTCATACCTATTGTTCTTTAGTTTATACATTTTTATCTCTTACTTTCCTACACAAAACTTGGAAAAAATCTTATCTACTATGCTTTCGCTTAAATCTTCTCCTGTTATTTTAAGCAAACTTGCATATGCTGCTTTTATGTCTACAAGAGTGCATTCTGTCGGAACATTTCCATACTCCTTAATTGCATCTTCTAAATGTTTATTTGCTTCTTTTACCGCATAAATATGTCTTTCTCTAGTTAACATCATCCCGCCTAAACTTTTTTCTACCCCTGTCTTTTTCATAATAAGGGAAATTAGCTTGTCAACATTTTTTGATGTGTTTGCTTCTATGGTTATATCCGCTTTTCTTGGGAATTTAATAATGTCTCCTTTGTTTTCAATTCTTATATGCTTTTTGTCTTTTATGGATTCATATAAAGCAAGTTCTTCTTTTGTCTCTTCTAAAGAGGCATCCATTACAAACAGCACAATATCTGCCCCTTCTATCGCTCTTTTAGCTCTTTCTATCCCCATCTTTTCTACTTGATCTTGACTTTCTCTAATGCCTGCTGTATCTATTACGTTTATTTTTACCCCATCAAGCATAAAACTTTCTTTCAAAACATCTCTTGTTGTCCCTGGAATGTCCGTGACGATAGCCCTGTCATCTCTTAAAAGGGCATTCATTAAGCTAGATTTCCCAACATTTGTAAGCCCTGCAAGCGCTATATTTATTCCATCTGTTATGTATCTTCTATTTTCCGAGTCTTTTAATGTTTTAGCTAATTTGTCTTTTGCTTCTTTTAACTCAACAAGAGTCGGGGTCACAACATCTTCTGCAACTTCCTCGGGATAATCTAAAGCTGCTTCTAGATTGGAGGCTGCTTCTAGGATGTGGCTTGAAGCATCTGTTATAGCCTTACTAATCTCTCCGCTCATAAGTCTAAATGCTTGCATTATCTCGGCTTCACTTTCTGCATTAATCATATCTGCAATGCCTTCCGACTCTGCTAAGTCAACCTTTCCGTTAAGGTACGCTCTTCTCGTAAACTCTCCAGGCTCTGCAGGGCGAGCTCCTCTTTCCACGATTTCTCTTACAATCCCTCTTAAGACGGCAATTCCTCCATGCGAGTGGAACTCTATGACATCTTCTCCTGTATATGAAATTGGCGCCTTGCAGTACATACAAAACGCCTTATCTAAAAAGTTCTTTGTCTTTAATTTTCCTAGATACATTCTGTTTGGGATTATATCGTCTTTACACCAGTTTCTTGCACTAAACATCTCTTCTGCTATCTTTAGTGCTTTTTCTCCGCTTATCCTTACAATCCCAATCGCCCCAGCTCTTTCTGACGGAGTTGCGATTGCCACAATAGTATCTGATTTCATCTCTTCCGTTTCTCTGGTTTTATCCGTTTTTGGTTCTATGAACAGGTTTTATATTAGAACCTATTTCTGGGCTGTCCGAATCTCTTCATTCTTCCTACACCCTTTCTTCTAAAATCATGACTGGTTCCATATTTATTCTTTTCTTTTCTTTCGCCAAACTCTTGACCATATTCGTCACAAGGAATAACCTCTACGTGCCTATCTCTTCCTTCTCCTTCCGAACGAGTTACAACATCTCGTCTTCCAGCAAGTGTGGTATGTATAATTCTTCTTTCATACGCATTCATGGGTTCAAGTTCTACTATTTCTCCGTATTTAAGAGCCTTTCTTGCGCTGCTTTCACCCACTCTTTTTAGTGTTTCAACACGGCGTTTTCTGTAGTTTTCTGCATCTACAACTACTTTAAAGTCTATTCTTCTTTCTTTGTTTACTGAAGTCATTGCAATATGTTGAATTGCATCTAGAACCTCTCCTCTTCTTCCGATTATTATTCTAGATTCTGGTCCTTGAATGTTTATATTGATATTACTCCCTTCAACATCAACGCTTGTTTCACAATCTACTCCCATTAATTCAATCAAACCTTTTACAAATCCATATGTTTTTTCTTTGATTCCTTCGATAATAGCGGCTTTTTCTGAGTCTTCTATTTCTTCTTCTACCATTTCACCTTCTTCAAAATCATCGTCTTCATCAAAATCAGCTTCCTTTTCTTCATCTTTTACGGATATTGCGACCTGGGCCTTTTTTAGCCATCCTCCTTCGCTTATGATTTCAATATCTACATCTTCTTCCGTGAGTCCTAAATCTGCAAGCCCTGCAGCAATTGCTGCTTCTACAGTTTCTTCTTTGTAAATGTTTTTACTCATGCTATATATATCTCCTTATCTATCGCCTTTATTGGCGTTTTTTATTTTCTACCATTCTTTCAAATTGTTTCCAATTAGTTCAAAAACCGAGAATCTCTCGCCTACTCTCACTTTATCGTTGTGCTTAAGTAGTGGTCTCTTTGCTTTTTATCTATGCTTTTGGCAATGAGATTGTATGTTACATTAAATGCTGTTGTGAACAAACTGTTTGTAAACATGTACAAAGTAAATGCTGCGCTATAGAAGAGGGAGAATATTCCCATCATAAGCGGCATCATTAACATCATCATCTTGTTTGTTCTTTCTTGCTGTTTAATTTGCTCTTCCGTCTGTCCTGGCATCGAGGGTTGTTGTGCTGGAGCGAGAAGTTTAGAAGAGAGCAAACTTAGTAATAGCGTTAATACTGGAAGCACCAAATATCCATTCCATTGGTTTTTGCCTTTTTCTGTAAAATTATATTTTTCCATAATGGGTTTCATAACCCTGTTATACTCTTCTCTATCTACGTCTGGGATGCCCAACTTGCCCATTCCGGTACCCGCATATGTAGAAGCATCTGGAATCGGTTGCTTCCAACTGTCTGGCATAAAGATGTTTGTGATGTGTAAAAACCTTTCGGGTTTGTATGCCGCAAGAACAGCTTCTTCTGCCTTTTTAATGCCTGCAGCTTCTGCTTCTGTTCTTTTGTCGGCAGGTATTACTCCGTCTTCGTATTTTGCTACTTGCGCATTGATTTCCGTGGTATATGCGGTAGTATATACTGTCTGCATTTCATCATATATTACACTGTTATGATATCTAACTGCGCTATTAAACCCCGAGAAAATTGTAAAAAATATTGCCATCGTTACCAAGCTTGGTAAGCAGGCTCCGAACATACTATATTTATATTTTTTATATACTTCTCTTTGTTTTTGAGCATATAGCTGCTGATTATCACCACATTGCTTTTTGACTTTTTCCAGTTCTGGCTTCATTATCTCCATTTTCTTGGAGTTTTTTCTAGTTACCATCTTTTGCCATAAATCTAATGGTAAAGTCGCAAGTTTTAAAAACAGTGTGAACATTATAACGGTCACAGCAAAGGTTCCAAAAAGTTCACTACCACTTGCCCAAGTAGCAACCCACTTAAATAGCACGTTGTATATCAACTTTCCTATAAGGTTTAAATTGGTTGCAAGTATAGCTCCCATGTTTCCCTCCTAGTTGTCAATCAAGACATACTTTTATTTTCATCCCATTTAAGGCAATCTATGCCCTCTTTTTTGGCATCGGTGCTTTCTTTTTCTCTTACCCTTTGCCAATATATGCTTTTAAAAGGCTATAACAGCCACTTTGCTTGTCCGTAGTAAATATTTTCTTTTACTGGATCAAACCCGCCTTTTCCAAAAGGGTTACACCTTAAAATTCTCCATACACCCATGAAAAAACCAACAAAAAGGCCGTATTTTTGTACGGCATTCAGCATATATACTGAGCATGTTGGCGTAAAAATGCAGTCTCTTCCAATAAGCGGAGAGAGAGTCTTTTTATATATTATGACTAACGCCTTTACTACCTTTTTCATGTTTTATTACCACTGTATATCTCTAAAACCGCGACTTCTAACTAAAACCGTAGATTTAACCACATATTATTCTTTTTCTAAAGAATATTCTGGCTCTTTTTTTAGCAAAGATTCTGACTTTCTCCAGCTAACTTCTTTCGGAATATGCTTCCCTTGCTTTAACAACGACTCTAAAGTATCAATTATCTCAGTAAATGTTGATTCTCTTATATCTTCTCTTGCTACTGCAACATAATTGTATGGTCTATACAAGTGTGGGGCCAATCTACAAAAAGCTTCACCTATTCTTCTTTTTGTCTTATTCCTAACCACGCTTTTCCCTACTTTTTTGCTTACACTAATACCCATCTTTATGCTAGTCGATTCTACAAAGTGTAGTGTAATTATGGAGCTCCTAAGCGTTTTCCCTTTACGATATATGTAGTTGAAGCTCGCTCTATTTTTTAGACGATACTCCTTTAACATAGATTTTTATCTTAATGTTCTGCGTGTGGGGTTAAAACCTTTCTGCCCTTTCTTCTACGTCTAGATAAAACCCTTCTTCCACCTTGTGTTCTCATTCTTTCACGAAAACCGTGCACCTTATTCTTATGTCTTTTCTTTGGTTGAAATGTTCTTTTCATTTTTTTATTCTCCTATCGAGTTAATATTTTCATAATTTATTACGCCTTTACTTAGGCGCAAGTTTTCAAATTATACCGTACCGTAAAAATAACTGTCAAGCATTCCGTTATATATATAATATAAGGCGCGCATTTAAAAAATTATTACATAGGTGCGTTCCTGTGGCTTTCTTTTGCATATAAAACGTAAGGCTCGCTAGAATCAAATAGCTTATCCTCTTAGAGCTTTGCCTTCTTATTTCCGTGAAAAGTCTTGTTTTCAGCACCCCAAACATACGCATTAAGAATTGATGAAAAAACTCAAAATTTGTGGATAACTCCGTGGATAACTCGGTTTTTTGTGGATAACTTTTCGTGTTTTTTGGATTTTTTGCCAGTTTTCATATATATAATTACTCCTTTGGGAACCTTTTTATGGCTATAATTAAAAACTCAATGTGGACATCTTTATCCACAAAACGTATGTTCTCTAACTCCCCTTTTTCTTCAAAACCGCTTAGTATCCCGTTATTTTAACACAGCTCACATTTGACTATATTTTTACATTTTTAAAAACCTTCTTTTTTTCTATTATTTTACTCTCCTACGCTATATTTCTTATATGCGTTTTAGGCGTTTTATGTTAAAATAAAACGTAGATTAGGATACCTCTCCTTGCTTTGCGGTCTATTCCTAGTTATGGAAGAGAGGAGAACCTAGACTAATTCGCATCTTAGATTCTCGTAACATAAGATTAAATGGAGGCATATCATGAACGAAACTAAAGAGAAAGCATTAAAATCACTAGTAGATTTAATTAAAATCGAAAGCACATTAAGCGCTTCTAAACCAGGAGCTCCTTATGGTGAAAACATCAGAAAAGCGTTAGACTTTACTCTTAATTTACTAGCTTCATTCGGGGGTAAAACACACAACTTAGACGGGTATTGCGGATGGGCTGATTTCGGCGAAGGGGAGCCATTTGGGATACTCGTTCACTTAGATGTGGTTCCTGCAAGTGGAGTTTGGAAGTTTCCTCCTTTTTCAGGAACAATTCAAGATGGGTACGTTTATGGCAGAGGAACAACAGATGATAAAGGTCCTGCTATTGCAGTTATCTACGCCCTAAAAAAACTTATAGAAGAAGGACTGGTTCCCAAAAGAAAGATACGAGTAATTCTTGGTTGTGATGAGGAAAGCGGCTGGTCTGATATTAAGAAGTATAACGAAGTTGAAGAGATGCCAAACGATGGATTTTCCCCAGATGGAGACTTTCCTGTTATATATTCTGAAAAAGGAGTTTTGCATTTAAGAGTTCATCTTAAAAAGCCAGAATCTTTTTTAACCTTTACTGGCGGAACTGCAGTAAATATGGTTCCAGACCTTGCACAGATAACCGTAGCTTATGATGATAAAATTTTACAGTCAGCTCTTAAAATGGGTCTACCTACAACTTTGACCGGCGACTCTATGCTTGATAGCCTTGCCCACCAACTCGACGGATCTTGTTCTACCGAAGACGATCATGTACAAATTACTGCAAACGGCACTAGTGCACATGGAAGCAGGCCAGAAGATGGTGAAAGTGCTATTTTAATACTTTTAGAATGCCTTCATAATTCTGGCGCATCGAAGGATGGAAGTAGGCTATATAAAGCGTTTGGAAAAACCGACGGATCTGGTCTTGGACTTGCCGTTGATGGAGGAGATGAAGGAGACCTAACGGTTAACGTTGGAAAAGCAAAAATAAAAGATGGTAGTCTTATTTTGCATATCGATATAAGACACCCTGCGTCAATCTCTAAAGAAGAAGTTATTGAAAGGCTTAAAGCAGCCCTTCCCGAAACAAACGAGATTAATATAATTAACTATCATGATGCACTTTATGTTAACCCTAATAGCCCGCTAGTACAAGCCCTTCTAAACGCATACAGAAAAGTAACGGGAGACTCTTCAGCAAGACCAAAAGCCATTGGTGGAGCTACTTATGCAAGAGTATTGAAAAACGGAGTAGCATTTGGCCCAACAATGCCAGGAGCCGAATCTTTAGCCCATCAACCAAATGAAAGAGTTTCCATCAAAGGCTTCAATACCATGATAGACATTTACTACGAAGCTTTAAAAACACTGGTGTTTTAATATACCATTAAAGCTATTAGACCTGCATATTAATTTTAAAAAGCACAGAGCCTTTCTATAGAACATTTGTTCTTTTAAGGCTCTTTTTTATATAATACTAGAGTAATCTTTAAAAGTTTTCTAGATTTTAATACCCCTTTTAGGACAGCCCTCAAAGGAGCTTCAAAAACCCCATCAAAAAAGGTATAGAAACGGTGTTTTTTAGTCGTTTTTTATGTTCCACGTGGAACAATTGTTTTTTTCAATGTTTTTTTGAACTTTTTTTGGATGGCAAAAAACAGCTTCCATGCGGGTATTTTTGGCGCTTTGTGGATAGTTTCGGCGGTTTTTTGAAATTTTGAGCTTTCAGCACCTTTTTTATATAGGTTCTTCCACACAAATATTTTTAAGAGCTTTTTTTAGGTCTTTAAAAGAGCTTTAAAATCCCTCTTTATATGCCTTATTGCCACCTTGAACTGTCCCTCCTATATTAAGCTTAGGGGCTTATGTGTTTCACGTGGAACTCTTCTAAGATCATCTCAAACCTACTAGGTCGATTTTGCTATTGAACACCATGTTTCACGTGGAACTATTCTCTACTTCTTTTTATCAATGGTTTATACAGATATTTATGTCTTTGGCAACAGTGTCAATTTATGATGTTATTTCGCTTAAAAATTTATTATGAGATACACTATGTTAATTAGTGTTTTTTAAATTAATATTTGATTAATAGCATTTGCATTATTTGTTATTATCAAAACGAAATAAACATTATAAGTTTCACGTGAAACAAACTACGTACGCATTTATAACAATCTCGTTCCACGTGAAACATGTTTTGTTGCCTGTTTGCTGTATATGATTATGTCTCGTTTTTGCAATAATGATTGCTTATTCTAAGATTGATGTATAATTAGTAAAGAATTCTATAATTTTGCGTTATTTTAAGAGCAGTTCCACGTGAAACATGTCATAAGGGGTAATAATTTATGTTTTTTTGTTAATTTTAACTTGTTTGTATTGAATAAACGGTTTATATTGTGTAAATTTTAGTAATTAGTGCTGTTATATCAATAAGTTATTTATTCAACGCAATAATTAATTTATTATATTCAAATCGTGCTCAGATAGTCTTGTATTTATAAAATTAATTAATTATATTTTTGATTGTAATGGTTGTTTTTCTATAAATTAGTTCCACGTGAACTTTAATCTATTAATTTCTTAAATAATTAGGATTTTGGTGTAATTTCTAGGGATAGGGATATAAATCCTCATCTTTTATTTAGCTTTTTTGTCATAACCCGAGGGCAGTAACCATATATAATATTATATGCTATTAATGGCTTGTTTAGATTCTTTTTTTGTGTGTTTTTATTTGTGTGGATAACTCGGTTGTTTTGTGGATAAGTTTAATTTAAGTGCAACACTGTGCGTTAATTTTATCCACATTGTTTTCTCTCCGTTTTGTTTTTGTTTTTAAAAGAGAATATTAATTCGCTTTTAGTTTATTCTTTTTTTTTAATATTATTCGCAAAAAAAAGACCCTATTTATAATAGGATCTTGATTTAAGATTATTTAGGCAGTAAGTATATATAATATACTGTTATATAATGAGCCTTACTGGTAAAACTATGAATTTATATGCATCTCCTTCGGGAGGAACAATTATTGCTGGAGCATTTGATCCAGTAATTAGTATGTTTATAAATTCCTCTTTAACTTTTGCTAGAGCATCAAATAAATATTTACTGTTAAACGCAATTGTTATGCTTTCTCCCTCTAATTTACATGGAATATTTTCTTTTATTGAGCTCGAATCTGCTTCACTGCTTATTTTTATATTATTTTCTTCAATATCTAGTCTTACATAGTTATTATTTCTTTTTCTTGATATGTTATGTGCTCTAGATAAACTATTTTCAAATGCTACTTTACTAACCACAACTCTGGCTTTACTATCAGTTGGAATGATGTTTTCATATGGTATAAAGTTTCCTTCTAATAATTTTGCTACCATTATTGTATTTCCTATAACAAACCTTACCTTATTTTTTTCTATTGTTACTGTTATTTTTTCATCAGTTTCGTTTAATATCTTTGAAATTTCTCCAAGTATTCTTGCAGGAACTATTATATTTGCTTCATTTTCAGCTGCAATAAGTTTTGTTTTACTTATAGCAAGCCTATATCCGTCTAATGCAACCGCAATTAAGTCACTTCCTTTAATTTCTAGTAAACAACCCTTCAGAATAGGTTTTGTTTCATCTACTGCCGCACAAAAGATGGTAGTATCTATTAATTTTTTTAAATCTCTTTCTTTAACTATAAATTTACCAATACTCTCATTTTCTTGAAGGATAGGGAATGTATCTGGATCAACAGTTTTCATACCAAAAGAGTTTCCGTCATACATTATTTTCATTGAATTATCAAAACATTCAATTTCAATTTCATCATAAGGACTCAATGATTTTATAAAATCTGTAAAATCTTTACCATTTACAATGGTTTCTCCTTCTAATAAAATGCGAGCCTTTAATTTTGTCTCAACAAACAAATCTATATTTGTTGCTGATAAAGTAATAGTATCTCCTAAAACAGATATTTTTATACCTTCTAAAATACTGATATTTGTTTTACCAAGTGCTTTACTTGCTATTGTAAGAGCATTAGATAACTCTTCTGGATTACAAATGAATTTCATACCTTTTCTCCTTATTAAATTATATATTGTAAGTAATAATCATTATAATAAGCACTGTGGAATCTGTGGATAAGTGTTTTTTTAAAAATTTCGTCGTGTTAAAATAACGAAATAACTAAAAAAGTAACTTTTTTTATG
Source organism: Clostridiales bacterium (assembly GCA_012799455.1). GTDB lineage: Bacteria > Bacillota > Clostridia > Christensenellales > DTU072 > MWEH01. The sequence continues at coordinate 3,547 of JAAZLE010000060.1, read as the reverse complement.
TGGATAAATTAGTGGTCATTATATACAATTTATCAACAAATTAGTGCTTTATAATGTTAATAACTTTTTTTAGTAATATTATTTCCCATTCAAATAACTTTGTATTTTTATATATTTAAACGCATTAAATGAATGGTTTTAATTTTTATTTTATATTAAGAATACCTTTTATATCCTTAATTTGCATTTCAAGAGCTCTATCATTTGGAAGTCTAGAGGTTATCTGATCTCTTGAATTCATTATAGTAGTATGATCTCTTCCTCCAAATATTTGTCCAATATTACTAAGTGGCATAGAAAGAATATTATATATTAAGTAGACAGCTATATGTCTTGCTTGTGCTACATCTTTTGTCTTTTTCTTGCTTATTATATCTGTTTTAGAAATTTTCAAATAGGAACACACAGCAGTTATTATATCATTTGCATCTAAAGCTCTATTTGATTGACTTGAAGATTGTAAAGCGTCTTTTGCTGATTCGAGAGTAGGTGTATGTAAATTACAAAGTTGTGCGTATAATAAAATCCTTGATAAAGCTCCTTCTAACTCTCTTACGTTGGAATCAAAACGTTCTGCCACATAGTAAATAACGTCATCTGGAACAATAATATTTTCTAAAAGTAGTTTTTTTCTAACAATAGCTATTCTAGTTTCAATGTCGGGTTTACTAACGTCAACTAAAATGCCTCCCTCAAATCTAGATACAAGCCTATCTTCTAGTGTACCAATTTCCTTTGGTGGTCTATCAGAAGAAAGAATAATTTGCTTATTTTGTTGATATAAATCGTTAAAAATATGGAAAAACATATCTTGTGATCCAGCTTTGTTTTGAAGAAATTGTATATCCTCAATCATAAGCACATCTACATTTCTATACTTATTTCTGAAAGCTACCATATTGAAGGCATCTTTACTTTGCATATTAGAGTTTTGTAGTGCTTCTACAAAATCATTAGTCATTCTTTCAGCGGGAACGTATAAAATCTTTAATTTTGGATTATTTTCTCTAAGGTAGTTCCAAACCGCCTGTATTAAGTGAGTTTTTCCAAGGCCAACCCCTCCATAGATATAAAGAGGGTTAAAAGAGAAAAATCCCCCTGCCGCACCAGGGCTTTTTGCCACAGCTAAGGCTGCATTATATGCTAATTTATTACTTTCTCCTACGACAAATGTATCAAAAGTATATTTGCTACTTGGGTTTAAAGAATTACCATTTGCAATAGGCTCTTCTGGAGCAAGCTTTTTTTTCTGATATTTATCTATTTCCTCTTTGAAATGATGTTTTTCCTCTTCTATGATAACTTGAACTTCTTTAAGTGGGGTATCTAGAGAGTTTAAAGCTTTTTTAATCTCTTTGATATATACTTTTTCAATGGTTTGGCGACTAGTATTTGACTCAGTTAAGAGCACTAAAACCTCGCCCTTAACACACAAAGGCTGCAATGTTTGAATCCAAATGGTATATGCAGCTGAGTTAATGACACTAGATAATTTAAAACTAATTTCCTTCCACAAATTGAAAATGTCCATATCGCAATAATTATACCATACAAGGAGAGTAATTTACAATGAATAAACTTGGTCAAAAACTCACAAAAAACAGAAGAAAAGAGACGGTAATCTTGTTGTAAAAATGCGAAAAATAAAAAAGAAAACACTCAACGAAAAAAAAGAAAGAAGCTAAACCTTCAAGTTTAGGCTCCTTATCTTGTGAAAATATGAGAAAAACCAAAAAGATACAAAAAAACCAAAACTCTTGTGTGACTTTATCACATACAGTTTTTTTAAGAGAAATAAAAAATGGGCTAGTAATAAGACAAGGTTTTTCAAAAAATTTTACATAAAAAAATCAAAAAATTAAAAAAAATTAAGTAGAAAAAAGAGTGTATTTAGACAAAATATGCAGGCAAAATAGTTGGTGAGGTTTATATCATAAAAACAAAAAAAGGCCCTAAAAAGCCTTTTTTGTTTTGCTAAACGCTAAAAACAAGGAGGAATTCTTGTTTTTTTACCTTTCTAATCCGTCTAAATCGCGCGCAAGATATATAATTCTTGAAATATAGTCTAGCGGTGTGCTAAAATAAGTGTAGATTTTTCGAGGAGGAAAGATTATGGACAAGGAAATTAAAGACAAAGGAGTCAAGATGGACTTAAGTAGTGTCGTTGCAAAGAAAAGCGAAGCTGCTCAGTACATGGAAGACGAGATAACCTATGTTATCAAAAACTTCGGGAAGAGAGACCCAGGAAGTCAGGGCGAAAAAGAGGCTGTAGACTATATGGCAAAACAACTAGAAGAACTGTGTGATGAAGTTGTAGTAGAGCCATTCGATGTGTATCCCGCCTCATTTATGAGTTGGATTTATATATCAGTCACATTAATGTTCTTAGCAATGTTAACATACTTCTTTATGCCAATAGTTTCCCTTATTTTTAGTATTGTAGGAATGGTTATAATGGTTGGACAGTTTTTGCTATATAGAAAACTAGTAGACAAACTGTTTGAGAAAAAGACAAGCTATAACATAACGGCAACCAAAAAACCTACTGGGGAAGTGAAGAGAAGAATATTCTATAACGGACACCCAGATGCCGCATACGAATGGCCAATGGTGTATCACTTTGGTGGAAAAGTTATGGGTGCTCACTTGGTGACAGTGTTTTTAGGTATTGGATATATGTTTGCAGTTATTATTACTGCAATAGTGCTTAGAGCAGGGCATGCCGCAGGGCAAGCGGGGATAATAAATGATGGTGGCGCTGGCATAATAAATCAATTAGGATTTGGTGCACTAGCGTTTGTACCCTCTTTTATAGGAATGTTTTTCTTCTGGAACGAAAGAAGAGTATGCGATGGCGCAAATGATAACCTTACTGGATGTTACATGGGAATTGCAGTGCTAAAGGCATTAAAAGATGCAGGCATTGAAATGGAAAACACAGAAGTAGGAGTTATTATCACAGGTTCAGAAGAAGCTGGGTTAAGAGGCGCAAAAGCATGGGCAGAAGCTCATAAGGGCGAATATCAAGACGTAGACACCTTTATTTACGCGTATGACACAATAAGAGATCTTCCACATCTAGGAGTTTGCACAAAAGACCTAAACAATCTTGTAAAGGCTGATGAAAAGGCTTGTGAGTTGTTCTTTAATGCGGCAGAAAAATTAGGAACTCCAGTTAAAAAGACAACAGTTCCACTAGGTGCAACAGACAGTGCAGCATTCAATCAAGGTGGCTTTAGAGCCGCTGGCATTACAGCTCTTGCTCACGACCTACAAAAGTATTATCATACCAGAGAAGATAGTTACGACAACATGGATAAAGAGTGCCTAGCAACCTGTTTTGCAATTAGCGTACAAGTCTTAGAAGATCTAGAAAACGAAGCAAAAGAAGATTAATCAAAAACTAAACTAACTAAATAGAAGAAAACGCACTTGCAATGTTGTAGGTGCGTTTTGTATAAAGAAAGCTTTTTTGAAGTAAAATCAAGTTAAAAAATTTCATATAAAAAAGATGCCCGGCAATGTTCCGGCAATGTTCCGGCAATGT
>JAAZLE010000059.1 GCA_012799455.1 Clostridiales bacterium | reverse complement strand
GAAGCTCCTTTCCCTAGGTTGTCGTATCTTGCAGCAAGTAGTATTCTTTCATCATTTCCGTAAACAGATATTTGCATAGAATCTTTTCCAGACATTCCTGCAGATGATAAAAAGCCATCTTCCGATAAATTGTCGATGTATTTGACAATCGGTCCGTTATACATATCTGCATATAACGACTTAACTGTATCTAAATTGTTCCCCTTTGTGAGTGACTCTACTGCAAGCGGAATAGTTACAAGCATACCGCTATAAAAGTTAGACACAACTGGCACAAACAAAGGTTTTTTATTAAGTTTAGATATGGCTTGCATCTCTCTTAGATGCTTATGATTTTGGGTTAGACCATATGCTCTTGGGGCTAAATATATAGGATTTTCTTGTTCTTCTACGTAATCCCCTATCATTTTTTTACCACCGCCACTGTAGCCAGTCAGAGAATTACAATATATTAGTGTGTCTTTAGGTAAAATCCCATTTTCAACCAGTGGATATATCAGTGCTAAAAAGCCACTTGCATGGCAGCCTGGTACACTAATTCTGCTACTCAAAGTTACTTTTGCCCTTATATATGGGGATAGCTCGGGAAAACCATATTGCCAATTAGGGTCAGTTCTATGTGCTGTAGAAGTATCGATTACCTTAACTTTAGGGTTGTCGATTAGTGCTACACTCTCTATTGCTGCGGTATCAGGAAGACACATAAGCACTATGTCTGATGCATTCATTATTTCCTTTTTTCTCTTAGCATCTTTTTTATCTTTTTCAGGAATGGTCAAAAACTCAAGGTGATCCATGGTTTTTATTCTGTCGTAAATACTAAGACCTGTTGTTCCATATTGACCGTCTATAAATACTTTCTTTTTCATTTTTAGCTTTCTTCTCTCATTTCGTTATTTTTTAATTTGTTATGTTTTGTTTTACTTCACAGGTTTTCTAATTTAACTTCTCTATTATTGACTTCATCTCTAGATCGGCTATTTTAAGTTGCTCTAATACACTAGCTGGAGAAGGTCCACCTTGTGAACTTCTATTATTTACACATATTTCGATGTCTATAGCCTCTAAAAGATCGGATTCAAACACATCCGAATATTTTTTATATTCTTCTATAGATAATTCACTTAGTTTTTTGCCTTTTTCTATACTGTCTGCAACTATTTCTCCTGTAATCTTATATGCATCTCTAAATGGCACTCCCTTTTTGGCTAGATAATCTGCTAAATCAGTAGCATTTATATACCCACCTTCAGCACTTTCTCGCATAGAATTTTTATTTATTTCCATTTCCTCAATCATCGGAGCCATTAAGTTTAAGCAGTCCTTTAATGTGTCTATTGTGTCAAATAAACTTTCCTTGTCTTCTTGCATATCTTTATTATACGCAAGGGGAAGACCCTTCATTACCGTGAATAAAGCTACCATATTCCCATACACTCTTCCAGTTTTTCCACGTATTAGTTCAGCCATATCTGGATTTTTCTTTTGTGGCATTATGCTTGACCCTGTTGAAAAAGCATCAGAAAACTTAATAAAGTTAAACTCATCTGTGGACCAAATAATTAGTTCTTCAGAAAATCTTGATAGATGCATCATCAAAATAGAGGCTGCACTCATAAATTCTAAACAAAAATCCCTATCCGAAACAGCATCCATACTATTTGCAGCTACTTTTGAAAATCCAAGTAAATCAGCTTCATAAACTCTATCTATCGGATATGTCGTTCCCGCAAGAGCACAACTCCCGATTGGAGACACAGAAGTTCTTTTATAACCATCGGCAAGTCTATCTGCGTCTCTTAAAAGCATGAATACATAGGCCATAAAGTGCTGGGCTAAAGTGACAGGCTGCGCCTTTTGAAGATGGGTGAAACCTGGCATTACAGTATTTAAATTTTCTTCTGCTTTTGCTTTTAGTACATCAACTACAGTGGATATGAGGGTTATTATTTCATATATCTCTTTCTTTAGATGCATCCTCATATCAAGAGCGACCTGATCATTTCTAGAGCGAGCTGTATGTAACATCTTACCAGCATTTCCTATTCTTTTTGTTAACTCTTGCTCTACAAATGTATGAATATCTTCGGCAGTTTCATCTATGGCTAATTTTTTAGATGCAATATCTTCATAGATTTGCTTTAATTCCGCTATAATCTGATTTGCTGATTTATTATCAATGATACCTTGAATTTTTAACATTTCAGCATGAGCAATAGATCCCATAATGTCTTCTTTGAACATACGACCATCTACACCAATTGACGAATTAAATTT
>JAAZLE010000058.1 GCA_012799455.1 Clostridiales bacterium | reverse complement strand
TTGAACTTGGCTGCAAATGGCTGTGAGGTATTATCTTTTATAGGATTAATAACATGAACATGAATGTCATTATTTGTTTTTAGAGTGCCTCCAATATCTACTACCGCATTTCGGTCTTGCTTTAATTTTGCAAACACTTCTTCACAAACAAATCCTTTAGCAATTGCACCAAGATCTAATTTAGCTTCGGAGATATTTTTAGTAACGGTTAAATTATCCGAATTTAACTCGAAATAATCAAAATTACAAAAGTTTAAAGTTTCAGAGATTTGACTAGGCGTAGGAATGGTTTTAGGAGAAACTCCAGAAATATATGTGTTTGGATCAAATCCCCATAGCTCAACAATTGGATATATAGCGGGGTTAAAAGAGTGATTAAATTCATATAATTGTTTTGAAAGATATAAGAGTTCAAATGTAATCTTATCTATACTAATTACATCGTTAGCCTTAGCTGAATTAATTTTCTGAATATCGCTAGATAGTTCTGTTTGCGAAAGCAGAGAATCTGTTTTTTCAATGTAGGATGTAAGTTCGCGAATTTTTGATGTGCTTATATTGTTTGAATATATTTGACATTCTGTTCCAAATGCAAAAACATGTGTGGTTTTTGTGCAACCTGAAAGTGGTAGGCATGCAACATATATAATCAGGATTATTAACAAGGCTTTAAGGAATTTATTATTCATGATTTCTCCATAAATAATTTTAACATAAATTTGTGTTTATGATAATAAAAAACGCCACTGTTACAAAACAATGGCGTTTTTAATAAATAGATAGTTTTTTAATATTTACCTTGTGGTTTTTTAGTTCTTCCAATATATGCAAGACCAATTGTACCAGGTCCGCAATGAGTTCCTATTACAGGACCTATATCTAACTGAATTACATTTAAATCAGGACGCTTTTCTTTTATCATAGCAGTGTATCTACGAACCTCTTCAAGACAGTCTCCGTGGAGTATAAATAATGGGGAATCTGCGTTTTCATCTGCGTTTAAGATTGCATCATCAACAATGGTCCGTACAGCCTTTGTTTTTCCTTGGACCGATTTGAAAGGTTCTAACTTACCTGCTTCTGTCAGTTTAATAATCGGTTTCATTTGCAATATGGTTCCCATTATGGCTTTTCCAGTAGTTAATCTGCCTCCTTTTTTCAAATACATAAGGTCATCTACAACAAACTCCATATTTACAAAAGGAGCGATTTCATCTAATTTTTTAACAATTTGTTGTGTTGTTTTTCCTTTATTTAACAATTTAGCTGCTTGTAATACTAAAATTCCAGTTCCTAAACTTATAGCTTTAGTATCATAGCGTGTAAATTTAAGATTTGGATATTTTACTTTTAGTTCAGTTATCGCTTGATCCATCATATTAAAGGTTGCACTGAAGTTTGTACCGAAACTAACATATAATATCTCATTACCTTTTTTGAATTCGGGTTCAAAATAATCTTTAAATTCTTCTCCATTAAGTGCAGATGTTGTGGGAAGTGATCCTGATCTGAGTTTACTAAAGAACCAGTTTGGGTCATATGTTTGGCCTAGGTCGGCATAATATACCTCATCATCTAAAGTATAAGGGAATCTAATTGCGTTATTTTCTATACCAACTTCCTTTGCTAATTCTAAATTGATCTCACTGTCCGTATCAAAAAATAATTTTATCATATTAAACCTCGTAATATTAATTTTGTTAAATATAGCACATAATCTTAACTTTTGTAAATTATATTAAGAGATTACGAACTTAGTGAAATATTCTTTTTCCTGAGTTGTAAAATTAAATGAGCCATTTGAGGAAAAGAAAAGACCCATAGTATATTCCCTGATATAATGTTTTTGAACAAACTACAAAGTATCAGGAGAAAAGAACTATGAGTCAAGAACATTGT
>JAAZLE010000057.1 GCA_012799455.1 Clostridiales bacterium | reverse complement strand
GGCACGGTTGAAATATCGTTTCTAATAACTATGTCTTGAGTTGCAAATGGGGTGGTGTACCAAGCTTGTTGTGCGGATGCGTTTTCATCTACCAAATCCCTTAAAATCGATTGGCCATTTTCTTCGTAATGAACCTTTGTCTGACGTATCTTTGCGCCAGCATAATAGTCTGATCTAATCTCGCTATTATACTCGGCTAAGGGAACTACAAGTTCTGGAATTGGTTTCCCGTTTTCATCGAAAGAGTGTGCCGCGGCATATACATCAACAATCCTGTTTTTGACAGATCCATCTGGATTAAAGGTGGTTTTTATAATCATAATCCGGATGGCTTGATCTACGCCTTGAGTAGCTTCTTTGATGTTGATATATTCCATGTAACTTCGTTCCTCATCAGTTTTATTTACGAGATAAAAAGTTGCTGCAATTATATTTTCTTTATTGGCAGGACCATCTGTTGCTTCAATATCTAAAAAGGTTTGTTCGTTACCAAAAATACTTATATTGTCCATGTATTTAGGACCGGAAATGTTATACACTTCGGTGGTGTTTTGCCAGTTTTGATCTTGGAAAAGACCGTCTCGGCTGATAGCAAAAATCTGTCTTCCAGGTCTATCTATGACAACTCGGAAATTGTTGTATTCTAGAAAAGATGTAACACCCCAGGCACCACCGCCGATGATAAGGAGTATCAGCAAAAAGAGAAGCAACCATCTGATGATTTTTCTCTTCTTTCGCTCTTTTTCAACAACCTTATGCTTTATGATATACTCATAATCTGCACTGAGTTCATCGGTGTTTTCTACCATGTTTTCGCCACGAGCTTTTAGCTTTTTCTCATCGCGTTTTTTAGGCTTGCGAACAAGAGTGCCACGACCGTCTTCCATACGTTCGGGCGCAGTTCTACCTGATAGTAACTCCTCTATCGATTGTGATTCAACCTTATCTTTTTTCTTAGCCATAGTTATTTTTCAGTATACCAACACTTAGTTAAATTCTATTGTTTAATATGTGTTTGCTATTTGAAGTTTGTTATATTTATCTCACAACTGGCATTTTTCGTGCTGATTTTAGTGCCAGTGTTACGATTCGTTTTGGATCTCCTGCTGCTGGACCTTGTATTATGTCCACTCCTCTTTCAATCATATGTTGTGCTTCTTTAAAACCGCCTACATTTATTGAGGTTGTCTTTATATTCTGTGATTTAGCATATCCAGTCATCATTTCTAGATGGGCTTTTTGTCTAGGTTTGTCTCCCATATAAAATCTGCCATCAAAACGGATATATTCCATGTCATATTCAGTTAGAACTTTCATTCCAGCGTTTTCAGAATTGTCTATCATAATCATAACGCCTGCTTCATCTCTTAATCGTCTGATACGCTCAAGACCTAGGTTTCCTAGAGCCTCTAAAAGGGCACAGTCAAAGGCAAGAATTAGGTTTTCATGTTCGGTTTTTGCGTTTTTAACTAGTCTTTCAAACACCGAGTCACGAATTAGTAATCTGCAACTAGTTGCTAGAGCAAAGCGTTGTTCTTTATATGCATTGCATTGAGTAACAGCTTCTTCTAAAGCTAAGAAGTTAAATCTTTCAATCCTGTCACTTCCTTCGGCAACTGCAAAGAACATTTGTGGAATTAATCTGCCTAAGAACTTATCGTTTAGAACTTGTTGAATTCCTACATATGCCACATTGGAGTCCGTGCCTACTGCAGGGTCAAAGAAATATACGACAGGTTCTGAAAGGGCTACGGCTGCTTTTATGGTGGTTGCAGTTTGTCTTAAGTCTTCAAGTACCTCTCGTCCCTTTAAGTCCTTCTTAGCTTCAATTTCTTCTTTTGTGAATTTTGTCTGTATTATTCCATCAACAATTTCGCTTGATATCGGAGCGTAGTCAAAATCGTTATCATATTGACCAAAGACAGGCTCTTTATGTTCATTTCCAAGTAGTACCGCATTTGGGTTTAAAGGATATCTTTCAGCATATGCTGTTGGAACAAATTGTTCCCTTTGAATTGCAGAAACTTTTGCCATTACAACTGAAATGATTTCAATTGCATTTTTGATAGCATCGTCTGAATCTATGTCTACTACTATTGGTGTGGCTTTAGCGTGGTCGCCTTTAGATTTTTTGTGCGGATATACGTTTGTATCTAATGAGTCTACAGGAAGTGCACAGTATAACTGCAAAGTGTTTTTGTGTATTGCAAATCTAAGAATAATTTTCCTATCGTATCTAAAGTTTTCAAGTGCGCCTTGGAATGATGCAGTTACATCAACGTAGGACATGATGACATTTTTGATTTTTGAATAGGCATACTTTAGTGAGTTTTTACTCATCCTCAGTCTATTTTCAAAAATCGGGAGAAGAATTATCCTATCCCATTCGTCTAACTCTCCGCTAATGCCAGACTCGTAAGCTTTATCAATTTCTTCCTGAGCTAGAGTATCCTCCTCGCTTGCTGGCGTAGGTTCTTCTATGTTCTCTCCTTCATTTTCTGTATTTTCTTCACTCTCAGAATCATCGTTTGCAAATTTTGGAACATAGACTTCAATTTCATCATGCTTTTCGACACGCTTTGGAATATCTTTTTTCATTTCTTCGACTTCAGCTTTAATGTCTAAAGCTTCAGCTTCCATTTTTTGAATTGTTTCAAATTCTATTTTTTCTTCCTCGGTTTCCGGGACAAACTCTTTGTCGGGAGGGCTATCCATTTCCTCTTGAAGGATTTGTTCTTCAAGGGCAGTAATTTCAGCATCTATTGCATCTAGCTCCTCAGTTGCAAGCCTGTCTATTTCGCGAAGCCTTTCAGAATCTGCTTTAACTTTATGTTCCCAAAGGATTTCAGGTTCTTCAATCCCTTCAGCTGGAAGGGGTGGTATGTCAAGAGAACCATCCGCTTTTTCAATTTGGCTCTCTGACTGATGTTCTGTTTGGTCATCTGCAAGCGGTGGAATATCTTGAGAACTGTCTATTTGTTCAGTTGGAATCTCGGATGGATGTTTATCTTGGGTCATAGATTGATCTTCAGCTGTGGTTGGCTCAGAAAAAGCCTCAACAACACTTTCTTCGATTTTAGGTTGTTCTTCATCGTCTTCAGTAGCCATGTCTAAATTTTGGGTTAGCTCCTGGTCTTCATGGTCGGTAGTTACTAAAGATTCCTCATCATCGATTGCGACCTCTTCAACTTCCGTGTCATCAGTTGAGGGTTCGGATAAATTATCCTCAGTGGTTCCGGCCTCCTCTTGGACAGATATATCTTGCTCAATAGGGACTTCCAAAGGTTCCTCAGTAGAAGGCTCAATTTCTCCAGTTGCTATACCTCCTTCTTGCAAAGAAGAGTCATTGATCGTTTGCTCTTCGGAAGAAGGATCTAAATTTGCAGATTCACTAGATATATCTGAAGGTTCGGTTTCTAAAACCCCATCCTTAGTTTTGTCATCTACCATTTTTGATTTTTTTGATAGTCGTTTAATTGCCACGAAGATCTCCATTTTTTAAAAACTTGAGCACGTGAATGTACACGCGCCCCGTGTTAATGTATATATAATAAAATTATGTGAGAGTAAAGTCAAACATGAGATTTTTATAAACTTTTGGTACTTTTTGGTTTAGTGGTAAAAATTAGCATATTGGCAAGCAATACGTGACATGTAAACGATTTGGGCTGTTGACGAAATGGGCAATATTGGTATCTGTGGATACAAAATAATGCATAAATATAGAGGATGTTTGGCTTGGGAACTTGCTGAAAGTGTAGATAAAGTTGTAATGTAAAATATACGTAAATAAAAAACCACACGCTTTTATCATGTGGTTTTATTGTGTTTAGTAGTAATATATTTTTGAGACTATAGTTTTTCTATAAGCCTTAAATAGAACTCGGTGGATTTAATAATATTTTCTAGGGATATTCTTTCGTTATGACTGTGCATTAATGTGACTTCTTCTTTATTCAAGTGTATCGGAGAAAATCTATATACATTGTCTGAGATTCTGCATTGATGTCTGCTATCAGTTGCTGCAACCATAAGGTAAGGAGCTACTGGTAGTCCTGGCCAGATTTCTTGAATAGTATTTTTTATATTTTCGTATCCCAAAGAGTTTTCATATTTTGAAATAGTAGATGGTTCTTGTCCGTATACAATTTCTACATTTATGTTTTTATCATTAACTATCTTTTGTACATACTCAAGTGTTGATTGCATTGTTTCTCCAGGTAAAATTCTATGGTTAGAAGTAAGGTATGCTTCTGTTGGGATTACGTTTAGCGCATCTGCGCCTTTCATTGTTGTAAAGGCAGAAGTCGTTCTCATAATAGCATTAATATTTCCGCCAATTTTCTTACCGACAAAACCCAAAAGACCTTTAAATAACCAAAGATTTCCGCAAAGAAGCTTAATTAAAAACTTGTCACTGTATTTCCCCATAGTTTCTAACATGTCTTTAACAGGCTTAACAAGTCTTGCTTTGAATGGATGCTTATGAACTCTTGTACAAGCCTTTGCAAGAGTTGTGATAGGGGTTTTAGGCTTAGGTGCTGAAGCGTGCCCGCCCGTACTTTTAACTGTGTATTTAAGATTGACCATACCTTTTTCGGCAATACCTACCATTGCGCACGGGACATTAACTCCTGGGAATACTTTTTCAGTAACTGCGCCACCTTCATCTAGCACAAGTTTTGGTGTAAGTTTTTTACTTTCTAAAATGTCTACGATTTTAATGGCATGTGGTCCAGAAGTTTCTTCGCTACCTGAAAAGGCGAGATATACATCATTTTCAGGAATAAATCCTTTTTGTATATTATGTTCGACAGCTTGTAAAACTGCATTCATGGTTATTTTAGTGTCTATAGTTCCTCTTCCATACATAACGCCATCTACAATTTCTGCACTGTATGGCGGATGATCCCATTTATCATCGTCTGCTGGGACCACATCAAAGTGAGACATTAAAACGCTAGGGGAGTCTGGAGATTTTCCTTTCCATCTGAAAAGTAGGCCTCTATTTTCAATCTTTGTAAGTTCAGTATTTGCATAGATATTTGGAAATGCTTTTTCTAAATATGCATAAAGTTTTTCAAATTCGGCATCATCTTCTAAGCTTCTATCGCGATATGAAACGGTCTTACACTTAATCATTTCTCCTAAGTCGCGTATTGCCTTTTCCTCATCAAAAGTAATTTTAGAAACTTCTTTAGGTTCTATTTTGGGAGCTTTAAGTCTTAAAGCCCTGATTGTTAAAAGAGTCATATAAAAACCTCCCCTGACATTTAAAGTTTAATGCGATATGTATGTCTCATTAAAATAATTCTTAGGTACATTTTACACTTATATTAATTCTACAACAAGTGTAACATCAAAAACGTTATAACATATAACAAAGTCAGTTTTGGTACTGACTACATAAAAACGTACAAGGTTTTAACTAATTCGTGGTAAATGCAACTGCTTAAAAGTTTTCAAAAACAAATGCAGTGGCATGGGGTTTATGTCCATAATTTAGAAATAGATGTAATTGCATAAAAAGTTTTTAAATTAAATATTTATGGTCTATCTATCTCAATTACAAAAAAGTATTTAGTTTCTTCATCGGCATATTCTTTTTTTAATATTTCAGTGAGGGAGTTTTTATCTAATTTACACTCGAAAGGGACGACTGCATCGAAAATAATATTTGTATGAGTAGGGCCTTTAACCATCCTAAAGTCATGTAAAGTAAGCTCTGAGTTAATGTTTTTTAGTATGTTTAAACATCTTTCTCTATGAGCTACAACTTCTTCATCATCTGTAATTATTAGGTCTAAATGAACTACTAGATGTATGCCTAATTCTTCATCAAACTCACGTTCAATTCTATCTATCAAGTCATGTGAGTCTACAAAACTAGATGTGGACAGCACTTCTACGTGCACTACTACAAAAGTATTGTTAATGCCATAGTCGTGAATAATTAAATCGTGAATGCCCTCCACGCCCTCGTAAGAAAGTAATTTGGTTCTAATTTTTTTGACAAGTGCTTTGTCTGGCTTTTGTCCAAGAAGGGGGTTAATTGAATCTTTTAAAAGGAATGCGCTTGAGGTTATTATAAAGAGTGCAACTAAAACTCCGGTATAACCATCGATATTCACCTTCGTGGTACTAAATACTATGGCGCTAATAATTATGGCAATGGTTGAGATAATATCATTTCTACTATCAATTCCAGCAGCTTTTAAAGTATCGCTATTTATTGATTTGCCAAAACTAATATACACTGCCATTTGTGATAGTTTTAAAAGTATAGAAAAACCAAGGACTATGTAAGTTATGTAATCAATACTCATCTCTGCAGGAGTGATAATTTTTTCTATAGAAGATTTAGCGACTAAAACACCTACGATAAGCATAACAGTTGCAATTATTAAGCTTGCAACATATTCAAATCTTGCATGTCCATAGGGATGATCTTTGTCAGCTGGCTTTGATGCTATTTTAAATCCTGCTAAAGTTGTAGCAGATGATGCTGTATCTGAAAGATTGTTCATAGCATCGCCTATAATAGCAATACTTCCACTTATTAGTCCAATAACTATTTTGATTATAGCTGAGATTAAGTTTGTAATTATACCAAACGCGCCTGCAACAATACCATATTTGAATCTGACTGTTGAGTTTCCAGTGTCTTGATAGTCTTTTATAAATACTTTTTTAATTAGTTTAATCATTATTTTACCCACGTTTTGCCTCTAGTAACGCCTATTATGTTACTCTTATATGGCGCATTAATGAGAAAAGAGCCATTCCTTATTCGTGATTTTATCATTGTAAAGATGGAGTGTAAAGAAATTAATTGTTGTATGCTTAAATAGCCTATAAAGTAATCTAAAATAAATACCATTAGAGTTAGAAAACATACTATATTTGTAAGTGCATATTAGAATTAGTAAATTTCGTTCTACGTTAAATGCATGCATAATAGATAAAACATGATATAATCAAAGTCATAAAAACTAAGATATAGAGAAATTATGAGTATATACGAAGACAAATTAATAGTAGTAGCATCCGTTCAAAGTGGGCTTGAGTTTATCTTAAAAAAAGAACTAATAGATCTTGGATATGAACCAGGTGGGGCTATTAATGGCAGAATTGCATTTGAAGGCAATATAAAAGATGTAGCTCGTGCTAATATGTTTTTAAGAACTGCAAGTAGGGTATATATTCAACTTGCAAATTTTAAAGCCACCACTTTTGATGAATTATTTGATAGAGTAAAGGATATTCCTTGGGAAGACATACTAACTAAAGATCTTGGAGTAGTAGTAATTGCAAAGGCTTTAAAAAGTACACTCATGGCATTTTCAAGCATTCAAAGTGTTACTCAAAAGGCTATCGTTGTAAGACTGATGGATAAAAGAGGTCAATACAGACTTCCTGATAAAAACACAGTTACTGTGGAAGTATCCATATATGAAGATGAAGTTTTTGTTTATCTTGATACATCAGGGGATGCGCTACATAAAAGAGGATATAGGACTTTAGTTGGTGAAGCCCCGCTAAGAGAAACTTTAGCTGCTGGCATGATACTACTTTCATTTTGGAAACATGATAGGGTGCTGTTTGATCCGTTTGTAGGCTCAGGCACTATTCCCATTGAAGCCGCATTAATAGGTCGTAAAATTGCCCCAGGTAAAAACAGAAACTTTATGTATGAAAAACTTTCTAAAGGTTCTTTAGTTAAGCAGGCTGTGCTAGAAGAAGCTCTCTCAAAAGAACAAGATAACGATTTAAGAATTTATGGATATGACATTAATCCTAAGGCTATTAAATTAGCTGTAAAACATGCAAATGCAGCAGGGGTGGAAAAGCACATTCATTTACAAACTGCCGATATGAAAACCTTTTCATCTCGCTTTGCACACGGCATAATTATAACTAATCCTCCATACGGGGAAAGGCTAAAAAGTGATAATTTAGGTAACCTATATTCAGAGTTTTGGAGTATGTACAACAGGTTAGACAACTGGAGTGCATATATTTTATCTTCCTTCCCAGGCATTGAAAAACGCTTTGGGAGAAAAGCTGATAAGATTAGAAAACTACATAATGCGGAGATAAAATGTAATTTTTATCAATACTTTGGAGATCCTCCTGCAAAAAGACAATAGTTTTTAATTTTGCGATTTTGAAGTTTAGTTTCATACATAAAAACGGCTGCTTTCACATTATATTCAATGGTAGAGAGATTCTCGAGTAGCACACAGGATAGTTATAACTTTCGATAGTGCCATAAGAAACGGAATGTTATTTCATGTATAATAATTAAATAGCACATATGCCACTTTACTTAATTAGCGCGTTAAAGTATAATGGTGGCATAAAAGTTTAGGAGATATGAGGTGAAAAAACAACTTATTGATGAACTATATGATGTAATAATTAGCATTGATAACAAAAAAGATTGTGAAGCTTTTTTTGCTGATTTATGTACCTACAAAGAATTGGATCAAATGGCACAGCGAGTTTATGCAGCAAAACTTTTGTTAGAGGGTAAAACATATTCCCAGGTTATTGCCGAGACGGATATTTCCTCTGCAACTTTGAGTAGAGTTAGTAAATGTGTTCAGTATGGTACTGGCTATACCGCAGTACTTGGAAAAAAAGACAAGAACTCTAAGTAAAATTCTTTTATTTTATATTTTATTGATAAAACATGAACTGTTGCAAATAATGTCGTTTTCTATGGTATTATTTTCTTAAATTGTGTACACTATATGTAAGTAATTATGTTTATGGGAGAGAAAAATGAAAGCACTTTTTATCATTATTAGAGAAACGCAGTATGTTCAAGCTATTTTAGAGATGTTTTTAGAAAAGAATATTAAGGGTGCAACGATTCTAGACAGTGAAGGTATGGCTTCAGCATTAACTAGAAAGTCAGATCTTTTCCAAAACATGCATCATAACTTTTTCTTTGGGCAATCAGACCCTGAGGATAAAGCAGGTTCGAAAACAATATTCACTGTCTTAAAAGCAGAGCAAGTGATTGAAGTGGTTGATGCCGTAAGAAGAATTGTAGCAAACTGCAAAAAAAGAGCTATTGGCTTTATGTTTAGTGTGCCGGTCGATGATGTGTTCTTAATCAAGCCACATAATGCGGATAAATAAGTAGTAAAATTCGTAGCTTACATGAGATCGCAAACGCGGTCTCTTTTTTTTGTTCTCTTATGATTTATCTTGTTTGAAAAGTTTATATGAAAACCTTTTGAGTACTGTATTTATGCTAGAAGTTATGCGAAATAAACATAACACATATGTTAGCTAAATATTGAACAAGGCTAGAAGTTAATTCATACATATGATAACTGAATATTGAACTATTTTAGTAATTGGTTTAAAATATTATTATTATTGATTTAGTTTGTCTGGAGGACGAAATGGCTAAGGGGAAAAGGATATTAATAAGCGTTACGGCTATAATACTAGCTATTGCACTGGCACTTCTACTAGTAGGCAGTGCGTTTTTGATAGGTACGGTCGCTAAAGAGAAAAAGGCAATCATTATTTTACCTGGGCTTTTTGGGAGTGGGTTAATAAACTCGGAGGATGGTTCTTTTGTATGGGATAATTTCGAAGGTAAAGATGATGTAAGTTTTGATATGCTTATGAATGAAGATGGTCTAAACTTGGGAGGATTAATTACCTTACTTCTTGATGAAGTTGTTTTAGCAGAACTAGGTAAAATAACTGCAAACGATGGAGCGGGGGAGCCAGATAGCTTGCTAAATATGATAGCTATGAATGAAGATAGTACTCCTAGACACCCTGAGGTTGTTAGAGCGCCTTGGAGCGTTGATAACAGATTAAAGTATGGGGTTGTAAATTCACTTAAAGAAATGTGGACCTCCTTAAATGAGCGTTATGGTGAAGAATATGAAGTGCAAATCTTTAACTATGACTTTAGGCTTGATGTAAGGTATAACGCAGAAGAACTTGAAAAATATATAAACGAACAAGGATACACAGATGTTGTTTTAATGGGGCATAGTAATGGTGGACCAGTTATAACGGCATATCTAGCAAGAAGTGAAGAAAATCGCAAAAAAGTTTCTAAATTTGTAAGTTTTAATGCTCCTTTACTTGGTTCTTTTTCGGCAATTGGCATTTTAGAAAATATAGATGACATGATATCAGGAATTCCTCCTGCAATTAGCTCGCTTGTCGATGTCCCGACAATATTTAATAAACAGTTTAAAACGTTAATAAACATGTATACACCGTACCAGCTTTTGCCGTCCTACGAAATTTTTTTGCATGAATATAATGGTGAATTAGCAGGATATTATCTAGATGGAGTGCGCATGGAGTTTGAAACACAAGAAGAGCTATGGGAATTTTATTGCACAAGACCATGGGCAAAAGATTCAGAAGGTAATCTTAAAGTACCGATGAGAGATTGGCTAGAAGCAAGAGACAGCTTTTATGTAACTCAAAAAGATGGTAGTAAAGTATTTGCAACTAAGTTAGTCGATACCGTGTACATCAATGGAACCAACGTTAAAGGTGGGTATCAAACTCATTTTGTAACCGACCCTGAAACTGGTAAAGTAAACCTAGTTAAGCAAATGATTAATACAAATAATGGTGATGGTACGGTTGTTACTGTATCTGCAATAGCAGGGGAAGCAGATCCTGAAGATATAGTATTGTTTGATGGCTGGGATCATTATACAATCCTTTATGCCTTTGATGATGTTTTAAGAGATGGCACATATGAAATACTTGATAAAATGGTGGTAGAGAAAGAAGCAGAAGAAAGTAAAAATAATATTCTAGCAACTGCAGTAGCTACTTTATTCTCAATCGTTATAGTAAGTGCAATAACACTCGCTCTAAGTCTTCCTAGAAAACTAAGATAAAAATCTTATGTAGCAAAAGAAATATTGAATAAAATTACTTATACAATCTAATATAAATGTTGTGATAAACAGCTAACCAGACATAGAAATTAAATTTATAGCAAATAAAATAGCGTGGATTTTTTTGTCCACGCTATTTGTTTAAGGTTAAATTGTCAGAAGTTATTCTTTATCTATTTCTTCTTCTACTTTTTCGGCTGCTTCTACCGTTGCGCCAGCTAGTTGTGTAGCACGAATTTCAGTAACTTGTTCTAAGATTCCTTCGTTTAGGTATGGAGCGAGAAGATTAATGTCTCCAGCATATTCTGATATGAATTGTGGATCGTTATTTACTTTTCTTGCAACGACTTCAGTAACCGCTTGCCTTTGCCTATCTTCTGTAAACTTATAGAAAAACATTGGTATCGTACATGCAAACATGCTGACAACACCAGATAATACTAGCATATCCCATAACTTTTTAAGACCTTCAGGTGTCATAGAGCCAATCGGGTCATCTGAGCTTATTTTCGCCATTGTGAATGCGACAACACCAATAAAGGCACCTACAGCCATACCAATCTTGTTAATTAAGGTTTGCATAGCAAAACAAATACCTTCTGCTCTTTTTCCAGTTTTCCATTCTAAATAGTCAATACTATCAGCAATTAAAGCATAGGTCATTATGTTGGAAAAGCCTTGTGGTATTCCTAGTATAATCATCGCAATAATCGCAACAACTAATCCTGCAGTTGATTGCCATCCTACTAAATACATAATAAGCATAGCAACACCGCCAAGTAAGTGAGAGGCTATAAACGTCCATTTCTTACTGAATTTTTTAGTAAACCATGGTACAAGAACGGAAGCAATAACACCGCCTGGTACAACTAACATTGTTACAAGACCATATAAGCTTTCATCTTTTAAGGCATATTTGCAGAAATATAGTCCACCAGTATACATGTAAACCATACGTGCAGCACCTAAAATACCTGATAACACGATAAGCATTAGGGGTTTGTTTGAAAATAATAGTTTGACATTTTCTTTAAGTGGAACGGGTTTTTCTGTTGTTTGGTTTCTTTCTTTTGTGTGCTTGAAACCATAGAAAAACATAGGCATTGCAAGTATAACCAGAACAGCAGCAACAATAAAATATGTCCAACTCAATGTTTGGCGAACTTGTGCAGCATATTCAGCCAAAATCAGACCATCTGCTGACATGTATTTTTTTGTAACAGCTTTGGTGATAAAAGGAACGAGTATTGTAACAAGCCCTGAAGCACCAGTGCAAGCAAGTCTTGCAACTGTGAGCATTTTACCTCTTTTGTCCGTGTCACTTTCCATTGCGCTTGATAGTGCCCAGTAGGGGACGTCAGCAACAGTGTATGCAACACTCCAGACGACATAAACTAAAGATATGGCAACAAAGCCACCTAAATTTCTAGGATACACTGGCAAGAAACATAAAATAGTAATAACTCCAATTGGAATAGCCATCCATTTTAAGTAAGGCCTGCATTTACCCCATTTAGTTCGTGTATAGTCAACAACCGAACCCATTATAGGATCGTTAAATGCATCAAATAGTCTAACTGCTAGCATTAAAAAGGCAACAGCCAGAACTCCTGATACTGCTCCAATGTTTACATCTAGAT
This sequence comes from Clostridiales bacterium, assembly GCA_012799455.1. GTDB lineage: Bacteria > Bacillota > Clostridia > Christensenellales > DTU072 > MWEH01. The sequence goes on along the minus strand of JAAZLE010000057.1, from coordinate 12,368 downwards.
TGTAACCTAAAGCATCTGTCATAAAGATTGTTAAATAGGAACCAATAATTGTGCAAATTAGGTTTTGTCCAAAACCAGTAATGCTGTAAGCAATAGCTTCTTTCGGTTGTAGCCCGAGTCCTGGGGTTGTGCCAAATAACTTATGTAAAAAATTATTGACTTTTCCCATTGTGCTTGTTTGTGTAGTCATATCTCCTCCTAATATTTTAAACAACTTGTATAACTATACAACATTTAACATTGAAAATTCAACCCTTGAAAAAATATGTTACGTACAAATTAACAAAGAACTGAAAAGGATAATTGCTTTTATTTGAGATTAACCATTTATTAATGAGTCTAAATTTGGTAAAATACAAGCATGCAGTTTAATTATTGCAAGAAAAGAGAAGTACTAAAACAAACGAGGAGTGTGAGTAAATGAAAATATTTGTTTATGCATCGGAAGAAGTTAAGGCAAAAGTAGCTAAAAGTTTAAAGGAAGTCTCGCCAGAACTAAATATAGTAGCGGATGTCAAAGACAGTGAAATCATAATTAACCTATTTGATGATATTCCGATAGAGGATGAAGTTTTTAAACTTTCAGAAAAATACTGTGTTGATATGAAAAAGGCAACTAGTCTTTTAGAGCTGATAAGACTAACAAAGGTAAAACCATATCTTGATGCTATGGCAGATGGGATTAAAGACTTAGGTAATAAGCCACTTATAATTAACTCTACTTCACCGATAGATTTAGTAACGCTTTATCTATGCAGAGCGTATGGTATTGTGAGCTATGGACTTAGTTTAAAAGGAGCTAATTTAGTAGATGGGTTCTTAAAAGAAACTGGACTTTCAGAATATATAGGGAAGGTTAATGCAAAGGCCGCGGGAGTAAATAATAATTTATGGATAACTGATATAAGGACACCAGATGGTGAAGATTTGTATCCTAAAGCTAGAGAAAGTGTAAAAGACTTAGATCTTCGTGTAACCAGAAATGACCTTACCAGGGACCCGTTAAGATGTATGAAGTTTTTCCACTTTTTCCATTCTGCAAACACCGAAAGTCAAGATAAACTAGACGCATTGAAAGAGTTTATTTCTGCATATATTAGTGAAGAAAAATCAAGGGTCTACTTAAATAAAATTAACTTTGACTCGCTAGCAGATTTTGATGAATTTGCATGCATAGAAGTTCCATGCATGGTGGGGAATAATGATGTGGAAGCAGAAGAAGTTACCCTTCCTATTCAATGCGCTTTAGCAATTAATGACTATATTAGTTCAACGCTAGTTGCTTCAAAAGCACTGATATTAGAAAGTAAGGAAATTTTCAAAAGATTTGTAAAGCTTGAACCGTATTTAATGTCCATTCTAACGCTAAAAGAACTAGATAATCTTGCAAGTGATTTGCTAGACATTGTCGATAGTTTTTCAGTTTTCAAATGACAATACATAACATGAATTAGTAGATTGTACATACACTAAGTGGAGTTTAGACATTTATTAATGTGAGGAGGAAATATAATGAAAATATGTTTTTTAGGTGCAGGAAGTACTGTTTTTGCTAAAAATGTTTTAGGGGATTGCATACGCACACCTGAACTAGGTAATTTTGAAATAGCACTGCACGATATAGATGAAAAAAGGTTAAAAGAGTCATATACTGTCGTTTCTGCTGTCAATAGAAAATATGGAAGTCCTGCTACTATACAGATGTATCTAGATAGAAAAGAATCGCTGAAAGATGCAGATTATATAATTAATGCTGTTCAAATAGGTGGATATGAGCCATGTACAGTTGCTGATTTTGAAATACCAAAAAAATATGGTTTAAGACAAACAATCGCTGATACTTTAGGGGTTGGTGGCATATTTAGAGCACTGCGTACCATAGCGGTTTTAGAAGATTTTGCAAAAGATATAGAAGAAGTTTGTCCTAACGCATTGTTTTTAAACTACACAAATCCTATGGCAATGCTCACTGGATACATGCTAAATTACACAAAAGTCAATATTGTAGGTCTATGTCATAGCGTACAAGTCTGCGTTCCGCATCTTTTCCAAATGCTACAAATGTCAGATAAGTTAGAGGGCGCTACATACAAAATTGGTGGAATAAATCATCAGGCATGGTTACTCGAAATAAAGGATAAGGATGGTGTTGACCTCTATCCGGAAATCAAAAAACGCTCTAAATCGGGTAATTATAGACTAGCAATATACGTTATAATGCCTGATCTTGTAAGACACGATATGATGCATAATTTTGGCTGTTATATAACCGAATCTTCGGAGCATGCATCTGAATATTTGCCATACTACATAAAGAACAGATGCCCAGAGCTCATAGAAGAATTTAAAATACCGCTAGATGAGTATCCAAGAAGATGTCGTTGGCAAATACGACTTTGGAAGTTGCAACGATTCAAGTTAATGTTTAAGAGAAAACAAAAACACAATAAGAGTAAAGAATATGGTTCTAGGATTATTCAAGGAGCTCATACAAACAAAAAGTATTCATTTGGTGGAAGTATGCTAAATGATAAAAAGACCATTTCTAACCTACCACCATATGCGTGTATCGAAGTTCCTATGACAGTAGAGGCAAACGGGTTTGCTGCCGAAGATTTTGGAAGAATACCAGATGAACAAGCTGCTCTAAATAGAACAAACATAAACCCACAAGAAATGGCAATAAGGGCGGCAAAAGAAAGAAGGATGGATTATGTGTATATGGCAGTAGCCTTAGATCCACATACCTCTTCTGAAATGTTGCTTGAAGATATTATCAAAATGTGTGACGAGCTCTATGACTTCCACCATGGCGATGGCTGGATGCCAGAGTATGTAAAAGCATAGATACTAACCAGATGATGCGGTCAAAACTACACTAAATATAAGTTAATCACAGTTAGTCAAAATCAATGTACTATGACCGTAAAAACACTTATTTAATTAATAAAGTTGAAAAAGTCAAGGTAACGCTTGGCTTTTTTTGTGTAGAAAACTTAGCATTCATATTATTAGTAGAAAACATTAAGCAAAAAGTCATATAAAAATCTCATAAAAAAATAGTCCAAAGTGATAAGATTAGTGATATTATGTAGTTAATAAATGTGTAGGAGTTTTTCTGTATGAAATCAAAGGCAAATTTCAAAGTAGTCATTAGTTTATTAGTTTTTGCGTGTATAGCACTTTCGGTTATGTTTTTAATAAACGTACCATACCAAGGTGTAGCAAACGCACTTGAACCTGAGCCCACAGTTTCGTGGAATGGAAATCAAATTACTTGGACAGAAGTTCCTGGTGCTACGGAATACTATTTAGAATTTTATAATATTTTATCTGGCCGTCTTCTAAAAGAAGATTATGTGAGCGACAATACTCCTTTTGATTATTCAGCATATCTTTTGCCTGAGAACCAATATTTTGCTAATGTGTGTGCACTAAAAGATGGTGAAATTTGGAGTGACTATGGGCAAAGCGAAATTAAAACTATTGAAGGTACACGTCAGTCCATGACAGCAATAACAATTTCAGGAAATATTGTTTCATGGCAGACCGTTCCAAATGCTAATGGATATGAAGTTCAGCTGAAAAAGAAACTGGACGAATATAATTATAAATATATTAATAAGTTTTCAGTTGCTGATGGAACATCTAAAGATATTTCAGCTTCAGTCAGACAAAATGGTGCAGGTATATACAAAGTTGAATGCTACGCATATAAACATTTTATAGGAAATATGTTAACAAACTGGGGAGATAATTCTGCAAGCTTCTCCGTTTCTCTTGAGTTTGAAGATAGTAATAGTTTTAATATTCCAGAATCGGTTGTGAATAAAGGAATAGATAGTATCGATATTGGTGCATCTGGTGCTGTAAGTGGTGGCTTTGAGCCATATTTGAGCCATATGAGTATAGTGCTATAGGGTTGCCTGACTATAGGGTTGCCTGATGGGATTACAATTAATGCTACTACAGGTGTAATTTCTGGAATACCTTCAACACTATCAGAAGGTGGAACTGCTACAATAACGGTTAAAGATGCTGTAGTTTCTACTAAAAGTATAGAAATTATGTATGGACAAGTTAGGAACCTTCTTGATACAGATATAGATGTAGTTTCAATTGATAATATACAAACTCCATTAATCGATAATCCCGTTATGTTAGATAGTGATGTAAGTTCATACTTCTCTCCAGTTCTAGGGAGTAATAAATATGTATTTTATGCCTTATCTTGGGATGAAGACGGGACTCATATTTGGTATTCAACAAATTTCAATGCAAGTAAGTCTTATAGCGTTTACGTAATGATTCAGGCAAACGAAGGCTATTCTTTTATTGGCATGTCTTCAATAACCGCTAAAATCAACGGAAACGATGCAACCCCTATGGAAAAAGAGGGGGGTATGCTCACGATTAAATATGATTTTGGCATGCCAGTTAATAATCCTGCCCAGTATAGTATTAGTTATGAAAGCGGTGGTGGTAGCGGCTCAATGCCAGAGGCTACTGCATATCAAGAGAGGTTATTTACATTACCTGATTGTACATTTATAGCTCCAGAGCATAAGCAATTTAAGGCATGGAAAATTGGCGATACTGAATATGAGGTAGGAGATAAGTATGTCTTTACAGGCGACGGTGTTATAACTGCTGTTTGGGAGCCTAAAAAATATACAGTTACATTCAATAAAGGGTCAGGTGAGGGCGTTGTTCCTGGAGATGTTAAGACTCACGATATAGATTACACCGTTCCTGATGACAATTATTATTATTTAGGGAAAACGGGATATAAACAATATGGTTGGAAATTAGGTTCTGAAAGTTTAGATGGAACGGGAGCTGTGACTACTATAACTTCAAACGAAGATATAGCGCTATATCCTGTTTGGCGGCCCTTAGTATACAAGATATACTATACTTCTTGTAGTGGCTGGGGGTCCCTTCCACCCGCCGGGGACAAAATTTATGGTAAAGCATATACTGTTTCTACTGATTATAGTTTGGAAATGACAGATTACACTCAAGTTGGCTGGGGCTTTACTGAAAGCTTTGATGGAACGGGTGGGGTTGCTACCATAACTAACAATGAGAATGTATGGTTAAAGCCTATTTGGATAATTACTCCAGCTGTTAAGAGCATTAATATATTCCCAATTATGCCAAATATTCAAAAGGGAACAAGCGAGCAGTTTGATGTGTCAATTGTTGTGGTTGGTGGCGCAAGTGATGCCGTAACATGGAGTGTTCAGGGTGGAGTAAGCGGTACAACGATTTCAAATGCTGGACTTTTATCAATCAGCGCAGATGAAACTGCTAACTATTTAAGAGTGGAAGTTACATCTTCCTTTAATCCCACCAAGATTGCATCTGCAATAGTTACGGTTAAAGATGCTCCTATTGTTAAAAATCTTGTTACTGTTAATAGCGGTTCAGGAGGTGCTAAGTATGAAAAAAGTGCAACGGTTGCGGAGCGTGTGCTAAGGCGTGTCACGAAGGAGCAATAGGTATGATAAACGGCAAAGCCAAGCTATTAAGAGACGACTATTGCGATGGATTGGGTGATTGTTTACCTGTGTGTCCTACAAATGCTATAACTTTTGAAGAGCGGGAGGCAGAGGCGTACAACGTTGAAGCGGTGAAGAACGCTCAAAAGCAGACTCAAGAAAAAAGCGTGTTGCCTTGCGGCTGTCCAGGTACGCAGTCAAGAAAAATCAATAGACATAGCGAAAGCGATTTTTCACCAACCACGGATATAGGTTCGGAGCTGACACAATGGCCCGTGCAAATAAAGCTTTTACCGACAAGCGCACCTTATTTTAATAACGCCAATTTGCTGGTGGCGGCAGACTGCGCGGCTTATGCATACGGCAATTTTCATAAAAAGTTTATGAAGAACAAGACTGTTATTATTGGATGTCCTAAGCTGGACAATGTTGATTATGCCGAAAAGCTTACCAATATAATAAAGAATAACAATATAAAGAGCGTGACGGTAGTAAGAATGGAAGTGCCCTGTTGCGGAGGGCTAGAGAATGCAGTAAAAGCCGCCCTTCAAAACAGTGGCAAATTTCTACCATGGCAGGTAATTACAATATCTACAGACGGGAAAATACTAGATTAATGGAGGTATATTATGATAAAATATTATGTAGATCAAGAGGAATGTATAGGTTGCAGTCTATGCGCTGAGCTTGCGCCTGAAGTTTTCAAGATGGATGGGGATAAGGCAGTAGGTGTTGCGGATGACGGAAACAATGCAGAGGAAGCTTGTGACAGTTGTCCTGTGAACGCTATTCATAAATCGGAGGTGTAGGATGATAGAGACAGAATTCAGATTAACAAAGAGCAATCAAAAAGTTGTGGAAAAGATAATTATTGATGACAATATCCATTACAATCATATGATTATGCCCAAAGGCGAGGGACTGCCCTTGCATAAAACAAATTCCAATGTCTATATGACGGTTTTGAGGGGAATTCTGACAATTTCACTTGGAGAAGAAGCATCCAACGAATATGAAAGCGGAACTATACTCAAGATTCCGAACGGTGTGGAAATGTATGCACGCAACGAAAATGACGAGGTTTTGGAAATTACGGTAATTAAGGCGCCGGCGCCTAAAAATATAAAATAAAAGAGAATATAAAAATGAGTATGTTTTGTTATCAATGTCAGGAAACAGCAAAAAACACCGGTTGCACCGTTAGAGGTGTATGCGGGAAGAGCGAAGAAGTCGCAAAGCTTCAGGATTTAGTTATTTATACTATTCAGGGAATCGCCGATATTATAGTAAAAGGCAGACTAGAATCAGAGAAGTTAACAACCGTTAACGAGAAAATTCTAAACGGTCTTTTTATGACTATTACCAACGCAAATTTTGACGATAAAGCTTTAGAGGCAAAAGTCTTTGAACTGATTACTTTAAGAGATAGCCTGATAAAGGAAGTGAACTTCACTAATTTTCACGATGCATCGGTTTTTAATGTACAAAGCAGAGAAGAAATGCTTGAAAAAGCGTCTTCGGTAGGAGTACTTGCCACAGAAAACGAGGATATACGCTCGTTAAAGCAGATGATTATTTACGGATTAAAAGGAATGGCTGCTTATGCCGAGCACGCGCTAAATTTAGGAATGGAAGATATTTCGATTTATGCCTTTATATATAAGGCGCTTAGCTTAACTCTTGACAAAAACATTGATGCGGCAAATTTGGTTTCATTGACCTTGGAGACAGGCGAATACGGTGTAAAGGCTATGGCACTGTTGGACAAAGCGAATACGACCAAATACGGTAATCCCGAAATAACCAGCGTTAATATAGGTGTTAGAAACAATCCTGCTATACTTATATCGGGTCACGACTTAGTCGATTTGGAACAGCTATTGGAACAGACAAAGGATAGCGGTGTCGATGTATATACTCATGGAGAAATGTTGCCTGCTCATTATTATCCTTTTTTCAGAAAATATAATAATTTTGCGGGAAACTACGGCAATGCTTGGTGGAAGCAGTTAGAAGAATTTGCAACCTTTAATGGTCCTATTCTATTTACTACAAATTGCATAGTTCCGCCGAGAAGCGAAGAAATACAAAAAAGAATTTTCACAACGGGTGCGTCCGGTTATCCTAATTGCAAACATATAGCCCCTGACGGAAACGGAAAAAAAGATTTTTCAAAGATTATTGAGCTTGCTAAGACTTTGCCTGCGCCTGTAGGAATAGAGAACGGCGTTATTATAGGAGGCTTTGCACACAATCAGGTTATCGCGCTTGCTGACAAAGTGGTGGAAGCCGTTAAAAGCGGCGCCATTAAAAAGTTTTTTGTTATGGCAGGTTGCGACGGCAGAATGAAGTCGAGAGATTACTATACGAAATTCGCTGAAAATCTACCTAAAGATACCGTTATCCTAACAGCAGGTTGCGCTAAGTATCGTTATAATAAGCTAAATTTAGGCGATATTAACGGTATTCCTAGAGTATTGGATGCAGGTCAATGTAACGATTCTTATTCGCTTGCGGTTATTGCTTTAAAGCTTAAAGAGGTATTCGGACTTGACGATATAAACAAGCTTCCTATAGCTTATAATATTGCGTGGTACGAGCAAAAAGCAGTCATTGTATTGTTGGCGCTTCTGTATCTCGGTGTCAAAAATATACATCTCGGTCCCACACTTCCGGGCTTTTTGTCGCCTAATGTAGCTAAAGTATTGGTTGAGAAATTTGGCATTGCAGGTATCGGCACAGTTGAAGAAGACATAACAGATTTTATGAAATAATTTATATGGGGTTGCCTTGTCAAGTACAGGCAACCCTTTTTTCAATTTTAGAAAACAAGCATAATAAAGAAATTAAGGAGCAAAAAAATGAAAAAATATATATGTATACCTTGCGGATATATTTATGATCCAGAGGTAGGCGACCCTGATAGTGGATTAACTGCAGGAACAGCTTTTGAAGATATACCGGACGATTGGCAATGTCCAATCTGCTTTGTCGGCAAAGATGAATTTGAGATTTTAGAAGACTAAAAGAGTCCTAATGTTTGTGTATCCTAATAAATGTTTATACAGACATTTTTACTACCTCATTCTTTCATTTCAAACTTAATTATAATCTTATCTTTATTGCAATCAATAAGATTATCTATTATTAGATGTATGCAAACAGAGGATTATTGTCCCGGAACAACAGATTTTAAGTTTATTCGTGAAAAGAAAGGAGCCTTTGAAAATATCACGGAAGATATTGAAATAATCGGCTTCGTAAATTGTGGAGGCTGTCCGGGGAAGAAGGCAGTTCTTAGAGCAAGAAAGCTTGTTGAGAAAGGAGCAGATACTATTGTATTCGCTTCATGTATAACTAGGGGAAATCCTATAGGTTATCCTTGTCCTTTTGCTGAAAAAATGAAAGAGATTATACAAAAGGATTTGCCTGAAAATATAAGATACATAGATTTTACTCATTAGGCTATTTCAGTAGATTGAGTTTAAAACTTAATGGAGTGGCGAGGGTAAAAACCTTGTCACTCTTTTTTTTATGCCTTATTTATGCCGTTACGTTTAAGAGATACAAAAGATATTCAAAGCACATAGCAGTAGTGTCCATATCGGCTAGAGATGAGTTGGCTGAAAGTTTTATGCCTTTTTTATTCCTTAAGTTAAAAATGGAGTCAAAAAAATGGTGCAATGGCTGAAATACTGTGGTCTAAGGTTTAGGGCTCCAACTGCGCTTTTGCTTGTTTTGGCAAGCCAAAATCTACGCCTTAACGCTTGTCTCGCCCTTATTCCAACCAGTCGCAAAATCACTTCGTGCTTTTGGTCGGACTCTAATATGGATTTTATTTATTTTGTATGCCTTTTTTATGCCATTTTGCTCCGCAAGTGTTCACGATAAAGAAAAGCACCGTAAACAAGCGTTTTCGATGCTTTTTGGAGCTGCTAACCGGATTTGAACCGGTGACCCCGTCCTTACCAAGGACGTGCTCTACCGACTGAGCCATAGCAGCAAGTGCATTTTTATTAAGTTTTGCGTGGCATAGACCACAGTACATTTTGGCAGTTTTTGAGCCGTTTTTCCCTTAGCTGTCAGTCTTACCAAGGACATGCTCTACCGACTGAGCCATAGCAGCAAATGTATTTTCAAGCAACCAGCCGACTATATTAAAAGCCGATTAATTACTTTAAATATTATATGGGTAAGCATTTAGCATGTCAACCTCTTTATTTGCGTTAGTCAATTTAAAGAAATGTATGTTATGTTTGGTCTTACGTTGATTTTTAAGGTGGTAATTTGTGTGGTTTTTTATGACCTGTTAAAACTGTTTTACAAAATTGGTATCTTAACTTATAATAAGCGTACAATTGGTTAATATCAATATTAAAATATGCTGACAAACATATGGGGAGAAAAATATGTCAATAATGTTAAATGAGTTTTTAGATGCGCCAAATGTTATGCGTGGGGTTATTAACAAAAATAAAAAAGTTATAGCCGAAATAGCAGAAGAGTTTAGATCTCGTGGTATTACAAACATTACTACAGTAGCAAGAGGAACTAGCGACAATGCGGCGACATACTTTAAATACATTGTAGAAATGATAGGGAAGGTAATTGTTAGTAAGTTCACACCATCGATTACGACTGTGTATGGCGCGACGGTAAATCTAGAAAACAATATGCTTCTTGCAATCAGCCAAAGCGGAATGTCTACAGACACCTTAATGGTTGCAGAAAACGCAAAAAAGACAGGTGCTTTAACAGTTGCAGTCACCAATGATCAAAACTCTCCCTTAGCAAAAGCATGTGATTATCATATATATTTGGCAGCAGGTCTTGAGGAAAGCGTGGGCGCAACCAAAACTTTTTTAGCCCAATTAACCAGCATGTACATATTAGCAAACGCACTAGCTCCCCAAACGGCAAAGATGAACATATCTAGTTTGCCACCAATGATAGGAGCTTTTTTAAATGACAGTAAAGAAGATATCAAAGAATTTGCAGAAGCGACAAAGGATATAAATAATTTCATAATCCTAACCCGTGGTCAAACTCAATGCGTAGCATCGGAGTTGTCTTTAAAGATGATGACAACATGTTATAAGCTTTGCAGACCATTTTCCACCTGTGACTTTATGCATGGTCCAATATCAATAGTAGAAGAAGGAACTCCAATAGTGTTTTTAGCACCGAGGTCAGAGTTTACAGATGAGTTTATATCTATGGCTACCAGACTATCGCTTTTAGGAGCCGATATTTACTCATTTACAGATATTCCTGAAGTAGCAAGCATGAGTAAAATAACATGCAAAATGCCATCCACTCGTGGTACATCTGCTCCATTTATCTATACAATGGCGATAGAACTTTTTGTGGTATATATGGCACAGGCGCTAGGCATAAATCCCGATAAGCCTAGGAATATGAAAAAAATCACTATCACAAAGTAGAAGATAAATAATTTGAATAAAAAAATAACCCATCTGAAATCAGGTGGGTTTTTTAGTACAGTAAGTGGTGTTTTTTATTGTGGGTTTACGCCTTTTGTTCTTACCATGAAACTAGCGTTAGGATCGGCTACAACTACCACATTGTTATGCAGTTGCAATGCGCTAGCGGGGCAGTCTTCGGAAATAGGGCCAAGTACTGCATTGTATACAGCATCGGTTTTACTGGTGCCAGTTGCAAGCAAAATTATCATTTTAGCTTTCATTATATCAGCAATGCCCATAGTTATAGCTTGTTTTGGAACATCATCGATGCTGTCAAAAAACCTTGAATTATCTTTTATGGTACTTTCTTTTAAGTCTACTACATGAGTAGTTGCATCAAAGGAAGTGCCGGGTTCATTAAATGCGATATGACCATTGCTACCGATGCCCAGTAGTTGAATGTCTGGGGTATACTTATCTATGTATGCGGTATAATCTGCACATTCTTTTGCTAAATCTTTGGCATTTCCATTTGGTATTTTTGTGTTTTTAAGGTCAATATCAATATCTTTAAATAAATTTTCATACATGAATGTGTGGTAGCTTTGAGGATGATTATCAGGAAGGCCAATATACTCATCTAAGTTGATGGTTTTTACATCTTTATATGAAACATTGCCACGTTTACAGTCTTCTATCATGAGTTTATATAACCCAAGTGGTGTAGAGCCTGTTGCAAGACCTAAAACAATTTTAGGATTTCTTAGTATCTCAGCGCGAATCAAGTTATATGCAATCGTATTAACTTCTTTTGTATCTTTAGCTAGAAAAAATCTCATGTTGCCTCCATTATTAACTAAAAGATTTTCTAATAAGTTGAATCTAATAGTTAGTTTTACTCTATTTATTATCAAACAAGATTTGATTATAGTCAACTTCCACATGCGAAATCCAATTTAATTTAGATTAACTTTGTATACCTTGCATAGAGGACGCCAATGCTGTTAATAGCAAAGTGCTTGTGTTTGATATTATATCGGTATGCGTTATAATGTTCGTAGAGGTGAAAACGCTTATATACCATAAACAAAAATCCATTTGGAGAAACCTATGATAGATTTTACTGGTTGTAAATTATTGTATAACAAAGCATATAGTGGTGCTAATGGAAAGAAAGTTCCTATAGAGTATGAAGGGCAAATATATATGCTAAAGTTTGCATCGAGAACAAAGGATATGACAGCGTATACCAATAGTTGTTATAGCGAACATATCGGAAGTAGTATCTTTAATATGCTTGGAGTTAATGCCCAAAAAACTATACTCGGCACATATTTGGTTGGAGATAAAACAAAAGTAGTGTGTGCATGTTTGGATTTTACGGTTGACAATAATCGTTTATATGATTTTTGTGCTATAAAAAATACAGTAATTGAAT
>JAAZLE010000056.1 GCA_012799455.1 Clostridiales bacterium | reverse complement strand
GAGGAGATATTAACGGCACAAGAATGGTTAAACAACTACCCTAGACAAGTATTAAATGGGTTAAGTGCAAACCAATTAGTGACAGCGTTTGCGTGAAAAATTTTTATCCCCCTAGGGGGATATGAACCAAGAAGGAAAGGAGTAACCAAAAACAGAGTAACAGTGAATCTACTAATGGTTCAATTAACTTTACACATTACACTTTTAAAACCTCTCTTTTTATGTGTTTTATATAAAACCACATATGTGATAAAATATATGGTAGTTATGCTAAAACATAATAGGCTAAGAGGTGGGAAATGAAGGCTTTTTTAAGATCAATACGCAGGGCAAGAAGGTGGGAGGATTGTTATCCTTTAGGAAATGGAACCATTGGTGTTATGGATAATTGTGCGCCAGTAACCGGGACGGTATGGTTAAACGATGAAGGGTTTTGGTCGGGTGTTCCTAATATGGATAAGGCAAATAGTGGTGGTAAAGAAGCGCTAGAAGAAATTAGAGAATGTTTAAAAAATGAGGATTTTAAGACTGCTCAGGATTTAGTAAAAGAAAAAATCAGTGGTAAGGAGTGCGAAAGTTATGTCCCAATCGGGAAATTAAACATATATAAAGGTTGGGGAATAGTTAGAGACTACCATAGAAAACTAGATTTAAATACTGCAGTTATGGAATGCGAGTATTCCCTTAGAGAAAATCAATATAAGGAAGAATCCTTTGTAAGTTATCCCGATAAAATATATGCTAAAAAAATAACATCCGAAAATAAATCTATAATCAAATTACAGTTTGATAGCAGGCATCCACATAAAATAGGGTATAAGGATAAGTTTCTGTGGGTAGAGGGTTATGCTCCAGATCACGTTGTATTTAATGGACTTCCTAGTAAAAAACCCATTGTATATTCTGAAAATGGGGAGTCAATAAAATTTGCTTTTGGTATTAAGTTTGATACAGATGCTCAAGTCATATACTTTACTGAAAACGGCGTAAGACTTGCAAACGCAACCTATGTCATCATGTACTATACTTCTATAACTGATTGTGATAAAGAAGTTGCAAACGTAGAAGAAGTAAAGAAGGTATTAGATAAAGCGCTAGAAAAAGGATATGAGGCTTGTAAACAAGACCATATTGAAGACTACAAAAAACTATTCGATAGAGTGGAATTTGAATTAAATGGTGTTACCGAGTCTCCTGAAAACTTAGATAAAGCGTTAAGGCTTGTAAACAAAACTGGTGAAGGACTGGATGCGTTAATTTGTACACTATATGCGTTTGGAAGGTACATAACAATTGCATCATCAAGAGAAGGATCCAAGCTTCCCTCTAATCTACAAGGGATATGGAATAAGTCGTACAGACCTAAATGGAATTCAGCGTATACGACTAATATAAACTTACAAATGAATTACTGGCCTGTTGATAGCGCGAATTTAAGTGAGTGTGGAAGACCGTTTGTTAATTTTGTAAAGGCTTTATGCGAAGACTCTAAAGTTAATACGCCTAAGGTATTTGGTTGCGATGGATTTGCAACGGGTCATAATAGTGATATTTGGGCACAATCTGCACCAATTGGCGGAGAAACCATGTGGAGTTCAGCAAGCTATTCCCTTTGTATGGGTGCTTCTGGGTGGCTCACTAATCAAATATTTGATATGTATAGGTACAATCTAGATGATAAGTTTTTAAAAGATGATGTGCTTCCCGTTATGGAAGAGTGTGTAAAGTTTTATCTAGACTTTTTGTATGAAGATGAAAAAACTGGAAGGCTATTATGCGGTCCAGACATAAGTCCTGAAAACTCATATCGGTTTAATGGAGGAACATATTCAATAGACGTAGCTCCTGAATTTACAATCGCCATAATAAGAGAATTGTTTGTAAATTATTTATTAGTAATAAAAGAAGAAAATGATTATACAAAACGCATAAAAAATGCGTTACCAAAGCTTGGCGGATATAACATAACTTCTGAGGGGCGCATTGCGGAATGGAGCAAAAATTACGAAGAAGCAGAGCCTCATCACCGTCATGTCTCTCATCTATATGGGCTATACCCAGGGCTTGAAATCAATAAAGAAACACCAAAATTAATGGCAGCTTGCAGAGAGTCTTTGAGAGCAAGAGGGGATGGCGGAACAGGTTGGAGCCTTGCCTGGAAAATTTGTTTGTATGCAAGGCTTGGTGAGGGAGATAAGTGCTTAGAGTTTTTGAAAAAGCAATTTTCACCAGTACGCCGTCAACATGGTCAAGCAGGTGGTAGCTACGGAAGCTTGTTATCTGCCCACCCTCCATATCAAATTGATGGTAACTTTGGAACTCTTGCAGGTATTAATGAAATGTTAATTCAGTCAGACGGTGAAAATACATTCTATTTACCAGCACTTCCAGCATCCTGGAAAGAAGGGAAGATAAAAGGAATCAGAGTTCGTGGAAATAAAACTGTTAACCTTGAATGGAAGGATGGTAAGGTAATTTCTGCCGAGATTAATTAAATTTTTTATTTGTGATATGTAAAAGATTTAAAACTCCTCTATTAGTCAGTAAAACTAATCAAAGTTTACTGTGGCGCTAATTAGTCAAATACTTATGAAATGACTAAACTTTTTTGCGATGACTTAAAGCCTTATGGATAAATTACTCAAATTTCTACTGGCAAATTAGTCAAATTTTTCATAAATTACTCAAATAATTACAAAATTACTCAAATTGACCATGAAATTACTCAAATAATTGCAAAACTACTCAAATTGACGATGAAATTACTCAAATTAATGATAGTTGCTTTTAAAGCAAGTATTAAAGTAGTTTTTCATAAAACTTCATGTTTTAGTAAGCTTTTATACAAGATCATACTTTTTATTCGATGTCCTAAAAAGAGGACATGTAAAACTATTTTTAAATTTAGTATTGCACAGCCGAAAAATGTGTGATATATTAGAAAAGCACGGAATTGGCGGCAAGGTTTTTTATTATTACATAATAAAAATAATATATATAATATATATAGTATAGAGCAAAATTATGAAGAAATTAACAGGAGGAGAAAATCGTGTACAAATTGTTTATATCTAACACAACAAATAGTGCAATTGAAGGCGTAATAGATGAACTTGGCAAAAATAACATAAATGAAGGAGCACAGCATGTTGTGCTATGCCCGCCTAACTACGGCTGGTCTATTGAAAAGCTCGTGCATGAAAGGCTGGGTTTAGATGGTTCTTTTAACATCAAGGTCACTTCGTTTGCAAGGCTGGCTAGAGAGTTAGTTAAGGTTTCAAATAAGCGACTAGGAAAAGAAGGCGCTGTGCTTTTAATGTACCAGGTTCTTTCTGAAGTTGAACAGGATTTAGTTCATTATAACAAGATGGTCGGTGATTTGAATTTTGCTAGTAAGATGTATGGAACCGTTAGTCTCCTTATTAGTAATGATGTTAGCACAGAGGATATACTCCAAAAAACCGAAGGGAAAAAGGGGGCAACCATCAACAAACTAAGAGACTTAGCTATAGTTATGAAGGCATACGAAGAGAAAAAGAAAGATAGATATATAGATGATCTAGAAAGACAGACCTTACTAATAGAAAGCATTAGAAATGGGGATTATTTTAAAGATAAAAATGTATATGTATTAGGATTTAATGATTTATCTGAATTAGAACTTACAATAATTAAAGAAGTTGAG
>JAAZLE010000055.1 GCA_012799455.1 Clostridiales bacterium | reverse complement strand
TTTCTGTTCAAAAAGTTAATGTAGATAGCGAAGGCAAGATGGTTTTAACTTACAAATCATTGATGATTAATGGTCAGGAAAATCAAGTATCTGAAATTCTGTTTAACATGATGGCATCTGGGGCGGATAACCCAGAAGGGAAAGATTCTAAAGTCATTATCAGTGAAGGGCTAGGAGAGGGATTATCCCAAGTTATCAGCAACTTAGGTAAAATAGGAACAGCTACCACTGATGAAAACAATGTTGTAACGGGTAATGTGGTGCTTGGAAATGGTGGTTTACTAAACGGAAAGATAACTGTTATTACCTACACTCCAGAGACAGCTCCTGCCCCAGCTACTGAATAAAATTTATAAGTAACTGTTAAAAACAAACGATTAGGTAGTCAGCTTAAATTTGCTGACTATCTCTTTGTATAAAGATGGAAAATATAGTATGATTAGCTAATAATAAACAACGACGATTAGTTAATTATTAGTAAGCACATGTAAATGTATTACATCGGCAAATGTTAAAATGATGAATGCATTAATAAGCAGATAGAGAGGTACATATGGCTAAGCAAATAGGCTTAATAATAGCGATGAAAGAAGAAGCTGAAAAACTAATACCTGAATTAAAAGCACCCAAGATAGAAGGGTATAAAGGTAGAAAGTTTTATTTAGGTAGCCTTAAAGGAGTCGATGTTATAATCGGGATATGTGGCATAGGGAAGGTAAATGCATCTCATTTAGCTACAGTTATGTGCAATAGATACAATCTATCATTAATCATTTCAACGGGGCTGGCAGGAGGTCTTGGAAAGCTTCCTAAACTATCGGTACTAATTGCCGATGAAGTAGTCCAGCACGACTTTGATATAACTGCATTTGGCAAAGAAAAAGGACAAATAACAGGATTTGATAGCCCTGTGTTTAAGACTGCGAAAAAAGAGACAGAAATACTTAAAAAGGGCATTAAAAATGCGAGTAGTGGCATAATTGCAACGGGCGATCAGTTTATTAATTCTGAGAAAAAAAGAAAGGAAATAGTTGCTGATTTTGGTGCAGTTGCATGCGATATGGAAAGTGGTGCGGTAGCTCAGATAGCTAGTTTAGAAGGCGTTCCTTGCTGTATAGTTAGGGTGATTTCTGATGATGCTGGTGACGGCGCTGAAGATGATTTTTATGAGCTTATAGAGACAGCCTCCACATTAAATTCCACCCTCATTTTAAACACAATTGATAAGTTTTAAGATTATTACCAAATTTAATTCTGCACTTATTTGAAACACGATAGTATGTTTTTAAGAGATGATCATAACGCTAAGCCCACATGTGTTCTAAGCATAATTGATACTTTTTAAGATTAAGCTTCAGATGGATAAACTCCATTTTTATACAGTGTAAAGGTAAAAAGGTGGGCGTTTTTAGCAATATAAAACCTGGTTTACGAAGAAGATTTATGTGAAGATTTTCTAAAAGTTTGCGCGGATATTTAGTTTAAAGTATTTGGTGCAACTGATTTTATTAAAATTTAATAGTGCCTTATGGGTTACTTGATTTAATATATATGTTACCTAAAGTTGAAGTTAATTTAAAATAAGAGATTTAACGTTTTTGTAATATTGTGAAGTGCAAGTGAAGGGTTAAAAACTACACAAAAAAGTCAAAATAAAGTAATTGATTTAGATACTTTATTAATATATAATAAAAACAATGCACGCGCGAGTGTGCCTTTGGCTTGTATCGGTGACTTAAGAAACTCGCGGATTTTAAGGTTTTGAAATTACTTAAGGAAGTTAGAA
>JAAZLE010000054.1 GCA_012799455.1 Clostridiales bacterium | reverse complement strand
TTGGGTCTCTTTTTTTTTATTAAGGAAATGTTTTTAACCTATCGTGTTCTTCGCGGTAATTGTCTGTTAGGTGTTTGCGGAGAATAAGCAGGCTTAGAACCAGCAAGTGCATATGCTCCTTTTTTAGGTACTCTACTCATACCAGGTTGCCCAGCTTTAGTTGCTTTCTTGTCGCCTGCATAGACATGAGGCCTATTGCCTTTTGGCACGTATGCAACGGTCTTTGCGGGTCTGTTTTTAAAGAAGAAGGGCATAATTGTTAATAGGAATGGGAAAACTAAGAATATGGCAAATAATAGATTAAAGGTAATCGTTGATTCACCATAAAGGAAGTCACTCCAATTAACTGTAAAGTAGTTTGAAAACGCAGCTTTTATATCTGCAGAATTTACTGACTTTATTTCTAAAAACGCGGGGAATATCAAAGTTAATATTCCGCAAATAAGGATTAGAATAGGCCAGAAATGTAGTCTTCTTGATGTAAAGCTAAAGAGCCTGCCAACATTAATAAAGAGTTCGACTGCACATGCAAGAATCATTATTACTAGCGAATAAATGGTGCCGTATGTTGCAATTCTCTTCACGATAGCTACATTATTATATTTGCCATCTTCTCCTTTTACTATTTCAATATCATCTGCACGGTCTCTTATGTATCTCATATAGTACCAACTTGGTCCTTGCATAGCATCCAAGTTTTCTATTATGTCTACTCTGTTTTTACTAAACAATTGAGTTCTAAATAGGGCTTTAATTACATCAACTACAGTTATATCTACTGATTGCATATACAATTGGTCGTGTAATAAAACTTTGTCTGGAGCGTATGCGTCATCGTCTACATAAACATCACCATAGGTAAACTTTTGCTCTTCGTGGATAAAAGTACCTTTAGGCCATTCTCCATTATTAGGAACTAAGAAGTCGTTGGCGCCAGATTCCAGTTTAAAGTATCCTATCGAAGTTAGCGATAATTTTGATTGAGCAGACATTTTTGCTTCAATTGGTTCTAATTGAGTTGGAGTTAAGTACACAGAAGATATTAAAAGTGCCGCAAAAACAAGTATTAAAACGATCATAATGATGGGGAGGGCGGCGCCAAAATATCTAGATTTAGAAAAATATGCTTCGAAATCAAAATCGACATCTGAATAAGCATCGGCATATTTAGATAGTTGCTTCTCTCTTTTTGCCTTTATTTCAGCGCTGTACATATGGTAACTTTTTAGCTCTGCTGCTAAGATATCTGGATCATAGTCTCCACGCTGGACCTTATCTAAAAGTGTCTGATATTCGGCACGGGTATGGCGAAGCTTAGCCTTAGCGTAGGGGCTATCTAGCTTGCGTATTTCATATCTCATTTCTTTGATTTTACGCTTTAAGAGTTCAACGAGGATAGCTTCATCTCTCTCCGTCCAAGTAGCATTGAACATCTTGGCCTGAGTCAAAGGTTGTTGCTTTCTACTGTATATTGATCTTGCCATAATCACTCCACGAAACATGCGCGCGTTCTCTAGAGCGCGATATACTTTGTATTATATAGTACGCGAGAATAAATTACAAGCAATAAAGAAAAAACGCAAAAAATACAATTTCGATAGTTGCAATGTGTTCGTTTATTGTTATTTTCGCACTAAAACGAAGAGTTTACGTTTATATGGATTAGATACATAAAATAAAGTCTGATATATTGACCTAGAAACAAATCTCGACTATAATAGAGTTAGACTGCATTTTGGTCGGAGGTGAGTTTTAATGAAGTTTTATAAACGCCATATTGCTCAAGTAATTAATAGGCAAAATAGAAGAAAAAGCACACTTATAGTTACAGGTCCTAGGCAAGTAGGCAAGTCTACTATTCTTAAAAAGACGCTTGGGGATGTCAAATATGTTACATTGGATGATCCTATTCTTAGGATGCAAGCGCTAGAAGATACTAAAGCTTTTTTAGCTGAAAACAAGCCTCCTATCATAGTTGATGAAATTCAAAAAGCACCATCTATTTTCGACTATATTAAAATGGAGGTGGATGTTTCGGAGACGCCTGGACAGTATTATTTATCGGGGTCCCATAGTTTTGATTTAATGAAGGGCGTAACAGAAAGTTTGGCAGGTCGCGCTGGCATAATTAAGATGTTAGGGCTATCGCTTCGTGAAATAAATGAAGTTCAACATGCAGAAGCATTTGTCCCTACCGATACTCACTTCAGTAAACTGGAGGCACAAGCACCAGACTTTCATTACAATACCATTGTCGAAATTATTCACAAAGGATCATATCCTGAGTTGTATAAAACCGAGTCGGATTTAAAAGATTGGCGAGATTATTATTCATCATATCTACAATCTTACCTTGAAAAAGATGTAAAAGATTTAATAAATGCTGAAAATATGAGCGCATTTTTGAAGTTTATACAAGGAACAGCGGCTCTTTCTGGAGAACAGTTGAATATTCAACTACTTGGAGAGATTTGTGGTAAAAATGCAAATACGGTTAAAAGATGGCTTTCTATACTGGAGATGAGTGGACATATATACTTACTACAATCGTATCACTCTAACCAAAATAAGAGACTTATAAAAACTCCCAAATTATATTTTCTTGACACTGGACTGGTATGTTATTTAGGTGGATGGAATACTCCACAGCAATTAACATCAGGTGCGAGATGGGGCCATATATTTGAAACTTATGTGGTTAGTGAAATTCTTAAAACTTACTATAATGATGGTATTGTAAACCCAAAACTTTTTTATTATCGAGATAAAGATAAAAGGGAAATAGACATGATTATTGAAGAGGGAGACACCTTGTTCCCAATAGAAATAAAGGTGACAACTGCACCAGACAAAGGAATGGTTGCTAGCTTTGAGGTAGTCGAGAAACAGATAAAAAAATCATTCAGCAAAGGTGCACTTATATGTATGTACGATAAGACAATTAGTTTTGGTGATAAATGCTATGTAATCAATCCAAATTTAGTCTAAAACTATATTGTTAACAACGATAAACTCTATTCAATTATTTCGACAAAACTATACGTTGAATCTAAACAAGATTACATCTCCTTCTCTAACGATGTAATCTTTTCCTTCAGAGCGGACTTTCCCTTTTTCTTTTGCAACATTGTAGGAACCGCATTCCATTAAAGTATTGTAGTCAACGACTTCTGCGCGTATAAATCCACGCTCAAAATCAGTATGAATGACGCCCGCAGCTTGCGGAGCTTTCGTACCAATGGGTATAGTCCAAGCTCTGGATTCCGTAGGCCCTGCCGTCAGGAAACTCATGAGACCAAGGAGCTTATATGACTTCTTAATAAGCTTTTCAAGACCAGTTGTTTCGATGCCTAATTCTTTAAGAAATTCAGCTCTGTCTTCAGGCGATAAATCGGCAAGCTCTGCCTCTAATTTGGCTTTCAAGACAACAACTTCGCTACCTTCTTTTTCGGCATGTTCTTTTACTTTTTTAACATAGTCATTATCTTCAGAAGAATCTTCTGCGATATTTGCGCAATAAATAACTTTCTTGGTTGTTAATAGGAATAATGAGTCTATAAAATCTTTCTCCTCTTCCTTAATTACTGCAAGTCTAGCACATTTCCCATCAGATAAAGTGCTGTATAATTTTTCAAGTATGGCATACTCATCTTTATACTTTTGTTCCCCACTCTTCATCATAGTGCGAGTTTTCTCTATGCGCCTATTTAGAATTTCAAGGTCCGAGAGAATGAGTTCTAAATTGATATCTTCAATGTCTCTAATAGGGTCTGTAGAGCCTGCGACGTGAGTAATATTTGGGTCGTCAAAGCATCTTACAACGTGAACTATCGCATCTACTTCTCGTATGTGTGACAGAAATTTATTACCTAGCCCTTCGCCTTTACTGGCGCCTTTAACAAGACCTGCGATATCGGAAAATTCTATGTACGTATGGGTGATTTTTTTGCTGTTGTAAAGTGATGCTAGTTTGTACAATCTTTCATCGGGGACCTCGACGACTCCAATGTTTGGGTTGATGGTACAAAAAGGGTAATTAGCAACAGCAGCACCTGCTGAAGTGAGTGCATTAAATATGGTGCTTTTTCCTACGTTTGGAAGTCCGACAATACCTAATTTCATTAAATTCACCTCTAATATAAAGTTATCTATACATCATCATTTGATAAGCTGTTAAGTAGATTATATGTTATCAAACTTATCTTTATTTGCTTCGATTTTTTTCTTGCTAGACATTATTGCGTTATCTACTTTTTTTCGAGGAACAGACAGTTCTTCTGAAATTTCCGCATAAGTGTATCCTTGCACATAGCGAACCCACACATCAAGCTGAAGGGGAGTGAGAATTTCTTTTAGTATCTCATAGACAGCGCGCGCTCTTTGTTCAGTAAGAAGTTGTTCATATGGGTCTGCACTCTCATCGGTGCTGTCATCTTGAGAGTCAAATTCTGAAGTAGGAACACCTCGGTTTTTCTTTCGAAGTAGGGTAATTAGTCTATTTTTCATGCAGCGTTCCGAATAATAATAAAGGCTATTATATTTTTCATAATCAAAAGTCTTTACTGCTTTAACGAATGCGACCATTGCTTCTTGTACTAAATCATCTTTATCCATAATGGAGGCTGTAAAAGCAGTCAAAACATCTAGACAGACTTTATGGATAGCAGCTTCATATTTTTTTATGAGTTTATTTAGAGCTTCGCTATCTCCTTTTTGTGCACGGCTTATCAGTGTTTTTTCATCTACTTTCATTTTTGCTCCATGTTTTGGTAATGCGGCTAATGATTACAACAGTGTATCACATAAAAACGAGACTATTTGTAGTTAAGCAAAGGATGTTGTTGTTTTATTCCGATATATCAATGTAAGATATATATTTATTATTTCACTCCACGTTGCCTAATTGCTTCATATAGTAAAATGCCCGTTGCAACAGAAGCATTTAAAGAATTAATTTTACCAAGCTGTGGAAGAGAGACAACCAAATCAGATAATTTTCTAGGTAGTTCGTGCAGTCCTTCTCCTTCTCCGCCGATAACTAAGGCAATGTTACCAGTTAAATCAGATGTAAATG
>JAAZLE010000053.1 GCA_012799455.1 Clostridiales bacterium | reverse complement strand
GTTGATATATATCTAAAACCAGATCCTCCCCCTGTGTTCCATACTTAATGTTCGGTATCTTCTTTACACGAGGAAACCTAAGTGAGTTTATGAACAAATCCACTTTTCCTGCACTTTTTTTACCAGCTGTTCTAGTTGTAGGCTTCAATTTTAATTTAGCTCCACTCAACCTATACTATCATTTAGAAGAGCCTTTCCCTCCACCTTAGTATGATTTTTTTATTATAGCATAGTTTTTAAATGTTTATACATAATACATCTGTAGATTCTTTAATAACTCACAAACCCTCAGATTTTCAACTATTTATACAAAATAAAGCTATATGTCTTAACCAGCTTGCTATATTGCAAGCTGTCTTATTTTCAACTGTTTGTGCATAATAAATTCATAGAGCCTTGACCAACTCTATACATTGACAAGATAGTACGCGCATGTTAAACTTTTTTTATTAAGTGCGCGTATTTGTAGCCCTTTTACCACTATAATTTACGGCTTTATAATACGTTAAAATGGAGTTTAAAGGATATGAAAAAGTTATTATTAGCTTTAGCTAGTGCGGTTATAATAGTTTTATTATGCTCTATTGTCTGCATTGCATGCACTAAAACCCCTGCTGCAAATAACACGCTATGGGATGAAAGAGTTGAATCTGACTATTTGTATAACGACACTAGAGACTATATTGACTATGCAAAAGAAGTCGACTGGGATTATGAGCAATTCCCATACTTAGATGAGTGTGGCTTGTTTTGGTACAGCTGGGACAGCTCTGCTAAACAGTTATTAGAAGAGCCTGCTGACTCGGAACTCGGAGCATCTTTTGTCGACCCTACTAAACCCACCGTAGTGTTTATTCACGGCATGCAAATGGATGGGTATGCGTACAGAAACGACTATCAAGTCCCTGCCGTTTTAAGCCCTGCTGAAACTCTTGGTTTAACTGAATTAAGTAGCTCCGATAAATTCTATATACAATATGCCTGGCTAAATAAGGGATGGAATGTCGGAATGTTCCATTGGGAAAGATTTTCATCTGGTGAAGGCGGAGCTTTACTGGAACTACCCACAGGTAACGAAGAGCGTATATGGGCTACTGATGGCCCCTCTAAAGATAGGCACATTGATCCTACTGGATATCCTCATTTTGGCGCAACTGAATATTCTATAGCTGAACATTTTGCAGCAGAATATATACGAGCCATGAACCTTCTTCCAAACAATATGGGTGAAGAAGAAATACGATTTGTAGCCCACTCTATGGGCGGTCAAGTCGTCGCTGCTGGACTGTTTTTATTAACAGAACTTGCTCACCCTGATGTCAATCAAATTTCAGTAGATAAACTCCCAAATAGATATGCATTGATAGACACCTATTTTGGCACGGTTGTTAAACTAGACAATGGCGAGAGTTTTATTATGGGACCTGAAGACATAACCGTTAGATGGTCTGGCAAAACCCTACCACAAGGCAAAATTAAAGACACTATATTCGACTGCTTAAAAGTGTTTAATCGTTTTGGTATTGTCATGGAATATATTGCATATAAGGGTAGCTTTTTGCTTATGAGCTTAGATAAGGCTGATATGCGCGAGTTTTTAGAATATGCAACCATTACCGATGCAAGACTAAACTGGGGAGATATGTATTCAAACGATCCTAAACTAGGCTGGGTAACTACATGGGAACTTCAGCACGGTCACGTAGCTATGTTACACTTATATGGTTGCAGCATTGCTGCAGATAAATGCCCTGACATTACCGATTCAGACGTTATAGCATACGCACCTTCCGCAGCACTACCCACCGAAGAACTTAGAAAACTTGTTGGTAACTATTACCTATTAACCGAAGGGGGAACTGGTTTTGATATGGGAAAACATAAATACACTCAACCTGGTTTAGATGCCCTTTTCGAGTTTTTAGTAGATTAGTCTCTTATCCAAACTACATCGACTTTCAAGGAGTTGCTTATCTAAAGTAGCTCCTTTTTTGTTGCTATATGTTTTTACAACCAGCATCTTTGCCTATGGCTTTTAATAAACCTCTGCTTCGTTTCTGAACCTCCCTAGTTATCTTTGTTTTTATCTCTCCTATAACTTTTCTTATCTTACTATAAACTTGCCAGCAACTTTCGTTTGTTATTATAATAAAACTACCATTTCAAAAGGATTTACAAATATGCAAAAGCTTGAAAACCATACAGCAACCAACACTCCCACACGCACACTAGTTGCCATAGGTGGCGGCGAAAT
>JAAZLE010000052.1 GCA_012799455.1 Clostridiales bacterium | reverse complement strand
TAATACTAACAAAAAGATTAAAAAAAATCAATAAAAGACTTAAGTAAATTACGTGACACACTCACAACTTTGAGAGTTTTATACCACTCCAGTATGTTTTTCGCAATATTTATAAAATAAAAGTTAAAAAGCAAGAAAATGACGTTAAATATAGTTCTTATTTAGTTTATTTTTTGGAACAATTTGATGAAAATACTTTGGTTTTGCGAGACTTTACAACCAGACGGGATTGCAGGCTAAACAAACAAAATAACTATACCACTCTTCTATACAAAATCGCATCAATATTATTATTATAATATTTTTTTCTTAACCCTTCCTTTTTAAAATTATTCTTTTCATATAATCTAATTGCGGGGATATTGTTTGCAGCAACCTCTAGGATAATGTTTGTTAATCTCCTTTCCCTAGCCTCTTCATTAAGCGCATCTAATAAAAACCTCCCAAGACCTGCGCCTCTAAACTCGGACTTAAGAGCTACTTTTAATATTTCTATTTCATCCTCAGATATCGTTTGATACATTAAATACCCAACGATTGTTTCTTGTACTTCCTTATGAACTAACACCAAACAACCAGATTGGATAATATATTTAGATATAGATTCCTTAAACCATGGATTATTAAAACTTTCTAACTCTATGTCTATAATTTGCTGTAAATCATCGCTTTCAGCCTTTCTCACGCTATATTTGTTTTCCGTCCCTCTGTCCGCAGATGTTTCCCTAATATAAAAAGGTATAGCTTTTAGAACACAATAACCATTCTTTTTTTTCTCTAAAAAAACATCAATCAACCCTTCTTCACTCCACATTTCTTCGCCATAAACATCTATACCTTTGAGATTGTACTTAGAAATATCTTCTTTACTCGCGATATAGTAACAATTATTATCCGCACCATCTCTTTCCAATATATAATAATTTTCATTACCGCAATCTATGATAGCAACACCTTTATCGCGCAGCTTAATAATTACCTCTAATGAATTAATCTCTATCACCTTTGCGCCCAATGCGTACGATAGCGCATTAGCAGTCGAAACTCCAATTCTTATACCAGTAAACGATCCGGGGCCTACTACTACGCCTATTGTTTCAATCATATCTTTATTCAAGCCATTTTTTTGCAGCAAAGCATCTATCTCTGTTAAAACCATTGATGCATGACGACGTCTTCTTGATTTACTAATGAATAAATCGTATTTGGCTCCATACAATATAATTAGCACTAATTTATCCCTGGTCGTATCTATTAACAAATCTATTGTGTTTTTTTTCATTGTCATCACCAAATCTCGATCCAAACTATTGTATTGTACGGGAAAGGTCTTTAATTATTAGTACCCTGTTTTTATCGGTTTGAATATCTATTTGTATTTCATATACTTTTTTAGCAGTTATATTTTCCTTCTTATTCCACTCGATAACAACAATACTATCATCAGAGAACAGTTCTTCTAACCCTAGATTCTCTAATTCTTGAACATCTTCAATCCTGTACATATCGATATGATATAAAAAGACTGAAGACCCACAATATTCCTTAACTATTGTAAAAGTAGGGCTGATAATTTGCTGCATAACGCCAAGCCCTTTTGCCAACCCCTGAGTAAATGTTGTCTTACCCGCGCCTAGCCCGCCCTTGACAATTAGCACCTCTCCCCCAGAAAGATCCTTTGCAAATTCTTCAGCAATTGACTGAGTCTTTTCTGCACTGTTTGATATGAATGTTTTCTCGTTATAATCTTTCATAATTATAAATGAAGAGGTTTAGAGACTCTCTTATACAGCAAGAAAGTGATTATAGATACTGATACGGATTTTATTAAATTAAACGCCACCCCATAACCAAATGCAAAAACCTCTCTATACTCAGTTATTAGTATAGGTAAATTAAATGCCTTACTGTATAAGGGGAGTATTATAAAATAATTACTTATAGACCCGACTATTACGTTTGTAAAAACACCTGCTATCAATCCAATAATAGCTCCCTTTTTGGTTTTCTTATATTTGCTGTACTTATATATAATAGTAGACGGCAACACGAAGGCCGTAGATACTATAAAATTACTCAGCTCTCCTACAAACATCGTGTTTGTAGTAGTTAGCTTGATAGTGCATTTTATTAATTCAATTAAAACCGCAGCAATCGGACCTAACGCAAAACCACCTAAAAGACTGGGTATTGATGCAAAATCCATATCTAACACACTAAATGGAAAGACCGTGAATATTGGGAATCTGGCAAACATGTATAAAACTACTGAAAGAGATGAAAGTATAGCTATTTTTGTAATATATCCAACTAAAAACCTTCTTTTTTTGTGACTTTTGGATTTATAGCACCCGTCCTTATCTTTGGTAATCACATTAAGATTTTCGACTTCACGAACATTAGGCATCTTTACAAACTCACTTTCTACACAAGCGCTATTTATTCCATCATCCCCACCGTCACCCTCATCAATTTCTTCAGGCACACATATAGGTTCGTTGCTCATCGTATTATCGTCTAATTTACTCATACTATCTCCATAACTTTTCTAAACAGTAAAAATCTCTTGTTTCACTATTAAAAATGTGCACTATTACATCTCCATAATCTAACACTATCCAACGCCCGTCCGTATAACCCTCTTTTCGAGTAGTAAACACATTGTTTTCTTCAAGCTTTTTTTCTACATAATCTGACAGCGCCCTGACTTGGGACAAGTTTTTGCCCGTTGCGATAATAAAAAAATCACCTAATGATGACTTCGCTGCTATATCTATAACCTGTATGTCGGTTGCAGATTTTTCATCTAGACTTTTTACTATTAAATCTTTTATGTTATTAACATCCATATTGCGTCCAGCCTCCAGCATATAATCAATATAACTTACAAAACATCACGTTGCATTGTACCATAAGAGAGTAATTTCAGTCAATATGTCTACTCTCTCCGCCTTCTTGGTTGCATGTTCAAAAGATTGCTCTAGTATTTTTAAAAACGCATTGTCAATATCGTGCTCTGCATAAGCCCTTAAACCTTCGACCCCTTCATATGTCCTGCTCGGCTCGATTTTATCGGCTATATACACTATCTTTCCTAGCATAGTCATATGAGGTTTACCAGTCGTATGATAACGTATCGCATCTAAAATCAGCGGCTTACTCACTCCGAAAAGAACAGCCGCCTTATCTGCACTAGTATATTGGTGAACAACCGCCTCACTTACACCACTATACCGCGGTTTTAAAATAATATCTTTTTTTGCACAATCATGCAAAAGAGCGGCTATCAAAACATCATTTAAATTAATATTTGGATTCCTCCAAGCTAATTCTAGAGCACATTCTGCAGTATTTAAAGAATGCATGAAAGTCTTATTGTTCACTTCCATTTTTAAAACTTCTAACATTTTATGCTCTCCATAAATATTATTATTAACTATGTAATCATACGCCTTTCTAGAAATATATTTAGCTGCTTTTGTTGAGCCTATTTCAAACAGCAGTCTAATAAAAGTGCTTGATAGATTACATAAGGGCAAACTTAACAACTGGATTGTCGCATTAAAGTTTTTTTCGGCAAATCGTTTTGCGTTGAGCATATTCTGCATATTGTCTCTCGAGTAAACTATAATAGGCGTTCGCTTCGCAATTGCATCTGGATGCATCCAATCTTTGAAATCAACTAGACTATCTCCACCCATGATAAAACAACCATTATTCCCATATTTGTTTATAAGCTTTTCTAGTATAAGATATGTGTAACTTTCTGATAATTTAAGTTCATTTTCGATTTCGTCAACAATAACTTTTGGATTATTATCTATATATAAATTTATTATATCTACTCTTTTTTTAAAGTCTGTTGCAATCTTTTTATGTGGCGGGTTATAAGAGGGGACTATAATAAGTTTGTCAAGCTTTAAATTAATAATAGCATTTTCTATTATTTTTAAATGTTCGTTATGAAATGGATCAAAAGTCCCACCAAAAATACCGTATTTCATTTGTTTTACTCTAACAATTAATAATATTATTCTATAAACTCAAACTCTACTCCAACCATAGATATAGTATCACCGCTTTTCAAACCCATATCTTTCAAGGCGTCAATTATCCCTTTATCTCTCAAAACTTTTTGAAACCAGCGAAAGCTTTCTTGATCGCTAATAACAACCCTGCGTGCTAAATACTCCACAAGCCCACCGTGCACATAAAACACATCATCTATTTTTTCTATCTTAAAATCTATACTCTCATTATCATCGTAGAAAAAAGGCTCAAAACTCATCGGGGCAGGTTTCGGAAGATCCATAAGCGTTTTTACTACTATATTTAACAATTCTGTAACACCCTCTGTCGTAACCGCAGAGACCTTAATTGGTTTAATATTTATTTGTCTGAAAAACTTATCTAGTTTTTCATTACCGATATCTAAATCGCTTTTGTTTGCCACAACAATCTCTGGAATTGTAGCTAGTTCAGGTTTATATTTCTCAAGCTCTTCTCGAACTATCATGTAATCACCTGCAACATCCCTGCCTTCGGTCTCACTTATGTCTAATATATGTAAAAACAACCTAACTCTTTCAACATGTCTTAAAAAATGATGCCCCAAACCGATTCCAACAGAAGCGCCCTCTACAAGCCCAGGTATATCCGCAACTGTGAAACTGTAGTTATTGTGAAAAACAACTCCCAAGTTTGGATTTAATGTTGTAAAATGATAATTCGCAATCTTAGGTTTTGCTGCTGAAACAACAGATAATAATGTCGACTTTCCAACATTTGGAAAACCTATTAACCCTACATCCGCAATTATTTTAAGTTCCAAAGAAATTTTCCTTTCTTTCGTTTTTTGTCCAGTTTCCGAAAACCCAGGACTTCTCCTAGTGGCAGTAGCAAAGCTTTTATTACCCCTCCCTCCACGTCCACCTTTTAATAGGATAAACTGCTCACCATCTTTAAATATATCGGCAATAATACTCCCCGTCTCATCATCTTTTATGAGAGTCCCACACGGCACCTTAATTATTAAATCCTTACCATTTTTGCCAGTACAATTCTGCGCAGCCCCATCAGATCCGTTTTCTGCATGAAATTTTTGTGTATATCTAAACGAAATAAGCGTATTAAGAGATGCATCACCTTCAAAGATAATATCCCCACCCTTACCCCCATTTCCTCCGTCAGGCCCACCTTTTGGTATAAATTTAGCACGGTGCCATGAGACAACACCATTCCCTCCATCTCCTGCCTTGCAAAATACTATAGCTCTATCTAAAAACATTTATTACCTACTTATTATTAAAATATTTGCACTCATTTTTAATTATACATTCTTTACATTTTGGAGATTGAGCCTTACATATGTACCTTCCATGAAAAATAAGTGTATGATGAACATCATTCCAATATTTGTCATTAAATAACTCACATAAATCATGCTCCACGTCACTTACAGTACTTCCGTTAGAAAAACCTATTCTTCTAGAGACCCTAAAAACATGGGTATCCACGGGCATAGCGGGAAGTTTAAACGCAACCGAACGTACTACTGAAGCCGTTTTTCTTCCTACCCCCGGCAAAGAAACAAGCTCTTCCATATTGCTAGGAACTTCTCCGTTATAACGGTTCAAAAGCTGCTTTGACATTTCAATAATATTTTTTCCTTTGTTATTAAAAAAACCGCAACTGTAAATGATTGGAACCAATTCTTCAAGTGTAAGTTCAGCAAACTGTTCAGGCTTATTGTATAGCTTGAACAGTTCCTTAGTAATCATATTAACTCTCTTATCGGTGCACTGTGCGCTTAAAATTACTGCTATTAACAATTCAAATGGAGATGAATAGTTTAATTCACAACCAGCATTTGGATGAGTTTTCTTTAGTTTTTCTAATATCTTAAGTGCATTCATTTTATAACTGCTAACTTTGACTCAATATCAAAACTTTTCCATGGCAATTCATCAATGGGTGGGTGAACTCTAAAAACCATAATATCTTTAGTTACAGGATGAGGGAACCTCAATTCGACAGCCCATAATGCAATCCCTTCCCCCTTACTGCTTTTTCCCCCGTATTTCTTATCTCCATATATTGGCGAACCAATATGAGCCATTTGCGCTCTAGCTTGATGAGCCCTTCCCGTAATCAAATTAATATCAACAAGAGCCATACCGTTAAATTCTTCTAGAACCTTATATTCTAGTTCTGCCATCTTTGCTCCTGTTGTCGCTATTGGCACGCAATAAACCATATTTTTATTATTATCCTTATACAAAGCATTCTTTAATATTCCCTTTTTACTCTTTGGTACAGATGATGTTATTGCAAAATACCTCTTTGCAACACTTCTATTCTTTAGATTATCAGACAATCTCCTCGCTGCCTTGCTGGATTTGGCATAGACCATTACTCCACCTGTTGGTTGATCCAATCTATGAACGAGACCTAAATATGCATCACCGGGCTTATTATATTTTTCAATCAAATATTGTTTTAACAGATCCAATAAGTTTGGTTGACTGCTGTTATCTGGGCAACAAGGTATCCCTTGTGGTTTAACAACTACTAATAAATGATTGTCTTCATAAATGATAATTAAGTCACTGTATGTAATGTCCATAACCCTCTCATTCCTTTATATTTGAACAATTTCTATAGTAATTATACATTATAGGGACAATTTTTGCCATTGAGTTATTATACATAAATATCTAACAGCATATTGTTTTTATGACGTAACCTTCACTAGACCCTTTTCCCATAAACATAATCTAACTAAAAGCAAATACTTAACTGACTAAAATATGCTTGTAGTTATACCGAAATTAATCGTTTCTAATAAATTTGTATAATCTGTATCCTTATCAATATCTATTAACTGTATTAAAAGTTTTTTTGCTTCAGCAAAACTATTCGACTTGATTAACATTTCTACTAGTGGAAATACATTAATAATTAACCATTGTTTTATAGAGTCCCTTTCTTTTTTCGTAGACTCTGTTTTTAGGTCAGTTGCAAAGTCTTCTTTACAAAGACTAAGTATTTTTGTCATGAGCAACATCCTTTGTGACATTGTTGTTTCTTGTGAAAACTTTTGAGACAAAAGTAAAAATTGCTCATAATCACTCTCTACGTTACGAATTTTAAGAATATATTTTGCGTTAATATATTCTATGGAAAACTGCACTCCATGTTCTTTAAGAGTATTACGTATAATGTTATTAGTAGTCTTTAGGTTGTTTATAGCAGATTCTTTTTCGCGACTTCTCCATAAGTTTTTAATTATAGATGATCTAGAAATTCCTTTATCTCCAGCCAAATACAGTAATATAAACAGTTCTTTTGATTTACGGGTTTTCCATTTGATTTCATTGTCATTTACTAGAACACTAACATTCCCAAATAAATTTATTTTAATTAAATTGTTTATCCTTGATAGACCCTCTCTTTCTTTGATGCTTATTTCTATTTGCTCCACATACCTTGGTTCTAACTGATTCTTTTTTGCAAAATGTAAAATAGGACTAAAAATATCTTCCGCGTAATCAACAACTATCATTTTCATCCCATAAAAATATGATGCCTTTAACAGGTTTTTTATCAATGTTGGAGCATCATCAATCTCAGAACGTGATAGCATAATATTAATTATTATGCCCATACCTAGTAGCCACACATATGATTTTGATGTGCTATTTTTGACACATTCTGTTGCATAGTAAAAGCTTCTTTTCTTATCACCCATCTTAAAATACGCATATGAAATAGATAAGAGAAGTCCGTTGGCAACTCCTTCCCTTCTAATAATTGAGTCTTGTAGATATATGTTTGCAAGATCTTTTGCATATTGAGCATTTCCGTTTTTTGCCATAAATAAACATCTTTGTGTAATCGTAGTGTAGTAGTCATCATCTACAACATCTAATGCTTTGTAGGCCTTGTCATAATATTCAAAAGCTTCGTTTATATCACCATGATGATAACATATCATACCTTTTATTGTATAAAGCACATTTAAGCCAGTTCTTAATGGGTTTGGCCAGTTAAGAGCCTCGTTTACCAACTCTGTAGCCTCATAAACTTCCCCGGCGAAATAATGAGGAGCAATAAAATACGGTGGTACAATGTAATAATTTAAATAATTTTTAATTATCTTTACAGTATTTAATGCATTTTTATAATTTCCTTGTTTATAATATGCTTTAGCTATCTCTTCCATTAATCTTATATACCAAAAGTTTTCTTCTATCCCTTCTGTGAAAGCATAAGATTCCATTTCTTCAATCGTAATATTGGTATTTGTAATAACATTAGGTAGCGTACAAGCTAATGCAAAAATAAAACTTTCAGCATCACTGTTTTTATATTTATTTAATCCTTCAAAGCGTTTTTTTGCTAATGTCTTTTCTCCTTTACTAATTAAAATGCGAATTTGGGCTAGCAATGACAATAAATATGCCCTTTCATCGCTCTTTTTAAAAATTTCAATAATCTTATCAAACCTATCGTAATAGTATGCACTATTATCATTATGTATACAAGATGAGATCATTTTATATAATGTGAAGTAAGGATATTCTATAAGCTTATGTTCTTCTATCTCTAACTCTGA
This sequence comes from Clostridiales bacterium, assembly GCA_012799455.1. Classification (GTDB taxonomy): domain Bacteria; phylum Bacillota; class Clostridia; order Christensenellales; family DTU072; genus MWEH01. Next base: position 40,917 of record JAAZLE010000052.1, on the reverse strand, counting down.
ATAAGGATGTTTTTTTACATAAGGAATACCTTTGCTTATTAAATTTAAATCTAGAAGTATATGTTTAATTGACGAATTAAACCCTTCTATATCGTTAGCACTAGCAAATAATGTTAACGAGCCATAATAATGGCCTGTGTCTGCCAAATGTTGCCCGTATTGTTTTTTAATTTCTTTTATTTCAGATTCTTGTAAAATGATATTTTTCGAAAAATAACTCCTCAATGCTGGACTAATTCGAAAATATTTAATATCTCTAGTGAACACATACTCACCTTTTGCCGATAACGTTTTTAGCAATTTCCCCCCGCCACTATAAACCTTGTCAACAAAATCTATATCTACAGCGTCGAGAACAGATACCCTAGATAAAATCTCCCTATCTTCTTCTGAGGTATCTGATAAATATACATCAATTGTTGTATTTACTCTAGGCATAAGAACAAGCCTATCAATCAACACAGGGTAAACGGGTTCGAATTTGTGCCACTCAAACGGCAACATCTCTGTTGACGAAAATATTATCTTCAAGTTACTAGGAGCATTTTTTATTATAGTAATAAAATCACTATAATCAAAATTATGTGACATATACTCCATTTGTTCAAACACCATCAGAACAGTCTCTTTCATTTTGGCAATATAATCTAATATTGAAAAAATAATCGTATCATTACCAGTATATTTTAAATCACACAATAATAGCTGTTTGAGTTTAAATTGAAGTTCTAAGTTATCTTTTAATACTTTATCTATAATAGTGTGCATATATAGACTCAAATCTTCAGTAATCGCATTGAACCAAAAAGTCTTATCAAATTTATTGCTCAGTTCACTAATAAAATCACTTTTCCTAGACCCGACGGGAGCTAGTATAAACACTGCAGGATTATCGCTTGCTATTATTTCATTTAACGTAATATTAATAGTATTTTCCGATTTCATATATATACTCTATAAATAATGTGATAATTGATATTGTAAATTAAAAGTAAATAAAAGTCAATATGACTACTTTATATTTAAAATATGCAAAAACTGTCCTATCATTAGGACAGCTTAGAAATGGAGCGAAAGACGAGATTCGAACTCGCAACAACTGCCTTGGGAAGGCAGGGCTCTACCATTGAACTACTTTCGCACAATGAAATTATACAATAATACATTTGACTATTGCAAATATCTAATAGTTATTCTTCAAGAAAGCTTAGATGAATCATAATTATACTTATGCTGAGATATATCTTTTTTTTAACTATACTGTAAATTAGCGAGCTCCGCCGCCGCCTCCGCCGAAGCCACCACCGCCTCCGCCGAAGCCCCCACCACCAAAACCACCGCCGAAACCTCCCGAGCGCCCGCTAGACTTCGATATAGCCTTGAGTTTCGCGGCAGTAGATGCAGAATAAGCCGCTCTATATGCAGTATTTATGCTTGCACTGATACTAGAGCCCAGGTCTAAGCCCCTTACAGTTGAAAGCCACATATATGTATGTAAATAACTTCTTGCAAAACTATTAGCCTTAATTTTTGATGTGTCTTCACTTAGTTCTGGATATCTAACCTTAAGTGCATCCATTACCTCTTTAGATATACCCATCATTGTAGCATAAACCATATACTCTTCCCATAATACAATTTTAGGCAATTCATGTTCTTTAAGATTTGAAAAATCTTTCATAAAATTATACAACCCTTCGAGCTCGGCTAATTTATCTTCACCCTTCTCGTTTAATTTAGTCTTTTTAGGAGTCCCAATTGCTAAACATAATCCCAGTACAACGAGCCCTATAGCTAAAGGAAAAACTATAGGGAGAGACAATAACCACAGCGCCCCCACTACTAACATTAAAATCCCCATGATTTTAATAGACGAATAATTAATGCCCATATGGCGTTTATAGTTTCCATCATCAAGAAGTTTTTTTGAGTCGTTAAAAAAGTCTTTTAATAAACTAATAACACTGTCTGAATTGTTTTTAATATATTTTTCAAACTGTTTAATTGTCAGTTCTTTAGTTTCTGGGTTCATCGCCGCTGAAAGTAATCTATGTATTATTATCTCGTGATATGTTAGGTCACTAAGTTCCGCTTCGTTTGCTCCCGATATAATAAATTTAGCGACATTATTGCCTGGATGTGCGTCTATTTTGATAAATCCTCTTCTTATAAATTCCAAAATAGTAGAAGAAATAACATGGCCTGAATTTTTCTTAGAACTAGCGCCCCCCTTGTAGTAATAAAAGAAATGACTCATCTGTGAAACCGTTACTTCCGATGGAATTTCTCTAACATATTTAGGATATTCTTTGGTTCTTTTTCTGTATTTATACTGAATAGTAAATATTATACTTACGCCTATGAAAATCATTATTGTCATGCCTATCAATGAAAGTATAAAGTTGCGCCGATCGGTCTTTAATTTATTTTCCCAGTCTTGCAACCAGTTGTTTTCCTCAGCTATGATAATGTCTTTCATATTTGAATCTGCCGCTAAAGAAACTTCAGGGAAAGTATCAATGTCACCAAATAAAATCCTAGTTTCTATGTTGGTGCCTATTTTAACATCTCTAGCAATGTAATTAATCGAACTTTTATCTTCTTTCAACTCGCTAAACGATTCTGGAGACTCCGTATGAAACCAATGCATGGTATTCTTTTCTGTATTAGCAGGTAAACATATGTTTGCCTCGTACTCTTCTATATACAAAGAGAAAGACTTCGCATTAAATTGCTGCCAATACATAACCACACAATCATTAAATTTAGCTAAAAAGTCTTTTAGTGTATAGTTGAATGTATACGAACGCTTTCCAGATTTAAACGGTGGCATCATTAACCCAATCTCAACACTAGTGGAACTCTCCTCGTTCATGTAATATCCTAACTCGCCACTAGAGCGAAATTCTTCAAACGATCCCGTACCTAAATTATTTAAAGTCCTATTATTAGTATTATCAAAAACAGAAAAATCTTCCACAGATGTCTTAACGTTACTGAATTTCACATCTTCACTAACTAATGATAACGATTTATATAGATTAATCTTGCCTGACTCTGTGCTAGCCTCTACATCCCATCTTTCTTGAACAGCCAAACTACCATCCGCATTTATAGTAGCATTAATTGTAACCTTATTTATCCAGATATCTTCCGTAAACCTGTGAGAACATGAATTTAATAGCGTTAAAACCAACGCTAACAACATTAACGTAAGAATTAAGGATAAACTTCTTTTCATTCGAAACACCTTGCTTTGCTTCTAAATCTAATATTTAATCAAATGAAACTTTCGGAGCAATCTTAGTTTCCTCAACCGCATCAAAATATGGTTTTTCTTTGAATTTAAAAATCTTTGCAATTATTACACAAGGAAACAATTTAATTTTTTGATTATAAAGCATGCAACTATCATTATAAAACTGCCTTGAATACGCGATTGCACTTTCTATATTTTTTAACTCCCCTTGCAATGATAAAAAGTTTTCATTTGCCTTCAATTCAGGATATCTTTCAACAACGACTAATAGCCGTGATAGTGCCCCTGTTAATTGATTATTAGCCTCCATTACTTCCTCTTGTGTTTTAGCACTACCAACAGACGCACGAGCTTGTGTGACTTCTGTAAGAACAGTTTTTTCATGTTTAGCATAACCTTTGACAGTCTCTACAAGATTCGGCACTAAATCAAATCTCTTCTGGAGCTGAACATCAATTTGAGACCATGAGTTATCTGCACGTTCTCTTAATTTAACCAACTTGTTGTAACATAATATTGTTAAAATACACATATTTATACCTCTCATTACGGTGATATCTTTATTATAACTATTAACTTATTACAAGTAAATTAATAAAGTCAATTCATTACAATAAATACCGCAACCATCCTAAGATTGCGGTATTTTATATGGTGCCGTTGGCCGGACTTGAACCGGCACGATGTTGCCATCGAGGGATTTTAAGTCCCTTGCGTCTGCCTATTCCGCCACAACGGCATTTATCTTGGAGGCACCACCCAGATTTGAACTGGGGATAAAGGTTTTGCAGACCTCTGCCTTACCACTTGGCTATGGTGCCATCTTGAGTAGTATACCACACGACAAAACAGTTGTCTAACATTTCAATTTATAAACTATTCAAAGTTTTTATTATTTGTATCGCCTTAAAATAATATGTCAAAACGCATAATTAATCTAAAATATAGACCTGTTTTTAAAGGAATATCTTAACTGGAAATAAGGCATGTAAATTGCAGCGTATCAAACGTTCGTACTCTTCTTCTGTTTCCGTAAACTAAAAACTGCGGACAATAATGTTACTACAGCTGAAAGCCCAACATATATCCCTATTACTACAATCCATATAGGTTTAATAGGGTTTAAATTATCAACTTTTGTATCCACATTATAAAACACATAAAACTCTCTTTTATCCGTATTGCTTTCAAGTTTGAAATACTGTAAACCTCGTTCGACCTCGTATAATTTAGCATTTAAACCGTCTATTGTAGAAATAACTAATAAATCTTTAATTGTTAAATTATAATCTATACTAAACACTAAAGGCACATTAGGAACTATGTGCTCATCATTTTTTAAAAGTTCATATTCGATCTTGATAACATAATTGTAATCTTTATCTTTTAATGATGATATATCAACTAAAATGTCTTCTGCGTTTAAACTTGACGTTTTTACAATTAAGGTAACCTCATCCCCTAATACTGTTTCTACTATTTTTTCATTAAAATTAACACATTTAATTATAGTTCCTAAATTGTTTTCACTACCGACACTGTCTAAAACAAGAATAACTCCCTCTGTAGCTTTTTCAAATTCATATTTAACTATATTAAAACTCTCATATGCTGTTCTTTTTATTGTTTCATCTTCTTCCGTTGAGAAAACATAATACACATTACTTAAAGCTTCCTTCAGTTCTTCAACTCTAACTTGCGCAAAATCTTCCCTACCTTCATAGTATGCGATATAATTCTCAGCCTGTAATAAATATTCAGATATTACCAACTCTCCAAAAGGGTATTTAACTTTAAAATCTGCACCTTTAGGCTTCTTGTAATGACCTAATAAATAAATAGCCATATTGCCTACCTTATCTTCAAGGGCCAAATAATAATACCCCGTTTCCGTAAATTGAACGTCTAATACATCATCATCCGCGACCGCTGTTTGAACTTTAATCGAAGCGTATCCGATTTCTTGTTCTAAATCATCAAACGAAACATCAAATTCGTCACTAGGGCTTTCTTTTTGCTGCATATATTCAGTTAACTCTCTATCTATAAAGAAAAACTCTGCTTTATTTATACCACTCTTCGCAGTTTCATATCTAAGCCACGGAAAATAATCCGTAACTTTGACATAAAAACTTACACTGCGAGCATCTGCATAAACCAAAACACTATCTTTTACAATATTAGGAGCTACCCAATCTATGACTGAAATCCTCTCAGATTTTTCAATAAATTTATTCTCCCCATCTTCTACATACAAACATTTTATGTATAAAAAACCATTTGAGTATAAGGTAATTTTTGATTCAAAGAGACCTTGGTTATTAATGGTCGGCCTTTGGTATATTTCAGGGTTGTTCTTTTCTAAATCTTTTATAGAAATATATGGAATCTCTTCTTGGTTGTTTTTTGAACAAATGATCCAATTATCTGCATCATCATCAAATGCAATCAAAATATCAATTGTTTTATCATTCGATATTATGGAATATGTAGCTCCTGTTAAAGCATTAAAAACTTTGTTTTCTTTATTATCTAGTCTTAAAACAATGTTAGCTTCAGCCAGTGCGTTAAAATCAAAGCTTCGGTTGATAACAGAACATAGCATAGTAGCGACGAAAACTAACAACATACAAAAAACATAACTAACAAGTGTTGTAAAATCCTTCTTGTTGCTCACATTTTCCATCTGCGTCTCTTCTCTCGATCTCTGATTTGCTTATCCATTTCCGCTTTGTTTTCAAATTCTTCCGCGCGTCTCACCCATTCGTGCGCTTTACGCATATCCGACGTTATCGTAACTTTACGCTTCTTTTTAGGTAATAATATGAAAACCAATATTGCACCAATAATTAAGATTAAAACCACACTCACAACAATAATAATCCAGTAAGGGAAGTCATCTACATAGAATAAAATCTCGCCTGATGTATCTGCATAAAATGTGATAAAATCTCCTTCTTGTGTAAACTGAATTGACTGATTAGATAGCGCTCCCAAACCTTTCACTTCTAAGTTTTGTGCACCTAAATAGGCGTCAGGTATTTTTACATAATACTTCACTTTTTCACTCAAAACAGTATCCAAACCATTTTCTTTTATCGAAATACTCTGTACTATCGCTTTTTGACCTATTAGACTTGTGATAAAGTTCGTTCTATTAACTGAATCATATACTTCACCAAATGAAACTGTTATATTTCCGTCAAACCCCGTTGAACTAGTTACGTATGATTCCGAACTTTCATCCTTTATGACTTTATTTGTGATATTTACTTTAAGCGAATATATAGGTTCTCTAACCGCATAGTTTGAAGCATGCAATCCAGTAAGTTTCCAACTCGAAATAATAACGTCATGTTGCCCAACATTTGTAGCCCATTTATCTGTATGTGCTGTTAGAGTTAAAAAAACCTCATCCTTTTCTCTTACACCGCTAAGAACACCTGTGACCTTTACATCACTTAATCCGTCCACCGGTTTGTCTTGTACTTTGATATTTTCAACATTTAACTCAAGTGGTAGTATTTTGAACACCGCATCTCTAGATTCAAATATATAGTTTTCATCTATAATTTCCACCCTAACACTATGAGTCCCTGCTGTTGTCGGGAGTCCCGAAGAGCCAGGGAAGTATATTTTATATCTAACCGAAGCGGGTGTTACAAGAACAGATGGCATTGTAACATTGCCGTATACTTGCGTTGAGAGAAGAGTATGGTCAAAATCAAGCCTTTCAACTCTTGCTCTGGTAATTTCATATCTTAAAGTAGCAATACTATCGTCCAACCTATAGTTATTGTGACTTTCCATACGCGCTACTACCAAGTACTCTCCAATATTATATGGTCTATTCACCGTGAATTGCATATCGCCGTTAACACCCTTATAGTAATACATAATGTGCCTTTCTATTTCCTCCCTATAGGGAGCATCAACTGCAGCTAAAGAACTAGGTTTGATTCTTGCTATCGGCTCAATTCTTTGTCCATATGACACAATATACTTGTCTATGGGTGCGGTTCCTTGGTAAAACTGAATTTCTAACACTTTCTTTGTTATGACCAGATTATAAGTGATATGACCAGTATAATTGTGATCGCTTATCGTTGCGTTAAAAACATATATTCCTACATCTTTCATATTGTACATGCTATCCTCAAAGTCTTGATTCAGTACAGTTAAATTAGCAGGACTTGTTACAAATCTAGGTCGCTTTATTTGGTCTCCATAAACAAATTCTGTATCAAAAGCCTGGATTGAGGCATTTGCCTTTGTTACAGATACCGTAACAGAGCCTTCAAAAACCTCATAGTTTTTAGTATCAACTGGAATAAAAACAAATCCAATATTTGTATAATTCCCTACAGGGCCAAGCATAAGATCTGGATTCTTATACCTAAATATTCCTGCAACTGGCTCTTTGCCACTTACATATACTATTTTTCCACCTAGCAATGAACTCTTATTTAGTGCTTGATTATATTCAATGGCAGACGCGTTTGGCATAACACTCTCACTTAATTTTATATTTGCTTTTACAATTTGAAACCCATCTAAAACACTTCTACCTTCATAATTTTCGTCATGAATTGTTGCAATGATCTTATACATACCCACTTCTGTGGCGTTGGTAACTGTTAATCCATCTTGCTCTATCGAGTATCTAACATTTATGTTGAGCGCTGGATCCGTTGCAATCAATGGTAATTGAGGTAAACCATTATATTCCATACTTGTCAGTACGAAATGAATACTCGCTCTTCTTTTCTTAACCGTAATTTCACTGGAGAATGTAAGTGGTGCGTAGTTTTTGTTCGTTGGCTCAAAACGAATCTGAACGGTTTGAACTCCTACTGGCGGCGTTAAATCGGGATCAACAAAAACAAATTGTCCCACAACTCTAATTGCTTCCATATCAGCACTAATTACTTCACCACCACTAAAGCCCGCCGAATTTAGTTTTGTACCGTATTCTAATGCATCAATTTGCGGAGAGACATTTAACTCTAATGCTATTTGATTTATCGTCAACATAACTTCTTTTGCACCAAAGTAGTTTTGATGATTAATTGAAAATCTAATTCTGTATCTGCCAACATTTGTTGGTTTTGTCAGTAGTGGTAATGACTCTCCAATAAGATAGTATGACACATTACAATTATTTACTGACAAGCCGTTTCCTATCTCAGGTTCGACTGCGTAACTCTGACCATACCTAAACACATATGACTCGTTAAGCGCTAGGGATAGCTCCTTTTTAAGTATAGTGTATGGCACTATCTTTCTTGCGCTAAAATACATATCTTCTGCATCAATTGAAACTTCTAACCAATAATTACCTGCATTTCTCGGTGGAAGATAACCTAAGTCAATCGTCTTATCCTGTGACCAATACTTATATTCGATTACAGACCCTGTTGTTAATAATGCGTTATCATAAAACTGACCGAAGCTCGCTTTTGCAGTAGGTTGATTATCTGCATAAACGCGTGTAGTATGATTTATCGACATAAACTCTGTGATATCGTTATTTATCACTTCATAACTGAAAGTATGTTGTCCTGCATACCAAATATCATTAATTTCAACTGTTACACTGTACATGCCTGGAGTTAATGCGGTAGATGTAAAATCAGTAACTTTTTCGCCCGCAAAATTGTGAATATCTGAAATAAACAATTTGTTTTCATCTATAATAATTTCCGTATCACTTACTCGTATGTTAAAATCACTAATTTTTGTCATTTCTCCGTCATAACATTTCCTAATACGTGTTGCTTCAAAGCTACTACTTCCAACAAGCTTATACACTCTTACTGAGAACTCAACAATCAATTCATTATAATTAGCATTAGTAAGCTTAAATTTGATTGTAGCTATTCCATTTGAATTTCTTAAGTATTTTCCACCTGTAAAAGTATCATAGTAATAATCTTCAGATAAACTGAAACTATTAATATCTTCAATAACACTATATTGGTCTGATATTTCAATTTTAGGATTGACTACAAGATTTGAATTATGCGCGTTGTTCACAATAAAATTAATATTTAGCGATTCTTCTGGGGCGAAAAAATCAATCTCCTCGCCCGCATATATAGTTATGTTCGAGGCTTCCATGTTGATTTGCATGTCAGCCTTATGAATATAGGGTACAATAACAGAACCTTCGTAAATGTTGTAAGTTGAAAGGTCTGTAGGAATAATCCTATATCTGGCGACACCTCCAACATCTATGATCTCATTATTGTCAACCCATTCCCAAACTCCGACATCTTCACTTAAAGGAACACCATCAATCATGGGGGTAATTGACAATTCTGTATCATATAATTTTGTGCCATAAGGATAACTTATATCGTATCCGTTTACATCTTGTATGGTGACAACCTCAACCGAAGTCACATTTAAATCCAAACCAATAACCTTCACATCCACTTCGAATAAGATGCTTTTATAACTAAGCGATTCATTTGGAATAAAATGGATTAAAACCTTATGAATGTTAGCCTCATTCATAACGTTTGACGAATCAAATTGAAAACTACCTTGAACTTTTATCGTATTATCTATTGGATTAACCACGTGTCCAGTATTTGGAATAATATCCCCATTGACTAGGGTATCCCCCTTGTTAACATCTCTAATACGAGGCGGGCTTTCTATTAACGGTTCAGCCATAGTTATTTTAAAACTTCTCGCAGTTGTTGTTCCTACGTAATTATTATCCTCCACTATCTTAACTACTAAACTATAGACTCCTACATCCTTCGGATCTTCAACTACTCCGTTGTATTGATATGTCAGTTTAATTCTGCCGTATCCAGGGATTATATTCGCAGCTTCCGCAATAATAGCTCTTGCCCCTTGACGACTTCCAGAATAAATTTTATTTAATGACTGCTCTTCAATTTGGATAAACTCACTAATGTCCCTTTTTGTTATACTTATGGACATCTCTTTTTCCACTGCAAGAAAGTTTGTATTAATCGTTTCATCCGGTGTAAAACGAACAACAACAGAATAAGAACTGCCAGCCGTACATAAAGGAGAAGTTATGTCAGTTTCAATCGACCATGTTCCTCTATTGCTTAAAACCTCTCCTGTGGTTGCAAATCTAACTTCTCCTGTCCCTTCTTTGAATAATACATTTTCTTTTTCTGTACTAAATTCTATTTTTTCTGTAGTAGGCGTACTAACAATTGTCAATTTTGCTTTCTTAATTTCATATTCAGTTTCGCCTATACCTTCATAATTTTCACTCTCTAATACAATCCTTACTTTATATAATCCCGACTGAGTTGGTGCGACCGTATTAACAAAATCCCCGCTATCTTCATATTGTTTATAATATATTGTTGCATTTTGTATATCCGCAGGTAACGAGATGTTAGTAAGAGGCTGCGTAAATCCAGTATAAGTTGTTACATACCTACTTTGAAGGCTTGTTTGGAAGTATTCTGAAACAGATCTCTTAGCAACAATTAACTGTTCCCCTGTTATTATTTTATTATATCCATTTTCTGAAAACCTTATCTCCAGATCATATACACCTGCATTATTTATATCTAAATTGGATGAAAATTCGGGTTGAATGCCAGCGCTTGATAGATATCGGTAAAACACTGTATATTGTACTGATTGATGATTTTCTTCAGCAACGTATTCGTTTCCATATTCATCCAAATGCATAATTAAAACCTTGTTGAATATAAGCTCAACAGGTAAAACACGAGGAGCATTGGGGTCTAAAACCACGGGAACATATGTTTGTTCTAGATTTCTAATTTCTTTTATTGATGGTTTTATGTAAAAATTAATGTTAGTTTCTTGTGCTTTATAGTTTGCTGCAACTAACTGCACATTTGCTCTGTATTTCCCTACCTTCTTAGGTAAAACATTCATTTCCAACCCATTATGGTCATAATATCTGATTCTAAAACCTTCGATATCATTTACAATAAAGTCTCTGACATTAGTTCCTGGTACAAATGAATAGTTAGGGATAAGTTCTTGAGGTAATCCTGTATATTCTTTTTCAACATCTGTCGTATCAATAGTAACTGGAGATTTAGTAATTTCTACAGTTACTGACTTAAATCCTCTAAATTTCTCTACAGAGTTATCTATAGAAACCTTTACATTATAGATTCCAACTTGAGTAGGAGGCAATCCATCAACAGTAAAATACTCATAAACTAATGGCAATGATACTCCAAGATTTTCTGGATCTAATACCGTTGCCATAATCGCTTTAGGACCGCCAGTAAATACATATTGTGTATTATCTGCTACTGAAATTACTAGCGTCTTTTTCAAAACGTTTATGGCTAATGGAAAAACTATAGGTTTAAAATTATTATACAGCAATGTACTCCCCGCTCTGGGTATAAACTTGACTAAAAAACTGTCAGTAGACCCTACTTCTGGCATTAGTTCCTCATCAACAAATGAAAAGCTACCAGAAATGCTAATTGTGTTTGTTCGATTTTGTACCAATATTTGTGAAAAAACATAATCACCTAAACACTGACCATATTCTATACTTGGCAAATTAGGTTGCGTATAATACAAGTCTGCTTTAATGACATAAAAATCTTCAAAAACACTTCCAATATAATTGTTACCCAAAGGCCTGACTAACATATAATATCTTCCGCTTTCCGTAGTGCTAGAAATGCGAGGAAGTCGAACATAGTTCTCATATCCATCCATGTAACTTTCACCGCTTTGAAGAACATAACCATCATTTGGTTTATCTTTAAAGTAAAGATATTCTAATTGAATATTAGTAACTATCTCCTCAGTATCTGTTGTTTTTACTATTGTTGTCGGCCGAGAATACAATGAGCCATATTCGTAAACAACACCAATAGGAAGATTTAATGGCGAGCCACTATCATACTCCTCTATTTCAATACTTCTTTTAACATCCGCTGGAAATGATATTGTTATTTCTCTACTAATTACGTTAATTTGAGCATATAGGTCATTTAGAGGCAGATATTGACGTAAGTACTCTCCAATCGGATTTAATGAATATCTTACGTTGTGCGTACCCCCATTATAAACCGTTTGATTATTTGTAATTAAATTCAGTGAATAATGAACATTGCGTTCTAATATTTTTCCGTTAGAAACAATATCACCTACAAAATCTGAATTTAACAATTTTTGCCCGTATGTGATACTGCTCATATAGATATTGTCAACATTAGCCCTTGCTCTAGCTACAACAATATCTGTAGAAAACGAAACTATTCCAAAATTATTATTGGGTATAAATTCGGCGCCTATGTACTCCCCTGCTTCCCAATAAAGCGTCACTGCATGTGGGATTACTCTATTTGTCATATTGCCGGTCCCATAGTTAACATCTAAAATTCTTTGTCCATTCACATCGAAATAAGCTTGTGACTGACTTGCTTGTCTCAAATAATATTCCGTTTCAGATTCAAAATAAAACCTACCTTGGATCTCTTTCGTTACGTTGTTACGATATTTGTAAGACGCGCTAGTACTTAAGCCTTGCAACATAATCGGCAGACCGGCTGCTAGCGTTTGACCATATTCTAAATGACCAATTACTCCCTTTGGCGTACCATCGTAGTCAACAACGGAGTATGTCCGCTTGAATTGAGGCAGATTTACAGTTAAAAGATTTCCAAGAGGAGTGCCTTGCTCTATAACAAATATTGCGTATAATCCTCCTGAATAATTTTGGTTTTCAATTGTTATCTCGGCAATATGCCAACCTGCAGATAACATATCACTAAGCAAAACACCAGGAATGGTCTGGGTAACCCAATCTCCAAACGGATCTAAAAACTGTCCATTTTCATCCCTATATTTAGAGAAGGAATGATTTACATATAAGCCAGTAATTTCTTCAAATATTTCGTTTTCATAAACGCCAAACTTATAAGATGGTGCTTCTAAGTATCCGTATATGAATGTAAATTTATGATCAAACTGATACTGACCTAAAAGTTCAGTTGTCGGAAGTTCTTCATAAACATAATCTCCCAATCCTAGTTCCCCTTCAGGAGCAATTGGATAAACATTTAATTCTTTCTTATCAATTATAAAATCTTGATACACAGACACATCATTTTCATAGTTTGAGCTAGTTTTATCGATATCAATCTTCGCTTGATAATTTCCCGCTGATTCAGGTTTCCCCTGAAGTGGGATTCCTGTCGTTTTATCCACATAGGTTATGATAAATGGCACATTAAATTCTTCTATGGTTTTGTCAACATCCAAATAAGCCTTTGCCGTCAGTCCTTGTGGCTCTTCGTTGTATACTTTTCTAATTGTTGAATAGTCAACATCAATGTAAGCCTTTGCATGCTTTATTTCTATATTCATCTCAATTAACTGAGTTTCATAATTCTTACTATGACTTTTCCCTGGTTTCAACGTATACTCAAAAACAGGACCGACAGGATTAACCATCACCCTATCATAGTATCTAGAAAATACTGTATCCCAGTTGTCATTCATTATTTCATTGGTCACACCAGCAATTACTTCAATTGGATGAAAACGTACCGTAATAGGCATAGATGAACTGACTTGAGGCTTGTTATATGTTTCTGTTCCATGTTGTGGTGATGTTATCTCAAAATATCCATACACCCCTGCTGATGATAAAAAATAGTTTTCTGAAGCATATTCAAACCCTGGATCTGTAATTGGCGAACCATTTTCATACGAACTCCCAAACATAAGTTGATTTAAACTGTCCCCATAAAACAATGTGTTTTTAGTATGGAGGTCAAAAACATTTGGAGTAGCTTTCTTAATTTCAAAAATATTTACACTTTCCCCGAATAAATTGGTGTCGCCAGACACATCAACTGTTGCCTTATAGACATATTTCCCAGCATCTATAAAACCTATGTTTTTCCCAAATTCTGGCATAAACCCTTCTGCGGTGTATACTTTGTAACCTGTCACAGGCGTAAGCTCTCTTCTTTTTAAAGTGTATAAACGCGTTCCAGAGTCACCATTCAATCCCGGTATAAAGGCAATGTTTGATACTCTCGTATTTGCTAGCAAATCATAATCATTTGGAACGTGGTATTCAGTCCCTTTGTAATTAATGTATCCACCCGTTGTGGTAACTATTTGTCCATTATTTACAGTCGTAGCAATATACACTTGGTATTCATGATGCTCATAATAAGTAATATCAATGTCCGGCTGTCTTTCTGGAAAAGTTTTTACCCCTGTATTCGGGTCATAAGGGAAGTAGGCTTCAAAAAAACTATCTAAGGCAACTATATTTCCATTTCCCATTTGGTCCTTCGAATAAGTAAAGTCTGTTGTAATCAAGCCCAAATCAACTCTTTTATTAAAAAACATTGTAACCATTCCAGAACTTTGTCCGCTATTCCAAATTTCATCGTTTGTAAAGAATGTAATTTCATAGATGCGAGCATTATCACGACCTAACTTAAATGTTGGAGAATCTGAAACCATACCTTCCATTGCAGGTTGGTTACTATACATAACTAGCCTGTAGTTATTGTAAGCAGCTACAGGCATCGTAAGTCGTAACGTTACAGGTATATCACGCTTTGATGGTTCTACTCTTTTCTGAACTACCCCATCCCCAGATGTAACGCTCTCTGCAGCAGTACATGTCCATTTTTGTGTTTCATCATCTTTTTCATGCCACTTCTCACCCAAGAAAATGGTTACATTACCAATAACTGAAACATAGTCAGAAATAAACGCTGTCGTACCATACATTAGGTTAAACCCTACTTCCTGTGTTGTATCGTCCACTCTCACAGTTTGGTTATTGCCCCTGTGATATATCATAGGGGAAGAAACGTTTCCTGCCCTGTCTACTGCAACAAGGACTAATGTGTACTCTCCAGGCGTACTAAAGTTTAACGCAAACTTTTCTGCAAAATTCATGATGTTCGAAAAATTACCCAAATCTTGCCTATCTGCGAATTCATCAATACCCGATCCCACCCCATAAAAAGGATACCTACTATCCATATGATCATTAGGCAAAGAAAAATCGCAAGAGGATACGTCGAACGTACTTACCTCGCTGCTTAAAACATATGCATAAACCTTTTCTCTCGAGTTATTTATAAAGTCAGTTGTTAACTCTGAAGAGTATTCTAAATGCATCGTTCTAGAAGTTGTATACCATCTTTTATTCTTGATTGTTTTTCCGAAAGTACTATCTTCATCAATGATTGGGATCGAAGGGGACACATTATCAACTTTTACAACAATCTCAATGTTAGGAATATTTCCAACACTATATTCGTAATACGTAACATTCCCTCTTTCAATACTTATTGGTAAACGAGGTAGCAATTTAACTTGAGGAGTATTTCCAACTCCATCTTTTACTTGGAATGAAACACTATATCCAGACTTTCTCGCCGTTTGTTCCGAAGGGCTTGCAGATTCTGGTAAAGGGATAGCTTCCAAGTAAGAGCCTATCGTTTCATCATAGTTTGTATTGTACGTATGCCAATCTATACAAGTTCTATCATCGAAGTTGTTATCCACGGGATAAAATAGAGCAGGATAATAGGTAGGAAATACATATGGCAAACCTTGCTTGTCAACACGCGCTGTAAGATCGAGTTGATCTCCAGCCTTAACAAAAGTATTACTTAGGATTTGTGGACCATCTGAACTAACATCTTTGATTCTTGAAATGGCTGTCGCTTCTCTATTTTCGCCAGAAATTTCTATCGCATACATATCTATGTTGATAGAAAGCCCTACAGCCTCTACATCAATATAGACGCGAGGCGACCTAATTAATATATCAAAACCATCTGATGCGTTGTTAGGATCTTTCATCGTGATTAAAAAACAAGCAGCGTCATGTATAATGTTTGTGTTAGTACATAAAACATTATTTGCATCATAGTAAGAACCACCGCTATCAGCATCATCCCCGCCCAAATCAACAAAATGACTAAACTGACTTCCTGAACTCATTGGTATTAAAGAAGTTTTTGTTGCATATTCACTCGTGCCGATTCCTGCTGGATACCAATAAATCACTGTTTCTAAATTCGCGTTTGAAGGACCAGTTCCTGAAATTAATATCTCACACTCAAACCTTATCTTAATTATAAATTCATTACTGCTTAGAGCTTGTGCAAGAGCATTTGCTGGATAGGTTCCATTATTGACTTTTAGCAACGTACCTACAGAACCATTTTTAAACTGTAACGACTCAGCGCTAAAGCGTGCTGATGAATTTTCATCGCAGTAAAAATCTTTAGCAAAATACTCTTCTTCGGTCGTGCCTGAAAGAGGATAATTATTTGAGAGATTATCCGCAAAATGCGCCGCCGAGCTAAGGGAATTCAACCCAGGTTTTAGATATCCTTGTACAATCCCAGAGTCTAAATCAGCAGCCTTATCTGTTTTATATCCAACAGCAGCAGACCCTACAATAGTTTCATTTTGATTCGGAAAGAGAATGATTGAGAGAAGTAATATGCTTGCAATAAAAACAAGCCCAACAAGTAAAATTAAAATATTTTTAACCTTCTTACTCCTGGTAGCAACCATGAACACATTCCTCACTTCAATTAAAAACATAATACATTAACACACGTGCGCATGTCAATATTTAAAATAACTTATAAGTAATAATTCATTGAAATATCAAACATATATCACACTCAATTCAATGCATATCCAATTGGCAATCCTGAAAACTAGAACAAAAACTTGAAGCATGAAGTTTAGACGTACTGTATCGAAAAAAACCATTGGGTATCTTTAAGTACATACTACAACGGCTCATATGAAAAATCCCGAACATCAACCCGACATAATTAAATAAAATTTCTTTCGATAACCTGTTGTTTTTTGTAGCCAGAGCTACAGTTTATCCGTCGTGTTGCTTTTAATTAAGATAAAATTCTGAATTAAATGCTAATTCTTAAGCAAGTCACTATATTTATCAACTATCACATTAGCTTCTTTGAACATTTCCATTGAGAAACTATCAGGATATCCATTATCAAATACGATACGTTTTATTCCGCTATTAATAATCATTTTTGCACAAATATTACACGGCTGATGAGTACAATACAAGGTTGCATCCTCAACGGAAACGCCAATCTTAGCAGCTTGAATAATTGCATTTTGTTCTGCATGAACTGCATAACAAATTTCATGGCAAGTACCTGAAGGGATATTCTTTTTAACACGCAAGCACTCCCCCCTGTCTTTACAACTCGTAATGCCGCTTGGTGCACCATTATACCCAGTGGTCAAAATACGTTTATTCCTAACAATAACAGCACCTACTTGTCTATCATCCTTGTAACACGAAGACCAGCTTCCTACTACGTATGACAACTCCATAAATCGCTTATCCCATTTGTTCATATGCATACCATCCTAAGAGTAAATTTCTTTAAAATGATACCATAAAAAACAATCAAATCCAATATTAATCACATCAATTAGTTAGGCTGAATGCCGTTTAAATATATTGAAAAGCACCAAAAAATTTAAAACGCCGTATATGTGACAAATTAATTTACGTTTCTACATATTTGATATATGCTAGTATAAGCATAAACCCAACAGTAAATATTTACTTGCAAATTGTTTTTTGCTGTGTTAAAATCTAAAAGTTAGCACTCTGCAACATAGATTGCTAGCAAACAAAATCTAGAAGGAGTAAACTGATATGAAATTAAAACCTTTATTTGACAAAGTTGTCGTACAACACATCGAAAAAGAAGAAACTACTTCCTTTGGTTTAATATTAACAGGAAGTAACCAAGAAAAACCACAAGTGGCAAAAATTATCGCCGTTGGAGATGGCGGTGTTATTGACGGAAAAGAAATTAAAATGATCGTTAAGCCTGGTCAGAAAGTGCTATATAGCAAATATGCCGGCTCAGAATTTAAAATAGATGGAAGAGAATACATAATTATACGCCAAAGCGATATACTCGCTACAGTAGAAGATTAGGAGGAATTTAATATGGCTAAACAAATTTTATATGCTGATGAAGCAAGAAAGGCTTTAGAGACTGGTGTAAATACATTAGCAAATACTGTGAAAATCACACTAGGCCCAAAAGGACGTAATATTGTTCTTGACAAAAAGTTTGGACCACCACAAATTACTAATGATGGTGTAACTATTGCAAGAGAAATTGAACTTGAAAATCCATTTGAAAACATGGGAGCACAAATTATAAAAGAAGCATGCATCAAGACTAATGATGTTGCGGGTGATGGCACCACTACTGCTGCGGTTTTAGCACAAGCCATCATTTCTGAAGGTTTAAAAAATGTGGCAGCAGGAGCTAATCCAGTACTATTAAAGAAAGGTATTTTAGAAACTGCAGAATTAGCAGTCGATGAATTAAAAGCTATATCTAAACCAGTTGTAAATAAAACTGATATAGCAGCAGTCGCAACGATATCCGCATCAAACGAGCAAATCGGCAAGTTCGTATCAGATGCTATGGATAAGGTTGGAAAAGAAGGTGTTATTACTGTACAAGAAGGAAAAACTCTCCACACCGAACTTAAAGTAGTTGAAGGCATGCAGTTTGATAGAGGCTTTGTCAGTGGATACATGGCAACCGACCTAACAAAAATGATTGCTGAAATTGAAAATCCTGTTATCTTAATTACAGATAGGAAAGTGAATAATATTCAAGAATTACTCCCCATACTGGAACAGGTAATTAAAAATGGCATGAAACTTGTTATTATTGCAGATGATTATGAACAAGAAGTAACTGCAACCCTAGTCGTCAATAAATTAAAAGGAGTCTTTTCCTGCGTTGCGGTTAAAGCCCCAGGGTACGGACCAAGAAGAAAAGAAATACTTGCAGATATTGCCATTCTTACTGGCGGACACGTGATAAGCGAAGATTTAGGGTTAGAATTAAAAGATACTAAATTGTCTCATCTCGGAAAAGCAAAAAGCATCCGTATTGATAAAGATAACACTACAATCGTAGGTGGAGCAGGCTCTAAAACCGCAATATCTGAAAGAATCAAGTCTCTAAAAACCCAAATAGAAGACACCACTTCCAACTATGACAGAGAAAAACTCCAAGAAAGACTAGCTAAACTTTCTGGCGGTGTTGCAGTAATAGAAATAGGTGCCGCAACAGAGGTTGAAATGCAAGAAGCTAAACATCGAGTAGAAGATGCTCTTGCCGCAACAAAGGCTGCTGTAGAGGAAGGCACTGTGCCTGGTGGCGGAATAGCACTAATTTCAATTGCTGACAACCTTTCCAAGAAGATAACTAGCTTTAAAGATGACGTTAAAACAGGAGCAAATATTGTACTAAAGGCTCTAGAAGCCCCTATTCGCCAAATCGCGATTAACAGTGGCGTCGATGGTGGTGTGGTTATAAATACAGTCAAAAACGCTAATAAACTAAACTATGGTTACGACGCACTCACAGACACATACTGCGATATGATTAAATCTGGTATCATTGATCCAACAAAAGTTACAAGAACTGCACTACAAAACGCAGCGAGCGTAGCCGCAATGCTCTTAACTACTGAAGGTCTTGTTACCGACATTCCCAAGGAAGAGCCCCCTATGATGCCTGATGGCGGTGGAATGTATTAACAGTTATAGTTTAACTTAAACCACTAATACAAACAGCGATGAAACTTCTTCGCTGTTTGTTCTTTATACAAGTCACATATATTAAATTTATTCAAAATAAGTCTCGCATAGCAACTATGGACTAACTCCCTTAGTGTATAGTATTTCTTCCTCGTTGGTGTTTGGTTTTCCATCAAGATCCCAAGCACACTTGCCAAGATTAAAGTAGGTATTCGCGCGCCCCCCTAAAAACAAATTGATTTGACTACTTTCACTAAAATAAATTGATACCTCCCCTACACTTTGTCCTAAAAAACCATACTCTATTGGATATTTAAACCCTTCGTGATTCAAATAATTACTATTAATATAAACTTTGGATACGTTTGAAATTAATAAAAACGCTGAGTTTGATAGTCCTGTGCTAATGGTGCTTATCACATTTAAATTGATCCAAAGCCTCATGTCTCTGTTTGGCAAAGAGCTTCCCGCATTTGCAAATACGTTTTCTTTAATTTCCATCTGATTTCCATGCAGTAATTCAATATATTTTAATTCTTTACATGAATGGAATGTATTTTTAGCTATTAATTTAAGTTTATTGTTTGATTGAAATTTTTCAATTCTTGTCGATTTAAATGCAGAATCTCCAATTTCTTCTAAATCTATGTCTTGAATATCCTCTAGCACTTTATAAGATGTATCATCTTTATCATACCAATTTACAAGATATAAATTCTCAGCATCCCTAAATGCATTCTTGTGTATTGTTTTTATACTGCTAGGCAACAATACCTTTGTAAATCCATCATCACTTACTACATACTCGCCAATTTCGAGCACATATTGGCCATTGATCTTAGCAGGTATTTGCACTCGTCCATTAATTACAAGTGAACCCGTCTTAAACATATTTGTAATGACCAATCCTTCGCCTTGCTCAAGTTTATTATATGAGACCTTCACGTTATCTCCACCAAGTAACGTAAAAATAGAAGATTTGCTTAAAATAGGCTGTATGTACTTTTCATCTAACTTCCCTTTGTCGTTAAACCACCACTCTGAAGCTAGGTCTTTATAGTCGTCAACCTGCCCTTCAGGAACGTATATTTTTGTATAGCGAGGCATCCCATGGCCAGCAAGTTTATTCAATGTAAAAGTAGAACTGTGTGGCAAGTATTTTACTATGGGAGCGCCTTCTGGTAAATCAAAAATTAAATACTCTAGTGGCGCAGCAAAAAACGCAGTAGAAGCAAAAGTTTTTAAACTATAAAACTCCATATTATTAATAAAAGTTCCTTGAAATGCCTTTTCACCAAGCGTTTCAAACTCGCTTTGCTTATTCTCTGCAAATTCTGCTTGACTTAGGGCAGTATTATTAAACGCCTCTTTTTTTATCTCTTTTAGAGTGTTCGGGAACCTTATGTTGGTTATACCATTCATTCGTCCCTTGCTACCAGTGCCATCCGACATAAAAGCAGCTTCGCCTATTGTCTCTAAGCCTTCTGTAAGCACGCTTGAGGAAGAACTACCTGTCTCTATAATCATTTTTCTGTTATTGAAAAACCACCTATCTCCAATAATATTTAGCCCGTTTTCGCCGTAAGGTGAAACTGTACTAGTATTTTCGATAAACCTCGCCCCCGTGTATAGAACTTGCAATTCTGGACAATTGCTAAACACGTCCGCTCCTGCGTTTTCTGGGTTTAAATATATTCCATCCCAAAAATATACTTTAGTAAACTTAGAATGTGCAAAAGCCTCATTCCCAATCTTTTCAATATTCGCAGGTATTACTAGTGTTTTTAGGTTTTTTGACTCGCTTGTTGCCCCGTCATTATATAGTGTTGTATCCCATACACATCCTACAAATGCTCGAGAACCTATTTCCTTTAATGAGGGCGGGAAACCATTTCTTGGCAAAGTAATGCTAGAAACATTTAAAAAGGCTTCCTCTCCTATTAGTTGCACATTTTTCAAATCAATAGATACACCCATAGCATTCGCAAAAGCCCTTTTACTAATATGTGTGATGCTACTTGGTAGTTCATAACTAGCGACAGTCATCCCTGTAAAAGCTTCTTCCCCAATCTCCTTAACGACATGACCTTCATATTCGCCCAATATATAAATTTTTTTGCTTGTATTTGTTCTCCCTGTTGGAGTAATGGATTTAACTTTTACATGACTTATTTCCTCATCTTCACCTAACACAACCTCGTATTCACAAGTTAAATCATAATGTGCATATAGAGTTATATCTTTATTTAGTTTATAGTCATCCGTAAGTGCATTATATCTATTTCCCTCACCATTTGGAGCATCAAACCACCCTGCAAATGTATATCCCAATTTCCCATATCCAGCCTCGTTTTGCATTTCATAATCAGATGGCATGTTAAACCTGCTACCATATTTAATTCTTTTCGTTATCACACTATCACCTTCAGGCATGTTGGACTCACTTATGTCAAGCGTTAAATTAAACTCAGGATTTATTAAAAAAATCAATTCTCTTGTTGCTTTACTGGCTAACTTTTGCTCATTAGGAGTCTGATAGTATAGCTTATCTATCTTAATTTTAAACTCCCCTTCACTTAAGTTTATTGGGTATTGTTTAATATTCACAGTTTGATAGTCACTTCCTTCTGAAAAAACGGATTTTTTATATTGAGCGCCGTTTAAATAAACCATATTAATAGTTCTTCTTTGTGGGTTATCAAGCTCTATAATAATGTCTATACTTTCACATTTATTTGTGTTAGCATCACTAACCAAACAAATCGGTTCCTTCACTAAAGCTGTAACTCTATCCTTTTGATATCCTCTATTGATGTGTACAGCTTTAATTTTTGGCTCTATGTTCTCTTCTTGCACTTGCGAAGGATTTCCACATGAAATTAAAATAAAACTTGCGATGGCAAGTAAAATTACAATCAAAGAACATAATATAGACTTCTTATGTCTTTCCATCCCCATCATTTATACTTTTTTCCTCTTTTTAATCAATAATATCGTAGCTAACACGACAATGGCTATAAATGCTATAGAGCCCATTACGATTCCGGCAATGCCTCCCGGTGTTAATTTTTTTGTCTCTACTGCAATTTCGTTTGAACCTGCAGGCGAATCTACTGGAGAATCTTCTATGGATGGTGTAATTTCATTAACCCCATTAGCTAATCGAACATTTATTGTAGTTTCAAACAAAACCGCATTACTTCCATCAGCAGCAATTAGTTGAACATTCACATTGTCTTCGCTTTGTTCGAAAACATACTCGTTTGATTCGCCAACAAGTTTTCCATTAACTTTCATATACATGTTTGGTAAACCTTCCCTCTTAGAAAAAGAAAGAGTATAAATGTCAGCATCTGTAACTATAGTGTTATTTTCAAATGTAATTTCCTTATTTTCACCTATCTTGTTTCCACCATAAAAAGTAAAGTCCGTAGGATTAACGTAAGTTTTAACAACAACATTAAATTCAATTTGTTCGTAATTATTTTGATCTTCAGGAATAAATAATGCTTCATAACTATTTGTCCCCAATAATAATACTTGCCCAGCTTTTATTCCTGCGCTACCAGGAATGTTTATATTGTTGTGCATAACTGTAATATTGAGAGGGGTTGAAACTAGATTATAGTCCGAACAATATGGCAACTCTATTTGTTCTGTATTAATAGTTGCACGCGCTTTTTTGACAACAACATTTGAAGTAATATTTACGGTTTCATAGTGAATCTTGCTTATAGTTGTAATCAAATTATAAGAACCTGCTTCTTTTGGGAAGCAATTATGTGATACTGAAGCTCCCTCTAGATTTGTAATCTCTGGCAGTTTGATGTCGCCATCATATTCAGCATAAACATCAGGTATTTGCACATTGAATATATGTTTAGAAACAAATATTTCTTTTGTTACACCATCTTCTTTTTCAAGGTTAAAGTTTGGGTAAACCTTCCCATTAAGCAACAGCTTAATTTCTCCCATAAACTCACCTGCTAAATCTAAGGTTGGTGCATATCCTATAACATTAAACTCTATATCTAGCAAAGACTTTTCAATTTGTAATATTGATAAAGTTTCTTCATCTCCTATTAATCCTATAGTAGTGTCAGCAGGTAATACTTCCAACTCATCGGCACTTAATATAAAATGAACGGCATCGAAACAAAAAACAGGCAAAGACTCACCAGAATACATATATGTTTTACTAATTATATACATAACTGTCCTAGGCTGTATGTTTATATTCATTTCAGTTTGAACTTCTTCTACTAGCTTAAAATTGACCGAATCAGTTAAACTTGCATTTAACATAAATGTATCACCAGCAGATAACTCATAAATATTTGCTTTATCTACAGTAATTCTAATTCTTGAGACACTTGCGGGAGCTAAATTTTTTAAGTCTACATTTTCCCCTATTCCAGGAATTAATACCAGAGGACTATTGTCTCCTTTTTTATACTCTAATGTAGTAACACCATTGACAAACTTATTGAGCTCAGGTGATTTATAAAACACATTTTCGGTAATTACATCGCTCCAATTGAAGCTTATATATCTAGGATTAACTTTGAATTTATTTTCACCACCAGTGATGATAAAACTTATGCATAGCACATGTTCTCCAGTATTAAATTGATGATATATCCTTTCAGCCCTATCAATGTCATATAATCCCACGATAGGGAATGCATTTTCAGCCGAATTAATTCCTAAACTAACTTCTTTTTGAATATTATTCCCCCCAAGAGTAATATTTAACAGCCTTGGTTGTAATAATGATGATCTTTGACTTAAATATATTTCTTCTATTATCGGCATAGTTGTTAAATCTAAATTAACTTCTGCCGGAGTTACAATAACTATAGCTTCTTTCGTATTGTTTGCATCAAGATTGATAAGTCTATAGTTTGGATTTGTGTTTTTGATTCTAATTTTATATAGACCTGGGAACACTATTTCCGTTGGGTTTATCGTACACTCTATATAATTTGCTGAATCATTAATATCACCATCACCCCTATACAATAAATAATTATCTATTGCAACATCCAAATGGGCTTCTAAATCAAAAACATCTTCGCCGACATAAAACCCTTCTTTTGGAGCAAATGAAGGTGTTATTTCCACCCCCGTATAAGTATTATTAACCTTGTATGAAGACATTTCGCCAGCTCTTGGAATAATAATTACACCTTCAGGATAGTGTTTGTTAAATGGCTTATAGTTTTTTATCTCATTATCGTTAGCATAACTTATAGCTAAACTAATGTCCCTATATTCGCCCGCATTTTTAAATGTTATAGGTCCATTTGTCGTATGTCCACCATAACTGATTTCAACAGCTAAATTAGGGGGAAGCTCCGAATTTTTAATATAAACCTGCCAGTCAGCACCCATATATTCGCCAATATTCTTACCTTGATTTATCGGATTCGTCTCATACACACCTTCTGGACTAATTAAATATAATCCTTGCAGCCCTAATTCGGCTTGGACAATATCAAAAATCAACTCCGCTCCCTCCAGTGGTGAATATTTATAGTCGCCTAAAAAATCACATCTAAGCATATATTTATTTGATTGAGGCCTAACGTTATTTTCTTCATACAAACTTACATTTACAGGAGCTTGTCCAAGAGGCGTTTTGTTTGTTGCATCCGAAGCATCTATTGAATGCCATTGCTTGTTTACGGGCTCCAAACTGTATTTAAAACTTAACTGTACCATATTCCCCGTATACGTAATTTTATCAGTTACGAGCTGGGGGCTATAATTCATCTTTCTAACACGCAAAAACCCACTGCTGTTATTATACGGTGATATTCCTATATTTGAGTACACCCCGTTTGAAATGTTTGTATAATTCATTATTTGTATAGGTAGTTCATAACAGTTATTATTTGCATCCCATTTATCTGGCCAGCCCGTGGGCGAAGAACTACTATATTCGCAGTAGTAATCAAAACTCTTATTTTCTTTTAGTAATTCCGCTCTTATCAACGCAGATAACTCTTCGTTCGCCACAACCTTGAACGACCAATTCGGGATATCTCCATAAATAATTTCCTTATCTTCCGCCTTAATTTGGACCATTAATTTGTTAATTATAAGCGTAGAAGTAACCTCTTTCTCATTATAGTTTACACCCGCACTAATTACTGCGGTAACGTTATATGAACCAGCATTTATAAATGAAAATGCTTCTGTTTGCATGATGTTTGCGTACCTATATTTCACAGAAATATTTGCAGTTGCTGGATTGACCTTCGATCTATCTACCACCAACATGTGGGCAGCTCCATTATAATCTACTCCCTTATTTGGAAATGCTTCATATGGTAAATCCAAATTAGCGGGATTGACTATGAATGTCAGCTTGTTGGGTGTTAGACTGATATTATAGTTTAGATAGTTCTTATTTGTGTCTAAAGCTTTATCAACAACTAAAATAACTTCATATGTCCCTATATCAGAAACCCCAGCTATATAAGTACTGGAAGCATGTATACTTACTGGATAATTATATATAACGCCTTCAAACGACGATGTTATACCAGGCGTCGGATCACCATAAAAAACTTCATGACTATTAATTGAGCTTGATACTGTCAAATTTTTAGGATTAACAAACAATGATATATAAAACTCTTTGGTCTCATACTTTTCGGAAGAGATATTTAAAACACACTTATATTCCCCTGCAAACATAAAATCTGACACAACCGATTGTTCCGAGCCATCCGAACGGATAAGTTTATTTATTGTTAATTGTTTTGAGTATAAATCTGATTTTATGTCATTGAAACATAAAGCATCTTCGTAGTCAACAATAGCAGCATTAAATATCGGTGCATTTACTGATGTATTTAACCCACCAATCTTACTTGTTAGATCTAGGTTTGTCATATCAAAAATGCCTTTTTGCAAAGTGAATTGATATTCCTTATAAAATCTCGTGCGCTGCGTATTCCCTTCAACTAAAGCCGAAAAAACATATTCTCCTAAGTCATTAATAATGGTATCTGCTAAATAGTTGCTTGGCGTATCTTTTTTTGCCACCTTAAAGCCGAGATCTCCATCTACTAAGTCTGTTGGTAAAGACGGGAATATTTCATCGTAAAAAACTGAGTTTGTGTTCGTTGTATAATCTTTTCTCCTAAAATTAAGAATGCTAGAACCCCCATTCAATAAAAAAGCTCCACTGATATCAACATATTCACTGTACATATGAAAATAATATGCATTGTCGCGTGGTAACAAGTCAGATCCTTCTGTATCCCACTCAAAGATAGTACTGCTAATCAATGTTTTAATATCATCGGACAAACCCTGTTTTGTTATAACCTCTATGGCTAATTTGGTTATATTACTTTCTCCTTCATTCAAACCAATTATGTAAGCACCATCTTCTACTCTTTGCTTAATTACAATACCCTCCCCGCTAAAAGCATTTTCTAAGGCTAGCCATTCTGCCGAATCTACAGCCATCTTATCAATCAGCATTTCAGCATAAAAAACAGGATTGCTTGCATACCTCTTCACGATTGGTGCAGTATACGTATCTGTCAAAAAGGTTACTTCTTTATATGTTTTGTTATCATTTGGAAAAACCAGTTCTGGAACATCTTCTACCAACCCTGTTTGGTAAGCAAACATTCCAAGGTCACTAAACCGTAAAGGATAAGCCCAGCCTGTATCATGCAAAGACTGGTTTATATTATTTGTCTGAACTAGCGAATAAATACTTTCACCAGTACTGCCTATAACACCACCTGCTCCAAACCATGCACAATTGCTTAACTTCACTTCACTTACTCCCCATATGGCATTAACGTTTGTACAATATTCTACTGGTCTGTTTGTTGACGATGAATCTACTCCGATGAACGGAACATCATGTTGACAATTGTCCGATATATACAAAGCCATGGCTCTCGTATGAGAAATCAAACTATTTCCCAAGATATTTCCAGCCATTGTTGCTGTACCTTTACTGCCTGTTGTTCGTAATGTACTCAGCGTAATAATTGCTTCATTTTGGTATGCGATTCCAACTCCATTTGTACTACTTATTTCTATATCAACATCAATTCCTTCTATTGTTCCCTTGTTATCCTGTGTTACTAAAGCATAGTCCCCACTCACAACTCCACTCAGCCTTAAATTTTTAATTGTTCCAGTTGCTGATATACTAGCTACTAATGAATGTCCAAAAATATTTGATATCGAATACCCGTTTCCATCCAAAACCCCACTAAGCGTTCCTAACAACGGTTGTGCCAACATATATGACGATAAGTCTATATTATTCGTCAACATATAATATGCATTTAAGCCTGTTTCAAATGGCACGTACGATAACACTATTAAATCATCAACGCTATTGATTAAATAAGGATTGCTTTTAGTCCCCTCCCCATTCAATGTCACACTCACATCATTAGGTACGTTGACACGTTCTTTATCTTCGAACCCATAAAAATCCAATTCTAACCTATCTCTGTTATAATAGTTAAAGCCATTTTTCGCAAGTTTGCTAGACAAATCCAGCCCTAATTCGTCTGAGACACCGCTTAAAACTTCTTTATAAAAAGTAGCATATATAGGATTAATCTCTACATTGTATAAATTTATATCATTTTGTAACAATGCAAGCTTGATATTATTAACATCAGGTTCCGGCTTGTCTAATTCTGTCTTGATATGGTCTAAATACCAAACAACACCTAGATAGTCTTTGATTAAATATTTATCCGCTTGTTCTGCAAGATAGGAATTTGGATTTGCATCTTGTACATTTTGAGGAGCTTTGTTTTGAACATAATTAACTGTATTACCACCCCAGCTCCAATCAACATCAATTCCCATCTGTTGCGTATTCAATGCATCATCGTTATAGCAATGGTATATGTTGTTAAGCAATTTAAAAGCGTTATCTCCTCCTGGATCACCATAAACATCCGCCGTATTCATCGCCGTTATGTACCCAGCAACACTAAATCCCTCATTGTCAAAATTATGATCAAATGGATTGCACTTAGATACAGTAACCCTAGCCATCGATAATGAATTTTTTATTGTTCCAAGATTTATATTACAAATACCACCAGCCCATTTATATCCATTTACCGTACCTTGAACTTTAACATTTTCTACTATTCCTGAATTGGTTCCTACAAGAATTGCAGCACCTGATTTTTCAAAAGACACGTTTGCATCAATTATGTTTAAGTTTTTAACACAACCATTCTTGCCTATCACAGAAAAGAGCGCATAACCATTAGATTCCGCAATGTTTTTTTCACCATTTGTATACCATGCTCTTTGATTATCAATTTCAAAACCTATAATTGAGTGGCCTCTACCGTCAAATTCACCATTAAAATATCCCGATATCCATATTTTCTCTGCTGTCACATCAACGTTTTTACGGGTCAAATATATGTCATTGCACAAAATATATTTTCTACCAGTTGTTACAGACCATAGTGGGTCAGGAGAGCCACTTAATAAGTTATTATTTAGCCCATCGAGAAGAAATGCTTCAAAATCCGATTCAGTTTGAATATAAAATACATCATCCCCTGCGGCTTCGGAAATGTTTGCTTGTTTAAAAAAACTATAATAAACCGACATTAACAAAATAAAAAGCACTAAGCATAACAACATACATATGATGAGGCTACATACACTTTTTTCTGTTTTTTTTGATATTGCTTTAATCATAGGATTTGAATTATTTTGTCTACTCTAGGTTATTACGCGCATGCGCGCGTCGTTCGCGCTATTACATTTATTCACTGTAATATTATCACAACTGTAGTGTGCTTACAATGTACTATATGTGAATAAATATTAAAAACTCCTGTGCTAATCAAAACACAGGAGCAACTTATTCACATTTTTAAAAATTCTCGATAGTGTTAATCGCTAAACTCTGGGTATATATCCAGTGTGGCAAAATAATCACTAGCTGTTTCCGCCCTTCTAATCAACTCAAAAGTACCATCCTTATTCAAAAGGATCTCGGCGCTTCTGAGTTTTCCATTATAGTTGTATCCCATTGCATGTCCATGAGCCCCGGCATCATGTATAAATAAAATATCGCCATATTCAAGTTTTGGGAGGTCTCTATCGACTGCAAACTTATCACTATTTTCACATAACGAACCCACTACATCATAAGTATTACTTAATTTCTCGTTTTCTTTGCCTAAGACTGTAATATGATGATACGCACCATATATTGCAGGCCTCATAAGGTTTGCTGCACACGCATCTACTCCTGCATAATTTTTGTAAATATGTTTGAAATGTATAACCTCAGTAACTAAACCTCCATACGGTGCTAACATAAACCTTCCTAATTCGGTAAAAATAGAAACTTCTCCGTATCTATCACCTAATTCTTCTTGATATGCCTTCCTTACGCCATCACCAATTTTATATATAGCAGCCGGCTTTTCTTCAGGCTTATATGGGATTCCAATCCCGCCACTTAAGTTAACAAAAACAAATTTTGCGCCTGTTTTTTGTGATATCTCTTTTATTAGTACAAACAATAATCTAGCTAATTCTGGGTAGTAATCATTTCCCGCGGTATTGCTTGCTAAAAACGCATGTATCCCGAACTCTTTAACACCCTTTTTCATCAACTTTTCTACTGCATCAAACATTTGTGGTCGGGTCAACCCATATTTTGCATCTGCTGGATTGCCCATGATTTTTGTACCTATTTTAAACTCACCGCCAGGATTAAATCTTAAACTAATTTTTGACGGAATCCCTGCATGTTTTTCCAGAAATTCAATATGGGTTATGTCATCTAAATTGATAATGGCATTAAGTTTTCTAGCTAAAACATATTCCTTTGCAGCAGTTTCATTGGAAGAAAACATTATCTCATCACCTTTAAAACCTAACTTGTCCGCCATAATGAGCTCTGTATATGATGAACAGTCCACTCCGCAACCATTTTCTTTCATAATTTTTAAAATTGCGGGATTTGGAGTTGCTTTGACGGCAAAATATTCTTTAAACCCCTTATTCCAAGCAAACGCATCCTTTAACCTTATTATATTTTTTTCTATTCCATCCCTGTCATATATGTGATAAGGAGTTGGAAACTGCTTTTGTATTTCTTTAGCTTTTTCAAGTGTAATAAATGGTTTTTTCATAATGATCTCTCCTTTTTTTGATTCTGCCCTTATTATATGGAAGCGTGTCCCATATGTCAATTCTTACATTACACTAACAAGTGTCTTGTTGCGTAGTCTAGTTATGCAAAAAACTAATCTGGTGACCTATATAGAATTCTTTAATTGCTAGTATAATTTCTAAGCAATTCGCTTAACTCTGGATTTACTTTGAAATACTCGGATGTTTTATATTTTGAAAATTTTTGCATCATTTCATCATATGTATCATTAGCAATATCAACTTGCTCTAAACTCTTATGTGGAGTATAAAGCCCCCAATAACTTCCCGGTTCTTTTACTTTGTACGTCCAAAATGACCAGCTAATATTTTCTTTTTCATATTCAGAAAGAGCATATTCCCACGAAGGAATGTGATTGAAACAATTAAACTCACCAATGTAAATAGGAATACCAAAATTTGCATTTACTAAGTTTTGCATTTTTGTGTCTACAAACTCCTTTTGAAAACCCAGCTTTTCTTCTATCGGTAATGGATACAACGCCCAATTGTACTCATGAAATGAATAAATAATGCTCCCTAACCCTTCAAACCAACTAGGTGGAGGTAAATTATCTGTTTCCCACACGCTCTCTATAATGAGAATATGCTCATCCCCCGTTTGTCGAACCGCCCTACATAAATCCACATAAAACAACCATTGCTTTAATCCCGTGTTCCCTTCTGCGCCTTCTGGCTCGTTTAGTAAGTCATATCCTGCTATTATAGATTTGTTTCTGTATCTTTTAGATATTTCTACCCATAAGTTAATTGTCTTTTCTTTATTTTCTGCGTTATCGAAGAGATCTGTACCTGAAGTATCTCCCGAGTGGTGCTTACCGTTTTGAGAGCCATACGCGCCATGTAAATCTAAAATAACGTATAAATCTCTATCTTCACACTTCTCAATAAACCAATCGAGCCTTTCAAAGTTTGTTATGTTTCCCTCTGTGTCTTCTAAATTCATGTATGTAAACGGGAGTCTAATAGAATTAAAACCTGCACTTTTTATGTTATCAAAATCTTCTTCGCTCCACCAATTATCTTCATAGACCCTCATTAATTGACGGGACTTTTCATATCCAAACCTCTCCTCTAATTTAGCTAATATCTTTTTATGATCTAATAACTCCTCTTCCGAATCAATTATGGGACACATCCATTCCTCTTGCACAAACAGCCCGCCAGCATTAAGCCCTTTCAAGACTATTTCATCACCTTTCTTATTAAAAATCTTTGTTCCAGCAGTATTTAGAAAGCGAAAATCATCAATGTCTTTTGGGTTATCTTCATCACTAACAACCAATAGTACAACTTGTGTACAAATGATTGTCAGCAATATAGCTATTGCAATGATACTAATTAATATTTCTAACTTTCTCTTCATATGTTTTAATAGTTCAAATTAACCTCTTGTTAACCTCTTGGCAATGGTGAATAATTTCAATATTTACACTCAATGGATATTATCACACAAAATTTAAAATGATTCAATATAACTACCTTTATTGATATAATGCTAATAATCCATTCGTATAAGTTTGATTATTTTGCCATTATAATGATACAATATGCACAATTAAACAAGGAGGTTTTCTTTTATGACTAAAAATAAAGTTATTTTGGATTTTATCGATCAATATGCAAAATTAATGACACCAGATAACATCGTTTGGATTGATGGTTCAGAAGAGCAAAAACAACGGCTTACAGAAGAAGCAGCTTCAACTGGTGAAATTATTAAATTAAATGAGAAATTATTACCAGGTTGCGTCTATCACAGAACTGCAGTCAATGACGTAGCTAGAGTTGAACACAGAACTTTTATCTGTTCACGCACAAAGGATGGCGCAGGCCCCACAAACAACTGGATGGAACCACAAGAAGCTTATAAAATGCTTGATAAGATTGCCGAAAAAGCAATGACTGGCCGAACAATGTATATAATCCCATATTCAATGGGAAAAGTTGGTTCTCCTTTTGCCAAATATGGGATAGAACTTACCGACAGCATTTATGTTGTACTAAACATGATGATTATGACACGTGTTGGCACTGATGTATTAGATGCTATAGGTAAAAAAGGTGAATTTGTTAAAGGTGTGCATAGCAAAGTACAACTAGACTTAGAAAATAGATATATATGTCACTTCCCCGAAGATAATATGATATATTCGCTAAACAGCGGTTATGGCGGAAATGTTTTGCTAGGCAAAAAATGTTTCGCCTTAAGAATTGCTTCTTATCAAGCATGGAAACAAAACTGGCTTGCAGAGCATATGTTAATTCTTGGAATAGAAAAACCAAATGGTGAAATCAAGTATATCACAGGAGCATTTCCGTCCGCATGTGGGAAAACAAACTTAGCCATGCTAATTCCACCTGAAACATATACTAAAAAAGGATATAAAGTTACTACAGTAGGTGACGATATTGCGTGGATAAGACCTGGTAAAGACGGTAGGCTTTATGCTATCAACCCAGAAAATGGATTCTTCGGCGTTGCTCCTGGCACAAATATGAAATCTAATCCTAATGCGCTAGCTTCAACTAGAAAAAATACGATTTTCACAAATGTAGTATATGTTCCGAAAACAGGTACCGTTTGGTGGGAAGGTCTAGATAAAAACCCGCCAACAGATGCAGAAGATTGGAAAGGGAATAAATGGTATGGTGGAATGACTGATGCTGACGGCAATATAATTAAAGGCGCTAACCCTAATAGCAGATTCACGTCCCCTGCTATTAATTGTCCATCCATATCTCCTGAGTTTGAAAACCCAGAAGGAGTTCCTATTTCAGCCATTATATTTGGTGGAAGGCGCGCAAAGGCTGCACCACTCGTATATGAAGCATATAACTGGCAACATGGGGTATTCGTAGGTTCTATTATGGCTTCAGAAACAACAGCAGCAGCCACAGGCGCAGTAGGCGTTGTTAGACATGACCCAATGGCAATGCTCCCATTCTGTGGATATAATATGGCTGATTATTTTGCCCACTG
Source organism: Clostridiales bacterium (assembly GCA_012799455.1). GTDB lineage: Bacteria > Bacillota > Clostridia > Christensenellales > DTU072 > MWEH01. The sequence continues at coordinate 6,834 of JAAZLE010000052.1, read as the reverse complement.
GCTAGCTATGGGTAAAAAGCTTTCTAATCCTCCTAAAATATTTAACGTTAACTGGTTTAGATTAGACGACAATGGTAATTTCATATGGCCAGGCTTTGGAGATAATATGAGAGTATTGGATTGGATTTTACAAAGATGCGAGGATGTTGTAGATGCAGTCGACACTCCTATTGGATACATGCCCAAGCCCGATGATATCAATTTAGAAGGACTTGATTTCACAAAAGACCAATTAGTTAGCATATTGGATTGCGATAAGGATACATGGAAACAAGAAGCTCAAGAAATAGAAAATTTCTATACTACCAAGTTCGGCGACACCCTTCCAAAGGAATTATATGAGGAACTTGCCGCATTAAAAAAGAGACTTGTTTAATAATTTTATTCAATAATGAAAAGAGGTTGCAAGCAGCAACCTCTTTTTTAATTCATAAACTTTTTAACCTTTTATTTTGAAAAAAATTTGTTCAACACAGTATTTACGTACGAGTGATTAAGTGTATTTATTTTTGCCTTAGTTTTTGAAACATCATAATCTAAAGCATAATTATTAATTTTGACTTCCCCGCACATATTAATTTCAACACTTCCAAACTTAGCTATTCCTTGATTATTATGAGGCGCTCCGAGCGGCCCAAAATTTACGTAGCATTTTTTCACATTACCTCTATTTATATTCATTAAATGTTGAAAGTATGTATGTCCATAAAATATATACTGGCTTTCCATATCTTTAAAAATCTTTTCCATTTGTTCTTGTTTAGGAGGAAACTCAAATATAGACTCCGTATCACTATTATCTTTTTTCCATGCAAAATGAGTAAAACTCATATCTATTCCATTAATGCTCCTGGTAATGGAGTATGGTAAACTCTTTAAAAACTCATATACTCTAGGATTAGTTTTTTCTTTCATGAAATTAATATAATCGATGAGCTCTGGAGCTAATCCCGCTATCTTCTTGTTTTCACAACTTGAAATATAGTATTTATCATGGTTGCCCTTCACCATATAAAAATTGGATAATTCACAAATTATTTCAAAGCATTCATTGGTATCAGCACCAAAATGGCAAAGATCTCCTAAACAAATAATTTCATTACAATCCGACAGCGCTTCAAGAGCTATTTCGAGAGCTTCTTTGTTGGAATGAATATCAGTAAAAATCCCTATCTTCATACGTAAAAATTAAACTTCCGTGTCTAATGTACGAATCTTAATTTGTCCAGATTCGTTTATATTCTCATTTCCCATATCGTTAAAATTTAGTAACGGCAAATAATAAGGAGGCATGTTTGCTGTCGTCGTTATGTTTGAAACAACTGCTCTAACATACGGATATAAAATACTACATGCAGCCTTGCTAATTTCAGGAATAGAATTCTCAGCTAAGCTAGTAATGTTAAATTGCCCAACTATTGAAACCTCCAAATCAAATGGAGTCCTATTATCTTCAGTTTGTTTTAAAACTACAGTCGTTATCAAATTACAGCGAGTTCCTTTAAGCCCAAATTCAAACTTAATACTTGGACTCAACTGGAAAGTATCATTTGTGTCAACATTATTAATTGAAAACTTTATACTGCTTACCCTATACCCTAAAAATTTCAGCATACTACTCTTCTTCATTTATTTTCTTGTTCCTCCTTCTTACGGGGATATCAGTAGCCACATCAAAACCAAATCCATTAACTTCTGATGCTTTGTTTATGTACATAAATGCACTTGGGTCTATTTTTTTAACTATTCTCTTAAGATCCGCGGATTGTCTTTTTTTGACAACACATATTAAAACCTTTCTTTCTCCACTTGTAAAAACTCCTTGCCCTTTTAATATTGTAGCTCCTCTCTTAAGTTCTGCAATTATTGTCTTTCCAAGTTCTTCTGCCTTTTCTGTTATGATATTGAATACAAGACTTGAATGCAAGCCATTAGTTAATATGTCTGCCACCTGAGAAGTAAGAAACAACGTAACAAAAGAATAAAGTATCGGGGTCATAACATTTAAAAAGATTTCGTCACTTGTGTGATCTGGTTTAGACTGTAATAACCCAATAAGTCCAGAAAAAACTACAACAATACAATCAAATGCAAATATTAACCAATTAACATTTAATCTTGATGATTTTAGAGAGGTTAATCTTGCTATAATATCTGTTCCACCTAATGAGCTATTTGTGATTAAATTCACGCCAAGAGAAATGCCACTTAAAACACCACCTGCTAAGCTCGCCAAAATAACAACCCCACTTTCTATCCCTGTGCCTTTAAAAACTGGGAAATTAATAGCGCTTAAAACTCCCATAAACCCCGCATACACGGCAACACAAAAAACTGTTCTCACCACAAACTCTCTGTTCAACAGGAAAAATGCCACTATAAGTAACGGTATATTTAAAACAAAAATTGTGATAGCTGGATTAAAAACCGTCGACGCCAAACGAGGGTTGCTTATGTTAACCACATTAAACAAAATCGAGGCAATACCCCCTATCCCTCCTGGGGCAAATGCATTGGGCACGATAAAAGAATATGTAGCAAATGCTCTTACTATGCTGATGACAGCAAACAATAGATATAACAAGGCCGTATTTACTGTTTTTTTTGTTGATAATTTCATTTTTGCACACCCACTTACGCATTATTCTCTTAAGTTAGATTATATAAACATTGCAATAAATAAGCAAGAGAACACGGAACTGTTTCAAACATATGTTACATATGCAAAAAGCCTGTGAACTTAGAGTTTCCACAGGCTTTTAAATCATAACAAAATTCAATTATTTTGTGCCAAACATCCTGTCACCGGCATCACCCAAACCTGGTAATATATAGCCATTTTTGTTTAACTCCCTATCGCATGCTGCTATAAATATTTTTACATCTTGATGTTTCTCTAGAACTTTCTTAATCCCCTCGGGAGCAGCTATTATTGACATCAATCTAATGTTTGTACATCCTTTCTTTTTTAAAACATCTATTGCAGCAACTACTGAACCTCCAGTTGCAAGCATAGGATCTAATAACACACACAATTTCTCCTCTATTCCTATGGGTAGCTTGCAGTAGTACTGATGTGGCTCTAAAGTCTGCTCATCCCTATAGAGACCAATATGACCTACATATGCTGTTGGAAATAACATATGTACCCCATTAACCATCCCTAAACCAGCTCTAAGTATTGGTATTATAGCAACAGATTTTTCCTTTACCATTATTTGCATGCATTTTTCCATAGGCGTTTCAATTTCTGTCTCATATGTCGGGACATCTTTGAAGCATTCAAACGTCATTAACGCAGTTATTTCAGATATTAATTCCCTAAACATCTTTGATGGCGTATTTATATCTCTTAGCATTGCAATCTTATGCATTACCAAAGGATGATTAAAAATTGTAACATTTTCACCGTAGTCGTTCATCTCTAACTCTCCTCTCTACTTATGACACACAGCGAAACGGACTAATTGTATTAGTCCATAACACTGTATTTGTGAACCAAATTTTATATTACTTCAATACTGTCAATTATTCAGCATCTTGTTTTGTTGTATTCTCTTCAATAACTTCTTGGTCGGCCTCAACTTTGTCTGCTTCATCAGATATTTTTTCTACAGTAGTATCTTCCGATTCTTTTTCGCTACTTTTTTTGCGAATATTCTTGAAAAACTTCGATATTTTTGCACGGAGTTTCTCAACATTTTCTTCAGTTGGATATATAATATTGAGCAACATTCCCAAGACAGTAGCGATTGCTAGCGGAGAAATCTCAACAGAACCAGCCATAATTTTTAATTTTGAACTATCTGCTATTTGAATTACCTGACCTCCTACTTGAATATATTCAAGACCTAAGCTACCAATTATGTCTCCAGCTAAACTCAAAGCCCCTAACCCAAGACCTGTTGCCAAAATAACTGAAACAATCATCATGTTACGTGTGTCAGTAAAATCAACCTTTGCGTCAACTAAAACTCTTAATCCTGAAGCTGAAATCATTCCAAATAAGACTATTGAAGCACCACCGATAACAGCACTTGGTATCGTTGCCAGTAAGTCTCCAAACACCGAAAACACACCAAATATAACTGCTAATACACCTGCTAAAAACACATTCTTAGGCTCGTAGTTCTTTGTAATTGCTAATACAGCAGAATTTTCACCATATGTGGTGTTTGGTGGACCTCCTAGTAGTCCGGCAATTATAGTCCCTACCCCATCACCTAGAACCGTTCGATTTAAACCAGGATCAACCATGAAGTCTTGCCCGCATATATAACTATTAGCTGAAATATCACCCAAGTGTTCCATAAATGTAACAATTGCAACTGGGACAACCGCTAAAAATCCTGTTAAGAAACTTGTTCCAGTTATATTTGCAAAGCCCTTGTAGAAAGAAAGCTCTTTGCCTATATTTTGAAAAATAATTATCCTGTCTGCACTAAATGCACCTTCAAAGTTAATTATCCCTATTATAGCACTGTAGATGTATCCAACAATAAACCCAAGCAAAACAGGTATAACCTTTAAGAAACTTTTAGGCTTTGAAAATGCACTAATCAAAAGAATTGTTAAAGCAGTTACAATTGCAGCAGACCATTCCTTCCACGAAACACTTCCTAGCTTCAAATAATTGAATAAAATATTATTCCAAAACATTTTAGGAGCTAAAATCATACCAATGATTATAATGACTGGACCAATTACTACTGGCGGAAAAAACTTTTTAACTTTTTCTGCTCCAACTAATTTGATTATTCCTGCAATTCCAACATAAACGAGGCCCGCTAAAACAATACACAGAACTGCAACGGCCATGCTATTTTGCCATTCAGTAGAATATTTCTCCCCAGACCCAGCGACTATTGAAATAAGGGCAGGTAAAAAAGCAAAAGAACTGCCTAGAAACACTGGCACTTTCCTTTTTGAAATAAAATGGAATGCGATTGTTCCTAAGCCTGCTGATATTAAGGCCATAGGAATACTCATGTTTGTTAATATTGGAACTAAAATTGTAGCACCAAGCATCGCAAACATATGTTGAAATGATATAAACACTTCCTTTGCAGAGTATTTATAAAAATTAATTTTTTTCTTACCCATACACTTCCTCCAACATGATTTTTTAAATTTTAACAAATACACATATATGTGTCAATGCAGATTGCTTTTTTTAGTGATTTTTAAAAAGCAACTTAGATGGCATTTATGAAAAAATGCCGTTTTTTTACCAACGGCACTATTCACTTCAAAATCATGCAAACTCTTCAATCGCTATGTTTTATTTTGAAATAATAATGGTTACTGGACCATCATTAGTTTGAGGAATTAACATATGAGCACCAAATTGCCCGTATTTAACAACGACTCCAAATTTTTCAAGCTCACTGCCTACTTCTAGATAAAGATTATTCGCAACATCTGGTTTTTCTGCATTTGTAAAATCGGGTCTATTTCCTTTATTGCAATTGCCTAAAAGAGTAAACTGTGAAATTAATAAGATTTCACCTTTTAAATCTAAAACACTATAACTCATTTTTCCTTCTTCGTTTTCGAAGATGCGTAAATTTGCTATTTTTTTTGCAATGTATCTAACTTCTTCTAAAGTATCTCCCTTAGCAACGCCCAAATATACACATAACCCCTTATTAATTCTAGATATTTCTACATCATTTACAATTATACTTGCTTGCTTAACTCTCTGAATAACTGCGTACATACGTCTTACCTGCCTGCTAGTTTTTCTCTAATTAGTAAACTTTAATCGTTTAAGAATTCAATATTGATGTAAGAGTTACAGGATCTACAATGACTCCATTTTGGTAAACTCGCATATTCCCACTTGAAATCTCATCCATTAAAATTACTTCATCATTATGATAGCCGAACTCAAACTTAATATCCCACAAGTCTAGTTCTTTTTCTTTCAATATATCAACAATAATTTTTGTAATCAAAATTGTTTGTCTTTTCATGTTCTCATACATCTCTTTTGACATAATTTCAAGAGTAGCCAATCCATCGCTCGTAATTAATGGGTCACCACGAAGGTCGTCTTTTAAAGTTGTTTCCACATACCATTCTTTTAACGGAGTAGCATTTGAAATATAATCTCCATATCTTCGAATAAAACTTCCAGTAGCGACCAATCTACAAATAACTTCAAGCCCTTTCCCAAAAGGCTTACAGGCTAAAACTTCCATTGTACCGTCTTGCAAATTCGAAGATACGTAATGAGTTTTTATACCCCTTTTCTTTAATTCTTCAAAAAACATTGATGATGTCTGTAAATTAGCTCGGCCCATACCTTCAATAGTCAAACCAACAGTATTCTCACCTGGGTCAAACTTCCCGTCCTTGCCTGTTACATCGTCTTTGAACTTTAATAATACATTTCCATTACTAAGTTTGTAGACATCTTTTGTTTTTCCCAGATAAAGAATTTCCATAATTAACACCCCCAGTGTAGTATAAATCCATTATAAGTTTTTGTGCGCCGTATAGCAAATAAACCACAGTTAAAAAATAATGCTGTATTTAAAAAATATAATAACGGTCAATTTGGCTTACCTAACTTAATTCACAATATTTGACACTATTAAGGTGCTTTGGTATAATCAAAATCATCGTTATGGGGACATGGCTCAGTTGGTAGAGCGATGCGTTCGCAACGCATAGGCCAGGGGTTCGAATCCCCTTGTCTCCACCATAGACACACGGCGTCAAGGCAGTATTGACACCGTGTTTTTCTTTGCAAAAAAGCCCTGTTTTATCGTATTTTTAACAGGACTTTTTCGATTTTATGGATTATTCTTACTTTTTTATAGGATTTTC
>JAAZLE010000004.1 GCA_012799455.1 Clostridiales bacterium | reverse complement strand
TATTCAGATGCTATACCGGTCGCAAATTCACTTATCAATGCTGAGTTTTTAAATGGAAAAGCATTATCATACAACAATATAAATGATACAAACGGGGCAGTTGAATTATTGAAAGAATTTTATGGCACACCAACTGTTGTAGCGGTTAAACATGCTAACCCTTGCGCCGTTGCATCTAAAGATAGTATCTACAAAGCATATTTAGCAGCATACGAAGCAGACCCTGTATCCATTTTTGGGGGGATTGTTGCATGTAACGATACAGTAGATGAAGATACTGCAAAAGAAATGGTTAAGATCTTTTTAGAAATAGTAATCGCTCCAGATTATACAGAGGGTGCGCTTGAAGTTTTAAGAACAAAGAAAAACTTAAGGGTGCTAAAACTAAAAGATGTAGGCAAGCCCAATGAAATAGGAACTATGGAATTCAAAAAAGCATACGGTGGGCTCATATACCAAGATGCAGACTTAGGTGTAATTGACAAAATGGAAGTTGTCACTAAAAAAGCTCCAACCAGCGAAGAAAAAGAAGCACTCTTATTTGCTATGAAAGTAGTAAAACATTGTAAGTCCAATGCAATAGTGATTGCAAATGGAACATGCACAGAGGGAATTGGCGTAGGGCAAACAAATAGAATATGGGCGACAGAGCAAGCTATTGAGCATAGTAAAAACACATCAGGAGCAGTTCTTGCAAGTGATGCCTTCTTCCCATTTGACGATTGTGTACATGCAGCAGGCAAAGCGGGTATATCGGCAATAGTACAGCCTGGTGGATCTATAAGAGATGAAGATAGTATTAAAGCTTGTGATGAACTAGGAATCTCAATGGTATTTACTGGGATTAGACACTTTAAACACTAATCGCTAACAGTTATTTTACTAAACTGAAGGAATCATGTAACTTTATTTAGTTGCGCCTATAAAAGGAAGAGGAAAGATATGAAGGTATTAGTTATTGGGTCGGGTGGAAGAGAACATGCAATTTGTAAAAAACTAGCAGAAAGTAAGTTAGTTAAAGAGTTGTATTGTGCACCAGGAAATGCAGGGATTAAAGAATGTGCAATCCTTGTACCAATAGGTGTTATGGAGTTTGAAAAAATAGCTAGCTTTTCAAAAGATAATGATATTAATCTTGTGTTTGTAGCGCCTGATAATCCATTAGCAGATGGTCTTGTAAACTTTTTAGAAGAAAAGGGGATTAATGCTTTTGGCCCTAGAAAAGAAGCCGCAATAATTGAAGGCAGTAAAGCTTTTTCTAAAGCGTTTATGAAAAGACATAACATTCCAACCGCACTTTATGAAGAGTTTGATAGCTATGAAAATGCTAAAAAGTACATCTTAAAAATTAATAAATACCCCATAGTAATAAAGGCGGATGGTCTTGCGTACGGAAAAGGGGTTATCATTTGCGAAACTGAAAAAGACGCTATTAATGCCCTTCAGGAAATGATGAACAGTAAGGTGTTTGGTGATGCTGGAAGTAAGGTCATTATCGAAGAGTTTCTAGAAGGAAAAGAAGTAACAGTTCTTGCTTTTACAGATGGAAAAACAGTAATCCCCATGCCCTCAAGCCAAGATCATAAAAAAGCATTTGATGGAGATAAGGGACTAAATACTGGAGGAATGGGAGCCTTTAGTCCAGCAACTGGATATACTTCGGCTGCGGAAAAAGAAACCATAGAGCGTATTATTAATCCCACCATAAAGGGCCTTTTTGAAGAAGGAAGGATGTTTAAGGGTGTCATCTATTTTGGTTTGATGGTCACTAAAGATGGCGTCAAAGTTATAGAGTATAATGCTAGGTTCGGCGACCCTGAAACCGAAGCGATTTTACCTCTTCTTAAAACAGATTTAATGGAAATAGTACTAGCTATTCAAAAAGGCGAGCTAGACAAAATCAAGGTAGAGTTTGAAGACAAAGCCTCTCTTTGTGTCATCATCGCTAGCGGTACTTATCCAGGTAAAGTAGTTACCGGATACCCTATCAATATAACCGCAAAATTAAGCGATGATGTCATCCTATATCACTGTGGTACGGCTATAAAAGATGGTGTTTTAGTAAGTAATGGTGGCAGAGTTTTATGTCTTTCTGCAAAAGCTGATACCATCGAGGAAGCAAGAGAGATAGTATATAAAGAAATCGATAAAGTAAAGTTTGAAGGATCTAGATACAGAACAGATATTGGCGTAAAATAAAGCAATTATACGCACTCAAGTTTATGAGGAAAAATACGAAGAACCAGTCTTTTGGGACTGGTTCTTTTGTAAGTACTGTGTGGAGGTATTATTTATTATTTCTCCTCAATATTAGGCACAGAATCTGCTTTAACTTCTTCTTCGGGAACATCGGTTACATCCTCAGATGCTGTAGGCGATTTTGCAGGCTCGCCGTTTGGATATGCAAGCAAGTATGCCTTTCGTCTTTTGATAAATGGACTCATTATAAAGTAATAAGCAATTCCTCCTGCGACTAATAAAATGCACACAAGCATTGTCATGGAAAATCCATCTGCTATATACATTCTGGTTGGCTCATCTCTTAAATGTTCAATTAAAAAACGGAACGATCCATAGCCTATCATCCATAGAGACATATTGTATTCGAACTTCTCTTTGAGGTATAAAACAACCATAAAAAAGCATAAAACCAAGTCGAAAACAACTTCAAAAAGCTGGGTGGGGATTCTGGGGTCTGGTCCATAATCTTTGAATACGACTCCCCATACACTATCAGTAACATGACCATGGCAACAGCCTGCAAAGAAACAGCCCATTCTTCCAATACCATGTGCAAGCACTAAACAACATGCAGCAATAGATATGACGTCTAGAAGGCTTCCTTTATGTTTTTTACGAAAAACAATTCCAATTACGAAAAAAAGTATTGCTCCTCCAACAGCGCCTGCAACAAAAGATAAGGTACCAAAGGTAAACTTTCCAGTTTTAACTAGTTCGCCCATTGCGGGGAAAAAGGCTGCACAGAAAAAGCCAAAAGTTGTAGATATTAAGAGGTTTATACTAGTAAAATCCACGTATTTAGGATCTACCTTTCCTTTTTTAGCCATCCACCAAAAGAGTAAGAAAGCTAGTAAAACACCAACTCCTATACAAATTCCGTACAGTGTTACATAACCTTTGCCGTTTATATGAATTAAAAAATCTGGGTACATGTAGCCCTCCAAAGATTGTTTATTTAAATTACAATATTTTCATTATACGCTTTTGACTCGGTTAAATAAACTATATGATGAAATTTAGTGTTTTTTACTGTTATAACGGATAAAAATCCTAGCAAAAAGCACACATGATTATGGTTTAGAAACTGTTAATTACATGATGTTATAAAAATACGGTCAAAGTATATATAGTTTTAGAAACTTTTATTTTCTATATTAGTTGTATAGTTTCATAAGCGAGTAGTTGTCATAGTAAGTGCAACGGTAGATAGATCCCCGAGCATCACAGGTTATGGTTTAAGAAGCGAAAAAAGAAAGCAATATTTCTTTGTTTATTTGGCGCGCGTGTGCTAACATATTAAATAGCAAATTTTGGAGGGTGTTATGAAAGGGTTACTTACACTCAAATCCCTGTCCATAGATCAGATTAAGCAGATAATCAATTTAGCTATTGATTTTAAAAATGGTTTGAAAGTTGATTTTACTGGCAAAAAGATGGTCACACTTTTTTACGAAAACTCCACGCGTACACAATATAGTTTTCAAATGGCGATGTTAAACTTGGGGATAACACCGCTTTCTTTTAACCTGGCAGGTAGCAGTGTGTACAAAGGTGAGACATTGTATGATACCGTGAGGACTTTTGAATCTCTAGGCGTAGATGGTGTAGTTATAAGGCATACGCAGGACGTTTATTATAAAGAGCTAGACCCCATTCAAATTCCAATCTTCAATGGTGGAGACGGAACAAGTGATCATCCCACCCAGACTCTTTTAGATCTTATGACGATATACGAAGAATTTGGTAGATATGAAGGGATAAAGGTTGCTCTCGTTGGAGACATTGCGCACTCTAGGGTTGCTCATGGAAATGCTGAAGTGATGAAAAGATTAGGTATGGAAATATTTGTTTCAGGTCCAGAACAATATAACGACCATACTTGTCCATATATTGACTTAGATGACGCTGTTAAAACGTGTGATGTAATTAACTTACTAAGGGTACAGTTTGAACGTCATAAAGAAGATATGAATATAACAAAAGAAGAATATTTACAAAAATATGGCATGACCACTGAAAGAGTATCAAGGATGAAGAAAAATAGTATTATTATGCATCCAGCTCCTGTTAATCGTGGTATTGAAATTGAGTCTGATGTGGTTGAATGTGAAAGGAGCAGAATATACAAACAAATGACAAACGGTGTCTTTGTAAGAATGGCTGCAATCACAATGGCCTTAAGAGGAGAATTAAGGTATTAATTAAAGTTTGCATTAAATGCAAATTTTTTTTGCACAAATGCAGGTAATAAATATATAAAACCTGAGAAAAACTACACAAAAATAGACGTAGCTTATTTCAAGTAGGGTTAGTTAAAATCTATAAACAAATTTGTTAGACTTTTATAGGTTTAAAAGAACGTAGATTTAAAAGAGGTATACATTGTTACTTAAAAACGGTCGCATAATTGAAAATGGAAATCTTGTACAAAAAGACGTCTTAATTAGCGGAGATAAGATAGCTAAAATTGAAAAAGACATTAAAAATGTAAATGTTAAGATGTTTGATTTAAACGGGAAATTAGTGATACCTGGAGCAGTCGATGTACATGTTCACTTAAGAGAGCCTGGTTTTTCAGAAAAAGAAACATATTTAACTGGGACTAGTGCTGCAGTAAAAGGTGGCGTTACTACTCTTATGGCAATGCCAAACACAAATCCTGTACCAGACTCGAAAGATGTGCTTTTGATGATTCATGAAAAATACGTAAGCCAAGCGCTAGCTAAAGTATTTCTATATGGTGCTGTAACAATGGGCCAAAAAGGAAAAAGTCTAGCAAACTTTAGGGAAATGAAGCCATATATTAAAGCCTTAACAGATGATGGTATATGCATTTCAGATTTAGGCCTTTTAAAAGAGGCTATGTATGAAGCTAAAAAAGAAGACTTAATAATTTGTTCACATGCAGAAGCTAAGGAATATGGTTTAGGCGCAGAATCAGAAGTCAGAGCTGTGGAAAGAGAATTAAACCTAGTGGCAGAAACAGGATGTAAATATCATTTTTGCCATTTATCAACAAGCGAAGCTGTAGATTTAGTAAGACTTTCAAAAACTAGTAAACTAGATGTTACTTGCGAGGTAGCACCACATCATATCTTTTTGTGTCAAAATAATATGCAGTACAATCCTAATTTTAAAATGAGTCCGGCACTTAGGTCTCATGGAGATATGAGAAGAACGCTACAAGGGCTAATTTCAGGAGTAATTGATATGCTAGCCACAGATCATGCTCCCCATACTGAAAAGGAAAAATCGCTGCCTATGGATAAAGCGCCAAATGGTGTAATAGGACTGGAAACCTTGATTCCTCTGGCATATACAGGGCTTGTTAGAACAGGAAAACTTACATTTGAAAAAATGATGGACGTACTTACCTTTAATGCTGCGAAAAGATTTAATTTGCCACATGGTAAGGTGGAAGTAGGGGGTCTTGCTGACTTAGCGGTACTCGATATTGATGCGCTGCATGTATATACTTATGATGAAATATTATCCAAAGGTAAAAACTCCCCATTTATTGGAACGGAAATGTTTGGAATGAATAAATTGACCACATTAAATGGGAATGTAGTATTTAATGAAATATAAAATATAGATAAAATTAGCTGGAGAAAAGAAATGAGTGTAAAACTAATATTAGATAATGGAATGGTTTTTGAAGGAGAAAGTCTGGGTTGTAATGTTAACACTGCAATAGGCGAACTCATTTTCAACACATCGATGGTGGGATATCAAGAAATAATAACAGACCCTAATAATTATGGGAAAATTATTGTAATGGCCTATCCCCTCATAGGCAATTACGGCTTAACTGATGATGATAACCAAAGTCAAAATATTCAAGTTGCGGGTCTGGTTGTCAGTGAGCAAAACGATAACCCATCTAATTTTAGGTTTACCACGACATTAAATGAAACTATGCAATTAAATGGAACGCCTGGAATAAGTGGCGTTGATACAAGAGCGCTAGTTAAATTAATTGCGCAATCTGAAAAACCTATATGCGCCATGATAACAAGCAAGGATGTAGATGTTAAAGAGGCTATAAAAGAAATTGAGAAAATTAAAGGTCAAGGTGGCGAGGTAAAAGCAGTTACATGTAAAAGGGTGTTGTACATGCGTACCAGAAATCCAAAACACAATGTTGTGGTTGTTGACTTAGGGTTAAAAACAAGTGTCAGAAAAGAGCTTAACGCACTTAGTTGTAACTTAATCGTAGTTCCATATGATACTTCTTGTGAGGACATACTAAAATATAATCCAGATGGGGTGCTGTTTTCAAATGGACCAGGAAGTCCTAAAGAAAATGAGTGTTTAATAACACTAGCAAAAGAGTTAAAAGGCAAGGTTCCTATGTTAGGAATTGGTCTTGGATTTCAAATCATCTGTCTTGCATATGGATTTGATGCAAAGAGAAGGACAGTAAGTGTCTCAGGAAGTAGTGTGCCGGTAAAAGATATGAGGACGAACAAAGTTTTAGTCACATCACAATACACTTCATATAGAGTTGTAGAAAAAAGCGTAAAAGACTTGGAAGTTATATACAGAAGTGTTAGAGATGGCTTTGTAGATGGCATTGAAGATGAAAAAAATGAAGTTATAGCCATTCAGTTTGAGCCAAATTCGACAGGTGATAAAACGGGTGCAGATGTGTTAAACAGATTTGTAGAATTTATGGCAAGACACATTGGTGATGAAGGCGAAAACATCAATAAATATTAATATACTTGCAGTTTAAGATTAAACATGGTAGCGGACCAGTTAAAACGCTAAGGGGATAAAGAGTGCCAAAAAGAACAGATATTAATAAAATTTTAGTTATAGGAAGTGGACCTATTGTTATAGGTCAGGCAGCTGAGTTTGATTATGCAGGAACTCAAGCATGTATAGCTTTAAAGGAAGAAGGTTATGAAGTGGTTTTAGTAAACAGTAACCCAGCAACCATAATGACCGATACCTCCATGGCAGATAAAGTATACATGGAGCCATTAGATTTAGAACATGTAGCTAAGATTATTAGATATGAACGCCCCGATGGGATTATTTGTGGTTTAGGAGGACAAACTGGACTAAACCTTGGAATGCAGTTATATAGTAAAGGCATTCTAGACGAGTGTGGCGTAGAAATGCTTGGTATGAAATATGAAACCATATCCAAAGCAGAAGATAGGAAAAAGTTCAAAGAACTCTGTTTAGAAATAGGTGAGCCGGTTACGGAATCAAGAATTGCAACTAGTGCGAGTGAGACTGTAGCAGAAGCAGATGAAATAGGCTATCCAGTAATACTAAGACCAGCATATACACTAGGTGGAACGGGTGGTGGGTTTGTCAACAATGCAGCAGAATGTGCAGAAGTTGCTAAGGCTGCAATTGAGATTTCCCCTGTGAACCAAGTACTTGTAGAAAAATCTATAAGTGGGTATAAAGAAATTGAGTTTGAAGTAATAAGAGATGCAAACGACACCGCGATTGTCGTATGTTGTATGGAAAACATAGACCCAGTAGGCATTCATACGGGAGATAGTATTGTCGTAGCTCCTTCTCAGACTTTGTCCCTAAAAGAATACAATATGCTATACGATGCATCACTAAAAATTATAAGAGCCTTAGACATAGAAGGGGGATGTAACGTTCAGTTTGCATTAGATCCACTATCTTTTGAATACTATGTTATTGAAGTGAATCCTAGAGTTTCTAGATCTTCAGCTCTTGCGAGTAAGGCTACAGGATACCCAATAGCTAGGGTCGCAGCAAAGATAGCCGTAGGATTTAATTTAGATGAAATAATGGTGGCATCTACTCCTGCCTCATTTGAGCCTACACTTGACTATGTTGTTGTTAAATTCCCAAGGTTTCCATTTGATAAATTTCATGATGCAGATAGAAGGCTAAACACTCAAATGAAAGCAACAGGCGAGGTTATGAGTATAGGTCAAAATCTAGAAGAAGGAATACTTAAGGCGGTAAGGTCGCTAGAAAATGGAGTAGACCATTTAGAACTTCCTTTCTTAAAAGAACTATCCAATCATGATTTAGTTGAGTTTATTTTAAAGCATTCTGATGAAAGATTTTTTGCAATAGCCGAGGCATTAAGAAGGGGCATACCGATTAACTACATTCATAATATAACTAAGATAGACAAGTTATTCTTAGACAAGGTCTTAAATATTGTTAATTACGAAAAAGAAATTAAGGCAAATGTAAAAGATTTAGAAGTACTTAAAAAAGCTAAGAAAATGGGCTTTTCTGATAAATACATTGCAAGAAACTGGGACATGACCGAAGATGAGATGTACAAACTCAGAAGAAAAAATGGAATCTTTCCAATATATAGGTCAGTTGATTCTTGCGCTGGGGTATACGATGTAAATGTACCATACTATTACTCTACATATGGGACAATAAATGAAAGCAAAGATTCTAAACGGAAAAAGGTTGTGGTGCTAGGATCTGGTCCAATTAGAATTGGACAAGGCATAGAGTTTGACTATTCTACTGTACACGCTGTATGGGCTATACAAGAAATGGGATATGAAGCAATTCTTATCAACAATAACCCAGAAACAGTTTCTACCGATTATACACTAAGTGACAAATTATATTTCGAGCCGCTTACATATGAAGATGTCATGAATGTAATAGACTTAGAAAACCCAGTTGGTGTAATCGTTGCGCTAGGTGGACAGACTGCTATTAATTTAGCAGCCGATTTAGATGCCGCAGGCGTTAAGTTGTTAGGAAGTAGTGCAAAAGCGATTGCTGCAGCAGAAGATAGAGATTTATTCTTAGCCGCTCTTAAAAAGCTAGATATACCAGTTCCAAAAGGATATGCAGTATTTACAATGAAAGATGGCATAGCCGCAGCTAAAGAAATAGGGTATCCCGTTCTTATGCGCCCTTCATTTGTTTTAGGCGGACGTATGATGCACATAATATACGAAGAGGAACAGTTGAAAGGGTATTTAAAGGAAGCTCTCGCTCTAAATCCAAAACATCCAGTATTAATTGATAAATATATACTTGGAAAAGAAAGTGAAGTAGATGCGGTTTCGGATGGAACAGATGTATTTATTCCAGGAATTATGGAACATATAGAAAGAGCGGGTGTTCATAGCGGTGACTCTGTAAGCGTGTATCCTACATATTCGCTATCAAGAGAGGTTCAAGATACTATTATCGATTATACGACTAGAATTGGTATAGCTTTAGACATGGTCGGGCCTTTCAATATTCAATTTGTAATAGATAAGCAAAACCGTGTATATGTAATTGAAGTTAATCCAAGGTCGAGTAGAACTGTACCGTTTTTAGGCAAATCTACAGGCACGCCAATAGCTAATATTGCTACAAAAGTTATGCTAGGCACAAAATTAAAAGATTTAGGATATGTAGGCAGTCATCCTAAGAGAAAACGCTGGTATGTAAAAGCGCCAACATTTTCATTTAATAAGCTTTTAGGACTGGATGCAGTGTTAACGCCCGAAATGAAATCTACAGGTGAAGCCATTGGCTATGATTCCTCACTAAACAGGGCAATGTATAAAGCGTTGAGAGCTTCGGGAATGAAACTAAGTAACTACGGAACGGTTTTGGCTACTATTTCCAATAATGATAAGGAAGCAGCAGTGCCGCTAATAAGGAGGTTTTATAACCTAGGCTTTAATATTGAAGCTACTGAAGGTACGGCAAACTTTTTAAGAGAACATGGTATTAAAACTAGAGTTAAAAAGAAGCTATCACAAGGAAGTAGTGAAATTTTAGAAAGTATTAGAAAAGGCTATGTTTCATATGTTGTGAATACTGTAAATCCATCAGGTTCTGCAGGTGTTAGAGATGGTGGATATATAAGAAGAACTGCAGTTGAAAATAATATTCCCGTCTTTACATCGCTAGATACGGTTGCAGTGCTATTAGATGTATTAGAAGATACAACAATGGGAGTATCTACTATTGACGAATAATTAAAGCATGTATGGAAATTATTAAACCAAAACTATATAACAAAGGTTTTAGTAGAGGAAGTAATGAAGAAAGAATTATTAACAGTTTTATCAAACGAAAAACTAAACGGTGATAATTATATTATGAAACTGTCGGGTGCGTCATATATGAAACCAGGGCAGTTTGTGGAAATGCTCCTTCCAGGATTTACTTTAAGGCGACCATTTAGTGTAAGTGATTATGAAAATGACATTCTTCAAATAGTGTATAAGGTCGTAGGTCGTGGCACCGAGTATATGGTAGATATAAAAAAAGGCGCAATAATAGATACTTTAACGGGTCTTGGAAATGGATTTACAATTTCGCCTACCGCTAACATACATGTTCTAGTTGGTGGTGGTATTGGGATTGCACCTCTATATTACCTAGCAAAAGAAATGCATAAGAAAAATTTAAATATCAAAGTTATTCTATGTGCTCGTTCTAAAAACGATTTGTTTTTTACTGAAGAGTTCAAAAAGTGGGGTGAAGTTATTTTAGCAACAGATGATGGAAGTTTAGGAATTCATGGGAATGCAATCACCGCATTAGAGGGTCAAATTACCAGCGCAGATTACTATTACACCTGTGGCCCCGAGCCAATGCTAAAGGCACTTTCTAAAAAATATCCAAACGGCGAACACTCGCTGGAAGCTATAATGGGCTGTGGCTTTGGAGCTTGTATGGGATGTACAATTAAGACCAAACAGGGTTTTAAAAGGGTATGCAAAGAAGGACCAGTGTTTAATGCAACAGATATTATTATAGACTGATTATAATAACAAGCAATATATATAATGGTGAAGTTATGGATGCAAAAACAAATAGATTAGAAACCCAAATACTAGGACACGTGATGGATAACCCCATCATACCAGCTAGTGGAACATTTGGATTTGGCTATGAATTTAGCGAGTATTATGACATAAATATTTTAGGCTCTATATCTTTAAAAGGTACCACAGAAAATGAAAGATATGGCAATCCTCTCCCTAGAATTGCTGACTGTAAGGCAGGTATGATAAATGCAATCGG
>JAAZLE010000051.1 GCA_012799455.1 Clostridiales bacterium | reverse complement strand
AGTGCCGAATATAAAGTTATAAGAGTGGTTTCCGAAAGAGGTTATGGCGGAGAGATAGAACTGCTAGTCTTACTAAAAGGCACCGCGCTTGAAAAAATAAAAGTAATAAAAGCTGATGAAACCGCAAGGCATGGAACCAAGTGTTTTGAAGATAAGTTTTTAGAGCAGTTTTATGGAAGAGATTTATTAACAATTGAACCGCTTACAGGAAGGCAAGATAATTATGAAAGTGGTGATATCCTATATGTGACGGGCGCCACTAAAACATCTAGAGCGGTTATATCTGCAATTAACGCAGTTTCACTATTTATTAAATCGCTGTAATTTATGTGCTAAGGGGAGTGCGCAAACGGCTGTCGGCTTAATGCAATATATATTAATTATGAGATTCAAAAAAGCAGAATATAGTAGCCTATAATTAATAATACGAACACATTAAAACATACAAAAACGAGAGGGTTCATGAAGAATAAACAACTAATATATGCAGTAGATGATGAAAAATCAATAAGAGATCTTTATGATTGCGCACTAGAAAGTTCAGGGTTTTTAGTTAAGTGCTTTGAAAACGCTGAGGCGTTATTTGAGGCAATAGAAACTGAAAAGCCTGATATGTGCTTACTAGATATTATGTTAGATGGAATGGATGGCTATGAAATTCTTTTTAAGCTTAGAGCTGAAAAGGAGACTGCTAATATTCCGGTGATTTTGATATCTGCAAAGGGTGAGGAAATTAGTAAGGTCAAAGGTTTAAATTTAGGCGCTGATGATTATATCGAAAAACCGTTTGGTATTATGGAACTGGTGGCAAGGATAAATGCCAATTTAAGAAGGGTTGTTACTGCAACTAGCTCTAAAACAGAATACAAAGATATTCATATTAATGACGCAGCGCACGAAATTAGTGTAGCTGGTAGGGTTGTTGAGTTAACCTTAAAAGAATATGAGTTATTAAAAGAGTTGGTGGCAAGCGCTGAAAATGTTATAACAAGAGAAGATTTACTAAACTCCGTGTGGGGCCCCAATTATGGAGAGACAAGAACGTTAGACATGCACATAGCATCGCTAAGAAAGGCAATTTCCGATTCGGAGGCTCAAATTAATACAATTAGAGGTGTGGGTTATTTATTAAAATAGAACCATCACTTTCAATCTGTAATAGTATCGTACGGTTAAATGGTCAATTTATCAGAGTAGTAGTTTAAAAATGAAAAAAAGACTTATTATTTTTAATACCCTTATTGTCGCAATTGCGCTAATTTTAATGTTTGTGCTAGGGGTTTATGTTACTAGGAAAAATAACCGCGAACAAGCTGAAGCAAACATTAAAGATTTAACTGAAATTTATAGCAGTTACTATTTAAAAAATCCAGATGATATTCCGAAAGTTCCAGAAAATGTGAGACTTACAATTATAGAAGCTTCAGGCAAGGTTGTTTTTGATAGCATGGCAGATGTTGCTACTATTGGCAGTCACATCGATAGAGAAGAGGTAAAATATGCATTAGAAGGCAATCCTCAAGCTGTAATAAGAAAATCCAATACAGTTAAACAAGACTTAATGTATTATGCAGAAAAACTAGATATTGGGGAAAGTTATGTATTTATTAGAACCTCTATCCCAATAAAGACGGTTAATTCGTACATGTTAAACTCTTTGCCTCTAGTAGTAACAATATTTATAGTAGCGCTTTGGGCTGCTATGATGGTAAGTATCTTCTTGTCGGATAGTTTGCTTAAGCCATTTAAAGGTATTAAAAGTAGCTTAGAGGCAATTAATGAAGGGTCATATAATCCTGTACTTCGGTTCTCGGGAGACGCTGAAATTAATAGTATATTGGGTGAGATAGATAGGATAAGTAAAAAGATTATGCATATGGTAGATGAATCAAATCAGGAAAAGGACAGGATGGATTTTATTTTTAATAATGTATCGGATGCCATAATAGTATTTAACTTTAGAGGGGATATAGAACTCATAAACCACAATGCACTGGATTTATTTGGAGTTACTAATGTGATAGGTAAAAAAGCTAACGTTTTGACAGGCGACCAAGTTTTTCTGGATGCAATTAACCAGTGTGTAAAAGAAAGTGAAAACAGCATCTTTGAATATGCTACAGAACCTTTTATATATCTAACAGCAGTTAGAAAAGTGGAAAATAGGTTGACTATCGTAGTTTTATCAGACATAACCGCTACAAAGAATGCCGAGAAAAACAGAAGCGACTTCTTTGCAAACGCTTCTCACGAGTTAAAGACTCCTTTAACATCAGTAAAAGGTTTTAACGAACTCATTATGTTGAAGTCGAAAGATGAAGAGATAAAAGGCTTTGCTACGCATATAGAGAAGGAAAGTATGCGCATGTTGGCTTTGATTGATGATATGTTAAACTTGTCGAAGCTTGAAAATAAAAAAGAATTAAAGCCTGTGCACGTGGATTTAAAAGAAGTTACAGATGATGTTTTCGGAACTCTTTCGCAGTTTGCTTCCGAGAAGAATGTTATGATAAGCGTGCATGGGGATGGCACTGTTTATGCAGAGAGAGAACATATCTTTGAAGTAATAAAGAATTTAGTAGAAAACGGGATACGCTACAACAATGATGGCGGGAAAGTGGATGTACGGATATCTACGAAAAAAGATAAGACTATATTAAAAGTTGAAGATAATGGGATTGGCATAGATGAAAGTAATCAAACAAGAATATTTGAAAGATTTTATAGAGTTGATAAGTCCAGGTCAAGAGAAACTGCGGGGACAGGGTTAGGGCTTTCTATCGTTAAGCACGCTGCTGAGTTGTATAATGCTAATGTTAGATTGCAGTCCAAGATTGGTGTTGGGACATCAGTTAGGGTAGTTTTTAAAAATGTACCTAATACTACAAAGTAAAATAATCCTAAGGTAATAAAAGCAAAAAAAGAGTGCGATAAGACACTCTTTTCTGTTTAATGGTGGGAACAACAGGGCTCGAACCTGTGACCCCATGCGTGTAAAGCATGTGCTCTCCCAGCTGAGCTATGCTCCCATCGAACATTTTACTCATATAGAGAAGGGTTAAGGCAATCTCTTACTATGCATAAGCATAGCAAAGTGAGAATTAAAAGTCTAGTATTTTTGTTATTAATATCATGTACTCGGAGGCATGTAGAGACAAAAACAGAAAGTCAGAAAGTTTCGATTATAGTCGATAAAAATAATAAAAATAAATAAAGTTTCGATTATAGTCGATAAAATCCCAAAAATACTAATGACTTTCGATTATGAATTTGATATAATAATTATGCTGCACAAAAAGATGAGGTGAGAACCATGATAAAAAGAGAGCATTATTTATCACAAATCCGGCCATTTATTGATCAGGTCGATTTAATTAAGGTGATGGTTGGCGTCCGTCGCAGTGGAAAGTCAGTCATGTTAGAACTAATTAAGGAAGAATTGCTAGGTAGCGGTGTTACCGAGGCTCAGGTCGTTTCTATTAACTTCGAAGATATGACATATGCACAATTAAATAATGCAACCAAATTACACGAATATATTAAAGCAAGAATTGAAGGAAATAAAGATAGGTCATATGTGTTTTTGGATGAGATCCAAGAAGTTCAAGATTGGGAGAAGTGTATTAATTCATTAAGAGTGAATTCAAATGTAGATATATATATAACTGGCTCGAATGCAAAAATGCTATCTGGTGAATATGCAACATTACTATCAGGAAGATATGTAGAGTTTAAAATATATCCTTTTTCGTTTTCAGAATATTGTGAAGCAAAAAAAGCAAACGGAAACATAAAGACAAATGAGGAATATTTTATTGAATATGTGAAGTATGGAGGATTGCCATTTTTGGCAACAACAAATTTAAGTGATACCGCAAAAGCACAATATCTAAAAGATATTTACGCCTCAGTGCTTATTAAAGATATTGTAAAGAGGAACAGCTTAAGAGATGTAGATATGTTGGAAAGAATAATTGCATATACCATAAAAAATGTAGGATGTGCATTTTCAGCTAATAGTCTCGCATTATACTTAAAGAGCGAGCATAGAAGAGCTTCCATCGATACTGTAATTAACTACCTGAATGCATGCGAAAAAGCATTTTTATTTTACAGAATCAGTCGTAACGATTTAGAGGGTAAAAAAATCTTGCAAATTAATGAAAAATACTATCTTGCAGACCATGGAATTAGACAAGCTCTATATGGGGATAATCAGTATGATATAGGAATTGTTTTAGAAAATATTGTTTGCCTTGAGTTATTACGACAAGGATATAAAGTAAGTGTAGGTAAGGTCGGTGAAAAAGAGATTGACTTTGTATGCGAAAAAAATGGCAAATTGCTGTATGTACAAGTGTGCTATTTATTGGCAAGTGAAAAGACGAAGGAAAGAGAATTTTCCGTATATGATAACATAAAGGACAACTATCCTAAGTATGTAGTATCTATGGACAAGTTTGACATGAGTAGAAATGGCATTATTCATAAAAACATAATAGATTTTTTATTAGACTTTCCAGAATAACAAATAATATCGTGAGGAGAAACAAAAAACATCCGTTTTGTTTACGGATGTTCGCGGATGTTCGATTTTTTTGGTGACCTCAAGGGGATTCGAACCCCTACTGTCGCCGTGAAAGGGCGGTGTCCTAACCTACTAGACGATGAGGCCATCAATTTCTTGGTAGCGGCGGTCGGAGTCGAACCAACGACCTGCCGGGTATGAACCGGCCGCTCTAACCAACTAAGCTACGCCGCCACGATTGATGGTTATTGGTAGCGGGGGAGGGATTCGAACCCACGACCTCTGGGTTATGAGCCCAGCAAGCTACCTCTGCTCCACCCCGCGACGATGCTTTTCTATAATATCAACATATAAAAATGTTGTCAACTAATATTTATTATATACCTAATAGGTAAAATCATAGGAATTAGTTCTTAAAGTTTTGATGCTAGAAGATTAAATATGTAAGATTTTTCTAAACTCCCATACAAGGCGTTTTAGGTCAAAAATTAAGATTAAAACTATAGTAAGAGAGCTAAAGGATGCAACGATAGCGGCTAGAATTATAAAAGTTCCATTATATATGTGGTATAGAACAATTGGTAGAAGCGAAAGTAGTGAAAGCATAAGAAGAGACACAAGGTATTTTTTAGGTTTTTTAATGTTTATAAAAACATATATGTCCATAGCAATGAAAGCTAGAAGATATATAATTGGGAGTATGTATTCAAAAATAATGTTTTTATTATTCAACGCAAAATACGTAGATGCTGCAATTATAGAAAGAAGGATTGTTTGCGTAAGTATTTGTGCAGAGGTATATTTTTGGATGTAAAATTTGATGCGTAGCCAAAAGAAAATGTCTAGAAGGATTGCAAATACAATATATGAATATCTGATTTGGGAGTTAGCCAAAAACCATTCTAAGAGCAGGGAAATAATGCCACATAAAATTGCAACTAAAACAAAATATCTATCTAGCTTAAAAAAGAAATCGGAAGGAACAAACCCGCGTTTTGGGAATAGCGGTTTCTCCTCTCCTGTTATATCCGAAACGGGGTTATGACAAAGCGGGCAGTTTTCACCTTCGGATATAATTTCTACATTGCAGTTGTTACATTTTGCCATAATAATTCCTAATGATTGCAATACAAAAAGGTAGTTACATTTGATTTTAAAAAAGATAACTAATTAGCTGTAATTGTGTAACCTTCCTTGGTATCGACTATAGTAAATCCCCTAGAGTTAATGGTTGAGCGAAGTTCATCTGCAAGTGCCCAGTTGCGCTCTTTTTTAGCTTGTGCTCTTTTTTGAGCTAGCTCTAAAATATCCTCTGGAATATCTTGGTTTGTCTCTTCTTTAACGGCCTCAAGAGATGCTATAGAAAGGCCAAATATTTTATCGAAATATACTGCTAAATCAAATATATCTTTAGATTTAGGCTCCTTGATTGCTTCAAATAGTATACCTAAAGCCTTAGGAGCATTGATATCATCAAATATTGCAGCAGTGAAGGATTTTATGTATTTTTCAATTATTTTAGGGTCTGTTTTAGCAGTAGATTCTTTATGGGAAAGCAGGGCGTTATTAAGTCTTTCTCGTGCGGTTTTCGCTGCATCCATAGAATCAAAAGTAAAGTTAAGTTTTTTACGATAATGGGCATTTAAGCAGAAGAACCTAAAGTCTAAAGCAGAATAGCCTCTAGCTTCTAAGTCGGATACAGTGTAAACGTTTCCTATTGACTTACTCATCTTGCCACCATCAACTTGCATGAATTCTCCATGCATCCAGAAGTTAACAGACTTTGTTCCTGTTAGGGCCTCGTTTTGTGCAATTTCATTTTCGTGGTGAATTGGGATATGGTCTACCCCTCCGCTATGTATATCAAAATAATCGCCTAGGTATTTTTGGCTCATGGCAGAGCACTCTATGTGCCAGCCAGGATATCCCATTCCCCATGGGCTTGGCCATTGCATTATATGTCCAGGTTCTGCTTTTTTCCAAACGGCAAAGTCATCGGGATTATGTTTTTCAGTATTCACTTCAATTCTTGCGCCAGCTAACTGGTCTTCGCGTTTTTTACCACTTAAGCACCCATATGCAGGGAATTTTGCTATATCAAAATATATCCCATCGCTAGTTTCATATGCAAAGCCTTGTTTTAGAAGTTCTTCTACAAAAGCTATCATTTCTTCAATATGGTCAGTTGCTTTAGATATAATCTCTGGGGTTTCAATGTTTAGCTTTTTTAGATCATCAAAAAACACGTCAGAATAATATTTCGCAATTTCGTAAGGGGTCTTTTTTTGTTCCTTACTGGCTTTTACCATCTTGTCTTCGCCATCATCACTATCTGCCATAAGATGTCCGACATCAGTTATATTCATAACGCCTTTAATTTTATACCCTGCAAGCTTTAGTGTTCTTCTGATTAAGTCCATAAATATGTATGTTCTTAAATTCCCTATGTGTGCATAGTTATATACGGTTGGACCGCAAGAATACATACGAACGGTATCACCTTCTATTGGTGTGAACACTTCTTTTTTACGAGTCATTGTGTTATAAAATTTTAACATTGTGTATTTCTCCTAGTTAATCTTAATTTACATCCACCTATGGTAATACAAAAGGTAAAAATATCTTATTTCTCTTCTTTATCTGTAGAGTAGTCTGGCTTATTTGCAGCTTCTTCGGTCATAGAGTACTTAGAACAGTTAAGACCTAGTTTTTCTTCTAAGCAATTGATTCTATCTCTAATTTTTGCAAATTCTTCAAGAACTGGGTCTGGAACAAACTGGTCCATATCTTGATATTTATTGCCATTCATTCTAACCACTCTGCCAGGGACGCCGACCACTGTACAGTTAGGCGGAACATCTTTTAAAACCACACTTCCTGCACCAACTTTACACCCAGCTCCGATTGTTACTGGACCTAGTATTTTAGCGCCTGATGAAATCATAACATTATCACCGATAGTAGGGTGACGTTTGCCAGTTCCTTTACCTGTACCTCCAAGAGTCACGCCTTGATAGATGGTAACATTATTGCCAATTTCTGCAGTTTCACCGATGACGACACCGTGACCATGGTCTATGAAAAGTCCCTCACCAATTTTTGCTGCTGGGTGTATTTCTATACCGGTACGTCTTGCGGCTCTTTGACTTATTAGTCTTGCCAGTAAATAGTGCTTTTTGTTGTGCAGTTTGTGAGCTCTTCTGTATGCACGCAACGCTTTTATACCATTGTATGTTAGTCTTACCTCTAATCTAGAACGGGCAGCAGGGTCCCTTTCCATTACGGCATCGATATCTTTTTTTAGTAAATAATTCATAGTTTACCTCAAAACTAATGCTATTTTACTAGACTTAAGTAGCGAGTATATCATTTAAAAAGTCGTTTATGGAGTATCGCGCGCACGTGTGAAAGTCTAGTAACTTGATTATATTAATATATCGGTTTATTGACAAGCGTTTAAGGAAGGTCGTACAAGGAACTCATGGATAAAGCATGTCTAAAAGTCCCAAAAATATAGGTTATAATTAAAGAAATTTTACAAAAATGTGTAAGCGCGACCTTAAGAACATGCAAAAATGTGTAAATGCGGTCTTAAAACCTTGCAAAAACGTGTAAACATGTCCTCAAAAACATGCAGAAATGTGTAAATGGTATTGAAAAACCTTGCAAAAATGTGTAAAATATAATCGGTGCTAAATGAAATGGAGGTTATAATGAAACGGAATGCAGTAGAACATTTGATACAATGGAAAAAGTCAGTTGACAGAAAACCCTTAATTTTGAAAGGCGCGAGGCAGGTTGGTAAAACCTGGCTTATGAAATTTTTGGGTGAAACTGAGTATGAAAATTATTATTATTTTAATTTTGATGAAAATCCTAATTTAGCATCAATATTTGATAAAAATAAAAACTCCAAAAGAATAATCGAACTTTTAGGACTTTTATCTAATAACATTATTAGACCTGAAACGGATTTAATAATATTTGATGAAATCCAAGAATCTAGTTCTGCGTTAAATTCTCTTAAATATTTCTATGAACAAAGTCCAGACTACCATATCATTTGCGCTGGTAGTTTGCTTGGCACGTTGTTAGCTACACCGCAGTCATATCCAGTGGGAAAGGTTAACATTTTAAATATCTATCCCTTAACTTTTGATGAGTTTTTACTTAATGTAGATCCTGGATTATACGCATATTTTTCTCAAATAGTACAAGGAGATGAAATAACAGAGATTTTTCATGAAAAACTGTTAGAAGCATATGATTATTACTTAATAATTGGAGGGATGCCAGAAGTTGTATATTCTTGGATAAAAAATAGAGATATCTCCTTGCTTGATAAAACACAAAGGGAGATAATTGAAATTTATAAAAATGATTTTGCTAAACATAACGGTAAAGTTAATAGTGGTAGAATTCTCTTGGTGTTTGACAGTTTAGTTTCACAGCTGGCAAAGGAAAATAAAAAATTTATATACGGACTGCTCAAACAAGGAGCGCGTGCGCGTGAGTTTGAGGAAGCTATAGAGTGGTTGATTTTATCAGGTCTCGTTCACAAAGTATATATGTCGAGGAATCCATTATATCCTTTGAAGGCATATGACGATCCAAATGCATTCAAGCTGTACTTGTTTGATACAGGTTTGCTAAAACAGCTTGCCAGAATCGATAATGAGAGTATCATATTAAAAACCGACTTTGCGTTCAAAGGAGCTCTTGCGGAAAATTTTGTATTACAGCAGATTATAGATAAATTTAATGTCGAACCTAGATACTATAACGATGCTAGAGTTATGGAAACTGATTTTTTAATTCAACATTCTGGAGGTGTATGTCCAATAGAAGTTAAATCCGAATCCAATGTAAAGAGTAAAAGCTTGACAAAGTATAATGAGAAATTCAAGCCAAAGTTATCAATTAGATTTTCGAAACTAGGGCTAAAAAAAGATGGAGACATTTTAAATATACCACTATATTTAGCGCCTAGAGTGAAAGACTTTATATAGAAAAAACAACTAATGCGAACAATAAAAAAAGAAACCACATT
>JAAZLE010000050.1 GCA_012799455.1 Clostridiales bacterium | reverse complement strand
GCCCTTTCTGGTCCATCTACCATTTTCAAGCACTTGTTCTCTGATGTATTGGTCGTAGTACATAGTAAAGTAAATGTCAGCAGACTTAGGTAGAATAAATGGTGTGTTTAACCCACTGGTATCTCCCATAAATGCACCGAGAGCTCTACTTAGATCTACCTCCTCTGTCTGGGCAAACAAAAACTGACCTTCTATGTATCCCGAATATGTCATAACATCTTGAAGTTCTTTAAAGTTGTCAAAGTTTGGAAAAGCAATCCTTACCTTTTCACCAAACTTAGTTGGAATCAAATCCATACGCAAATATAAATCTGCAGGAGCACCACGTGGCTTTTCTGCAGCAGAATACACCTCTAACTTAATAGCGTGCGTGTCTACATCATAGGTAATCTCAAAATACGTTCGATCTAAAAGTTCTTCTACGCTCATACCTAAAATACTTGCGATTGCTTCTAAATCTATGTTGAACTGCCTATTCAACAGCTGAATTATCTGATCTGTCGTAAAGTTTGTACTTGTCTTAGAAGTAACAGACAATACTCTCTTAATCAGTGGCATATCTATTTTCACTTTAATTGTCGCATGGGAAGTAGGGTCATCTTCATCCTTCATAGTAGACTCAATATTCCCCATGATAGCTGTCATAACTTCGTTATATTTACTATCCGCATCATTTTTCTTAGGGGTCAGTATATTATCCACTAAAAGGACAATCATAGCATCGACAAACTCCGCAAACCACTCCAATGTGCTCGCCAGGTTGAACCCGCCCTTGTATGCTTTCGGGAGGCCAATATCTTCAAACTTAACACCTCCATATAGATGTTGAAGCCCTTCGATATCTACATAAGTAAGTTCATCTTTATAGAAAAGCCCGATGATTAAGTCATCCGTTGCTAAATCTCTGGCAGTCATATAAACTTTGTTCGTCTTATTGTCGAATCTGTTCATATCTGTCCTAATCAAGGTATCTAACTTTAAATCAAGTTGCGGGATATACATATCCCCTATGAACTCAAAGTTGCCATTTTCAAACAGCTTGTAATTTTCTCTGTCTAAAACAATATTCTGAGAAACCCTGATATCGTAATCAACAGCTATTTTCATTGTGAATGGTACGTTTTCGCTAGTATAGCCCCCTTGCTTGTTCTTCTTTCTAACTAAACTAGAGCCCCTAAACTCTACATCCATACCTGTCAATATCTCTTTTCCCAAAGCTTCGTTAGGCTTCATTAAAAACTGCATGTCACTGTTTAGCGTTCTAATTTCGGCTGAACCTAAGGTTGAGAATAAAAACCCTAAGTACTTGAAAGTTAGTGGGTCTAACTTATCGCCAAATGGTTCAAAAATCCCTTGAATAAAATCTGTTACATTTGGAGCAATGATACCTAAAGGAATATCGTTAAAATAAACAGAGGTTACATCCCCATTTAAAGTAAGTTTGTAGTTTGTAGTAACTGCTTGTTTTAAAAGAGCATTAACACTAGCTATTGCAGTGTCTGAACTATCGTCCTGATTAGTAGAAGCGATTACTTTCTCTAAACTGAACTGTGTTATAAGCCTAATTAGTTGCTGGTATAGTACCGTATCTCCAAAATTTAAGAAATATCTTTTTGAACCTTGCAAGTTCAGATATAAAATATTCCCAGGGTCCGCAGGGTCAGGATTAATTCCATCAAAGTAAAAACCAATGAGCATGGTATTGGTTGTGCCATCATACCATTCAAGTAGTAAGTCGTTATACTTTATGAGTTCATTATGCTTTGCAAGAGCAGCTTCTCTTTCGGGAGTCCCTTCTGCATACTGCTCATATGGCCAGGTATACATGTTAGCCTGTAGGTTTAAAATAAATGCAGAACCATCTTCAGTATTGATGTGCATTTTTGTTCCCACATAGTAACCAGTTGTAGAAACTATTTCGCTATCTAAGTACTGCAAAAGGTTATCAAGAGAACCTGTCGCCCTGTCGACAGCCTCATCTTTCTGAGTTTTGTCTTTATTAATTTCGTTTTCTATGGTATCGTTAATAAAAAACGGGCTAGCCTGAACATCAGATGGTGGGCTACATGACACCATAATGCCAGCTACTAACGCAACTAGCACAATAATTATCACTGCCACCAATATCTTTTGTTTCAACTTAACCTTTCCTAACCTTATAGTCTTTATCTCTGACCTGAATCGGTCATCATTTTGCTTCCACTCTCACGTTGCTTTAAGTTACTCTTGTCTACCACGCACTTTGTTTACCTACATGTTTTTGT
This sequence comes from Clostridiales bacterium, assembly GCA_012799455.1. Classification (GTDB taxonomy): domain Bacteria; phylum Bacillota; class Clostridia; order Christensenellales; family DTU072; genus MWEH01. Next base: position 446 of record JAAZLE010000050.1, on the reverse strand, counting down.
AATCCTTACGATTTCGCGCGTATATATAAGCGAATCAATTACGATTCACATTTCACCCATAAGCCCACATCTCAATTTTGCATATCAATTTTTCATATACAGACTTATGCCACTCGCATATCCACGGAGTGGTTTACCTTTAATCCCTCTATCCTAAGCCTCATCTTTACATAACACGCCTCTTAGAACGGGGCTATTTACCTTTTAGCATGCTTTATTTTGCGGTATCTACGCATATGACTAACTATGCGGTTATAACGCGTGCGCTATTTTATATTAAAATATATACAGTTTAATGTCAATAATAAGACGAAAATATCACTTAACTTTCATAACCGTTTCATATCAAGTCTATTTCTTTTCACAAGCTTCATAAAATTATTATGTTATTCCAAATTGATTAAACCATTTTTGAAACCCGAAAACCTAAGGAGAAAACATATAGT
>JAAZLE010000049.1 GCA_012799455.1 Clostridiales bacterium | reverse complement strand
TCCGCCCCAGATGCCATCATGTTAAACAGAATTTCAGATACTTGATTTTCCTGACCATTAATCATCAATGATTTGTAAGTTAAAACCATCTTGCCTTCGCTATCTACATTAACTTTTTGAACAGAAATTAGATATACTCTATTGGGAACTTGATTTAATGCCCACCTTGCAGGAGCTGGTAACGATTCGTCCTTCAATGCTTCCTCTACTAGTTGTTTAGTATTAATTGAAACTACCACTCTAAATGTTCTTTCACTTCCGCTTACTGAAATGATTATTTCTTCTACCGTAGCATTAAGCTCCTTGAACATTTTTACTGCATCTTCCTGAGAATCCCCTTCTTCTTTAGCTTGATTTATCATCTGGTCAAATAGATATGCAATTGTTGTATCTTTATATGTAAGTAGGTACTCCTTATCATATGTTACTGGCTCACCTGCCATTTTTAAATAATCAATTTTACCATCTTCAGATTGCACATTACTATTCGAGGTATTGGCAGTCGCAGTCCCATTCTCTTCTGTTGTATTTGGTGGATTAGAGACCATGTCCTCCCTTGCAGGCTCTTTCATTAGATCTCTTACCATCTTTATAATGTTAAACAACTTAACATCTGCAAGTCCTAACGATCTAAAAGTCATACTGTCATCGCCAAGAGGGATGTCGGCAATCTTTAATTGTTCAGGCGTTAAAGACAAAACCACAATACCCGCTATTACTACAAGTAAAATCAGTATTAGTATCGGCAATATTATAAATTTGAATATGCCTTTTATAATTCCATTTGTTGCTGGTACAGCCATAGTACTATTCTCCTAATATATTTTGATAATTTAATTATTGCAACGTCTATGCCCTTTGTCAATATGAACGATATGTCGGCATCCACGCTTGTGCTTGGTTAGATATGCTTTATATTAACGCATTCCTTCAAGCCTTGTATGTTGTAGATTTTAACTAACTGTAAGCAAGCACCACTAAAAAACGCCTCTTAACACGAGGCGTTAAACTGTTGCTTAGTAATCAAATATTTTCTTTATTATTTATACAAATCAACCGATTGTCCTGTTAGTTTTGCATACAGTTCATAAGTTTGAGGGACAGGATCTCCTGGTATTACAACTGGTATCTTCCCATCACTAAAGTCATGACAAGTTAAAACACTATCGTATTTAACTTCAAATTGCCCAGGTGCTAAAACATTTAAAAGCGAAGCTATGCCTTTTAGCTGTTGACTCATAATCTGACCGTTTTCATCTAATATCGGCATTGACAAATTAGTAAGCCTATCATCTTCACTCGTTATACGTGTTATGTCAGGGTTAAAAATAAGTCCCATAGCAAAGATTCCTAAGCTTATATATCTAGTTCGATTATGGACAAAATATAAGTGAGAAAGTCTTTTATCAGTTACATATTCATAAAACGCCTCACCCAGCATATTTTCCATCAGTTCTATTAAGGATGGAGAAGCTTCCGTAAATTCTAAAAGTGCGCTAATACCTACCTTAGCTAAATTTTCTGAAAATGACTTATCGGTATGCCAGTTATAAATATCCAAAAAGCCTTTAATATTAACATCGGGCATATATCCAATTGCCATATCCTCTTTTGAGAAATTTCCGCCATATGCTAAAAACACCCCTGGTCCAGATGAGTTTTTCATTACATTATTTTTAAGAGTTATTGAAGGACGCCTTCCATCTAAAGCATATGAATTTAAATCAGGATATGCAGCATAAACTGAATATGTTCCATTATCTCCAAGAATACACCCTTCAAACGACATATTCATAACCCACACAGTATGTATACCTCTATCCGTGTTATATATCTGCATATATTTAAAGCTAATTGGTGCTGAGAAAATACTCCAGAGTGTTATGGCATCGCCTCTCTCAATCATATTAACATCGCTCATACTTTCTACATTACGCATACGCATCTCTTCAAAATGTATAGCTTTTTCATTGCGATTGTGGTCGTCAATTACCTTACCTTCCAATGTCTCTAGCCCTTTATCATTCCATTCCCATTCTTCTCTAAAAACATTTATAGCACCAGTAGATATACGAAAATTAGGAATAGGACTAGCATCATATAAAAAGCCGTTTCCATAAAACGATATACCTAGATTAAAATTCAGTTGTTTGGGAGCAATTATATCGCTTTGTAAACATGCATTATATTCCTCAGCAAATGACATATGTCTAAGCTCTTCAAATTTTGTTACATTTATGTAATCAGGAGTATCCATAAGCTTAAACTCAAAACTTCTCTTTATACCCTCCACTGCCCTGTTGTACAGCATAAATGTGGCAGAAATTACAGAAGATTTACCCGCACCTTCCTCGTGGAAAGTTAGCATTATATCCTGAGAGTCCTCGATTTTTTCTATACTTATTACCGAACTATCACTGGACTCCCAGTTGACATCATAAGTGTTATTCTTGTTCAATAAGCCAAACCTGTGTTGATTTGTCATATTAAATTCATCATCCAGCCAGAAATGACCCCATTTCCTAGTCAGCTGTATGCCTAGTTTTGCATCTTCTATGCCAAGCTCTAACTCAAATGTAGGTACTCTTTCTTTGACTGTAAATTTGATTTGTTTTTCCTCGAACCCTTTTTTAGCAGTGACAACTAATTCCCCTGGCACTAACGGAATCATTGATGAAGTTTTTTCATCAATAATAGCCTTCTTAGGATCCGCACTAAAACTTACACCTCTTTCTATTAACTTTCCTGTTAATAGCTCTTTTACGCCTAAAAAGTACGGCGTATTGTTTACATAAAGTAAACTTGGACCTTCAATAAAGCCCCAATCTTTTCCCTCAGTTACTATTATCTGAATAACTTCTTCCGTAATTAAACCCGTATCTGGATTTTCATGTGTTACCGTTGCAACAAAGGTTCCCTCTCCGTCCTCTTCAATTGTCACCACACTGTTTGCTGGGTCTAAAGTGAATACATTTTTAATATATTCAGAAGTTGCATTTTCCTCTTCTACATACACCTTTTTATCTTTCACTATGGCATTTTTAGTATCCAACACCAACGTAACATGAGTTAACTGTCCGTTTTTGTCCTTAGCCATAGCTCTAATTTCCGAAACCCCTCTTGAATTAATGGTTAAATATCCATTTGGAGTAATAGATACACTATCTCCATGTGAAACACGCCAGCTTACTATATCGTCCTTTAGCGCTTCTATGGGCATTATTTCCATGTATAACTGTCCGCTATGACTAATATCTATGGTTTGACCAGAAAGGAGCTCCTTACCTTCCTCATCAAAAACAACTAAGCTTTCTATTGATTCACTAGTTACATTGAATATAACTGCTCTTTTTACATTTACATTTGCTGCCGCAGATAAGACTACCTTAACTGGACCAACTCTTTTAGGAATTACACTATATCTGTTTGTATCCCCTCTTTGAGTTATTTCCACATCGCCGACTGCGCTCTCTTCAATTTCAGGAGGGTTAATACTTCCGTTTTTAGTCATGAGTGGCAAAACATCAACTATGATAAAAACATCTAAATCGTTTATGTCAACGTTTATAATATCATCTCTTCCAATCACCTTATTATCAGAGTCTCTTATCTCTATCCCAAAAGGATTGTCTGGAGTAACAATAGAAATAACTCTACTTGTAGCAGTTAATGCAACTGTTACTATTATCGGAATTAGGATTATTATAAATATTAAAAATTTCTTCATTTTCTATACTATTCTCTATGCTTTATTTCAATTAGGCTACCATTTTATAGCATTTGGTTACCTTCCATACTAAATAACTATTGAAGGCATTTATGTGCCTATATAGTCGAATCTATGTTTCAATCTAGTAAAGTATGTTAAAAACGACAGTATTAGCAGTCCGCCAGCTACACCTAAACTATAGTAAAGTGCTGTTTCCACTGCCACTAAATACCCAATAAACATTGCTCCTACACCTATTACTAGCGCTATTAAAAGCCCAATACCAACAGACATTGTCGTGTTTACATTGTTTGCAACAAGTTCGCCTTCGCCTGATAAATTAAAGTATGGTTTTACAATATCCCTTCTCATACTAAATAGCGTTAGCGCAATAGAACAGGCTTGAACTACTCCAAAAGCACCAAAGGCTTGTTTTACCTCCAATTGCTTTGTAAAGATTATGACAGCTATACAAACAACATTTGCAACAAAGGATACTATGAAATACATAGTGAACTTAGCAGCTAACTGCGTCAGAGGTGAGACTGGAATGATTTTTATATGATAAACATTATTACCTTCTCTGCTAATACTCGTTGCAGAAAATGAACAAATAATAGTGGTGAATATTAACATTACAAGCAATGTTATACCTAAGGTAATTTGTTCGCCAACTTGATTTTTAGCAAGCGCAAGTGTTATCCGATTGCAGAAAAAAACCATAAGCGGCATCGCACATGCCAGCACAAAATATTGGAAGCTATAATTTACCGACCTGAAAATCTCTAAAAACTCTTTGTTCATCAATGATAAAAACACAGGTCTTACTTTGTTTTTTGTTACTTTCTTAAAAGCACTGCCTTCAGCCTCAATATTTCCAAGAAGAGTCTTTTGATACAGTTTTACAATTACCAGTATTGTGCCTATAAGAGTTAGTGCAGTTAAGTTAATAAGCACAGGATATGCAATATATAGCTCGTTTAAAACCATCATGTCTGCTAGATATTTTATGGGGATTAAATATTTACAAACATCTTTGATAATTTTAACTACTTCTGGCGAAAATACAGAAAACTCGGTATCTTTTAAAAACTGAACCATACTATCGAATAATAGCATGTATATTGCAAAAAACAGCGAAACGACAATTGTAAACAATATTATAATAAGACCATGCTTGTTTTTGATCTTATTAGCTAGATGTGTTCCTGGGATAGCAAATACGTTGGCAATAAAAAACGGTATAAGTACGCAAAACAGTATGGATATGGGTATTCTGACGTAATAGGAAATTCCAACTTCAGTGACTGCTGCATATCCCACTAATAGTGGAACTAGTACTACCATGACTAAACCTAGCTGAGTCAATATCAAAAATAGTGTTTTACTAACAAACATATGAATTGGCTTGATCGGGAAGCGCATCAAAATTTCATTATCACCTTTGTAGTATAAAACTTTTGAAGTGCTACTAACTCCAGTTATACATAAAAACGCAAATACAACTCCGTACACAAGTACTAATGCTTCGTATAAAATCCCTGCCCTTTCAAACATGTTGAAGAAAATTATACTGACATAATAAAGTGCAACCATAAGCGCACCTACACCAATTATATAAAATAGCGACTTAAATACGGACTTACCGTCCTTTAAAGACACTGTTCCAAATTTATTTACAAACTCCAGTTTTAGTAGCGTTAGTACTGGATGCTTTTTTCTTCCCATAATATCCTCTACTGCTCCAGCTAATTTCTGCCTCACAACCTAAAATCATGACGCAAGTGTTTGTTTATTATTATCTCCCAATACCGAAAATATCATCTGTGGTTCTATTGATTAAGTCTTGTTCGGTTGCGGTAATTTTAACGAATGTACTTTCTAGTGTTTCTTTATTACCTTTGACATGTAAGTCAATTGTACATTGTTGTATCCCATCTTTTATGATAGTTACTCTATCACAAACCTTTGAAACTAAGTCTAAGTTGTGACTAGAGAAAAACACGGTATTGCCTTCTTGGCAATGGTCGTACATTCTCTTAAGTATTTCTATCATTGACTGATGGTCAAGACCAGTCATAGGCTCGTCTAGCACCCAAAGCTTTGGGTTGTGAATAAGCGCGCCAATGATACTAATTTTTTGTTTCATACCATGTGAGTATGATTTAATCTGAGTGTCAACTGCGTGACCTAATTTAAACTGTGCAACATATTTATCAAATCTAGCTTCTCTTTCACGTTTACTAACTTTATATATATCTGCCAAAAAGTTTACATATTCCCTTCCAGTTAATTTCTCGTACACAGAGTGGTTGTCTGGAACATATCCCATATTCATTTTTGCATTAATTGGGTCTTTTTGGATATCGTACCCACAAATTTTTATTGTTCCAGATGTAAATGGGTATATGCCTGTCAAGCACTTAATTGTGGTTGACTTTCCTGCTCCGTTTTGTCCTAAAAATCCAAAAATTTCTCCGGGTTTTAATTCAAGACTTAAGTCCCTTACTGAAAACCTCTCGCTGTTTCTATACTTTTTGTATAAATTCTTTATCTCTAGCATCTAGATTTCCCCCCTAGATTTCCCCCTTGGATTATAATTTAAAAAATTATTCCTATTCTGTATTATATCACTTAAATATTTAATATTCATCTATAACCTATCAGTTTCCATTATGTCTCTTTTTCCTCACCCAGCACGCTCATATACTCAAGTATATCCACCTTAATTTTAAAATGCGCGCCCGAAGACCAAAATCAATTTACCATAAATAAGACAATTTAGTCAAACCTAACCATTTAATCATTGGAACCTTGAAGCAACCAATAAATTCATATAACAAAAATAGTGCCATTCAGCAGAAAAGCACTATCTAATAACAACTTAGAAACTTAATGATGATAGCACTGAAGTCTCAGCGACCTAGAGATGGATCTCTTTCATACATTAAAGATATCTCGTAAGCAGGAAGTAAAATTTTATCATAGCGTGCTTCAAGATAGTGCTTGTAAAACTTGTTTTGAATTGGCGTAATTCCATCAACCTATCGATAAAATCATTAATTTTCTCTAAATCTATCCTAGGTACAATGCGTTGCAATGCATCATGACATTCTTTAATATCCGTAGATGTTAGAAAATCATAGTAATTAAGTTTTTGTCCATCTTGTCTAATAGCAGAAGTAGGAAATGTGAAAATCCTTGCATTCAGTTCATCTTCATTATCAAGAAGTTGAGCCATAATATTATCATCGGCTTGTGATAACAAACAACTACCACAATCAAATACAGGAGCGACTGTTGTTTGGCCAGTTTCCCCATCTACCAGAAACCCCCAATTACCGTTATGACGATCAAAATTACCAAGAAAAGCATCAACTATAAACATATCCCAAAAACGATTCGATAAAAGAACTGGATCAATAAAGTTTTGGTTTTTAATAGTATACATAACATCTTCAAGGTCTGTGCTAGTTCCACTATGTGTAGATTCAATTACTGTATTTTTTATAGCACAAAAATCATATAAACGATTATTGTCAACCGTAAAATCCAAACATGCACACACTACTTTTGTTTTATCTCCAACCAAATATGTGCCGAGTATAGTTTTTTG
>JAAZLE010000048.1 GCA_012799455.1 Clostridiales bacterium | reverse complement strand
TTGATATTTATAACACTGGACTTAAGATGAGAGCTGCTAACTCCTTTGGCGGTGAATACTTCTCGCCACTAAGGCCACAGCCAGAGGGACAAAACTCTATGACCAGAGTACCTCTAACTCCTCCTACCAAGTTAATATTCCACGACCCATATAATATCTTAGACTTTACAGCCATTAATGGATCCTGGGCTGGAGCAGCAGGATTTGGCGGGATTAGATCCAATCTGAATGCAGATGGTACATATACAGTAACATCTTTAGACCAAGTGTTACCTGAAAGAAATGTGGGTACATTTGTAGATGGCGATGCAAGCGAAAGCGCAGGTATTATGATGTTCTGGGATCTATCCTCTTTAGATATGACGAAAGTTGATGGTTCAACAGGATTTATTAAGGGATATATGGGTAACCTTGCATATGGCTGGAATGACGTTTTGAAACAAGTTACCAAGATTGAAGCTGAAGTTAAACCAGGTATGGTACTTGATCCTAACTCCACACTTTGGATTAAGAAAGATAATGGTCCACAATCCATGTTTGGTTATATCCAAGATGAAACTAGAAATGATAAGGTAATCGATTTGCCTGAAATTGATCCGCTTACATTTGATGAAGCAGAATACAGAAAACTATTACCGACTATGATTGATTATGCTGTTAAATATAGACAGATAGCAGATAGTGAAGGAGGAACAGCTAGAACGTTTACCGATCCGTCAAATAATAATTCTAGTGACTTTATCTACAAGCGCTATGTGTTTGATGATTTAACTTGGGATTTCAGTAATACTAATATAAGTTACGAAGGCGGTATAGCATATGTAAGCCTTACATACTCAAATACTCCTGCAAGTCCATTAAACGAAAATACACTACTAAAGGGCGCTAAAGCTCCAAAGATAACTATCCAGGTACCAGTAAGAGTTAAAAACGCAGTTGCGGCTAGAATAGATAAGTTAACATCCAAAGTGTACACTAACCTCCTGTTTGAAAAGGGCGGGAATATGACACTAGCACTATCTATCGATAGTTACACTGATTACTTTAATGGCATACTAGATAGGAGTGGATTTGAATACGGAAAAGAAATAAACAACGATGGAAAATATCCGAAAGCACTTGTCAATAGCTTTGGATACATTCCAGAGTATAAGGGAGCGTCTGGTACGTTAAGCAAGGTTTACTACAACCATGAAATGGGTATTGCATACTTAGTTTATACGGGTGTAGCGAAGGCTGATTATGAAGCATATGCATTAGGAATTGGTCAAAACGATTACACTATGGAGAACGTGTTTAACGAAAACGTGATTGGTGATGACCAAATTGAATCGAGATATAGTGGAGTTAATAAGGGCACAGATATAGTGGTTGCTGACGATTTCACAATTACATACAATCCATTTGATGAGGTAGACATCCCAGTTATTATAAGAGCGCTAAAGGGCACCAAGTTACAAATTCAAAGCTTTGAAAATGGATTGCCATTAGAAGGCGTGTTTGAGACCATCAATAGATGGGCAATAGACAGTATTGATTCAAGTTCACTTGATGGTTACGATCCAGAAATAGTAAAACATGATGATTATGACATAGTGGTTAAACTAAGAGACGCTAGAGGCAACATTCAGTCTATAGTGATTACTATTAAGGTATTACCAAGAACGATAATTAACACTAACCTAGGTATTACAATCCCAGAAAGGACAATTAATCCATTCAATAACACTGGATTTAACCTGCCAAGCACTATAGATGTAGAGTATGGTTATAGCGCAGAAGAAATAGTGTTAAGTGGTACTCTGACAGAGGGTGTGGATTTTGAATGGGTATATCCAGATAAAGAGTTGGCAAAATACAACCATACTGGAACAACAGCAACATCTTGGGAGTACATAATAAAAGCAAAAGTTGGCAAAGAGCCTTATGAGCAATACATAGAAGTGCCATTTACTATTAACCAGAGAATTCCACAGAGCGTGAAGAGTATCAATGTCTTCCCATATAGTTCATATATGGTTGGCAATGACTTATTAGACATCAATGGTGCAAAGATAACTTCACAACAACTTGTGGTGTTCAGTGATGGTATAAATAGCTTAGATCCAACTCCTACAAAGGTTTACTTTGGATTCAATAATAATACCTTTGCTGAAGGCGCAGGGACTACATCGCTTGATTTTGTCACTGTAGATGATGAAACTGCTTTAACATATGGTGGCAGGAAGTTCTACAAAGAAATTAACTTCAAGTCTCCATCTTTCGAAGGTAAGTTCTACTATATTGATGTATTAGTAACAGATCCAATATTTGGCTCCGTACTAATTAGAAACATCAGGGTTACAATGAGAAAATCCACTCTTGAAAATCTGGAAATCCCAGTTATGCAAGTAAGTCCATATTATGCAGAAACCAGAGACGTTGACTACATAATAGGGTTAAAAGATACGCCCGATGCAGCATTAATTGGAGATATAGATAAACTATTACAACAAGAAGATAATGTAGAGCTTGGAAGAATATTAAGTGCTAGAATCTACAAAGTAGAAAACACCATAATAACAAGAGATGCATTTGATATTATTTCTTGGCGTTTCCTAGATCCACAAGCAGGTATGGTAAATACTGGTAGTGACATAAAGGTAATCATTACAGTAGCGAATAAGGGATTTGATCCAAATTATGATGGAGTTGGACCTAATCCGAACATTTGGAGCCAAGAAATTACGTTTACCTTAACGCAAGCTAAGGGGTACATAAGAGATAGAAGAGTAATTGACATAAACGATGTTGAAATCATATCTAATTACAAGATTTCTAAGGGTGTTGATGGCGTTTATGAAATGAGAATTGCCGATCCTATGAACTTCACAATGCCAAAGACTTTAGCTGTGACTACGGTAGGCGGTATCGTTGAAACTGTGCCAGTAAGGTTTGACTTAGGTGCAGAAAAGCATGATTTCTATAGGAAAACCCTTGGAATACTTGGAACTGTAAAGACAGGATCTAGATCAAACAACATCCAGACCTTCAATATGAGATTCATAAACGAAAAGGCAAGAGATGTACAAGAAATTAAATACTTCTTAGACAGCGAGTACACTGAGGAGTTTACACAAACCTCCTTCAAAGGATTTGACGGAATTACATTGCCTAAGTTTGCTGAAATAACTGTCTTGATTGATGGAAATACAGTTACGGAACAGCATAACGTCATTTGGAAGAGTGTTGATAGGTATCACGTGCCTACCGCAACCGAACTACAAGCAGGAGCAAATACAACGGTTAAAGCACTAGCTTGGATAGGTGATCCAATCTACGGATACATACCACATGAGACAACATTCACATTAGAACAAGAAAGAATTGTAAACTACACTAAACCTACAAAGGTCAGTATCAACCCATACTTAGACACAATGACTCAACTAAACGAAGAACTGGGCCTTACAGATGGTAAGTTAATAGTTGAAACGAACCTTGGAAGAACACTTGCACTCGAAGTTAAATTTGATGAGGTCAACTTTGATTATAGAGGAGCAACCGATGTATCATTCCCATTACATGTTGGAATAACTGTTGACTTTGGTGGCGTTGAAAGCATCATTGATGCAAATGGTCTCCCAGTACACAGTATCGTTGGTGGTAGAAAGGTAATAGAAGTAAGGCAAGAGTTGCCACAGCTATTAGATATTAAAGAAAGGATAGCTGCAGGTATCAAGACCTGGTATGGAAGCTCGGACTTCACGGGAAGCATATATGAGCCAATAGACTTTGCAAGCATCGGAACATGTTCAGTAGTAGCCCTTTCTAAGCGTGGTATAAATAGTGGTATCCTTACTACAGATATTGCTGGATTTAATGATGCGGTATCAGGAGCTAGAGCATTAGATTCTACGCTGTGGCCAGCAGAGACAGTAGAGTGGGATGCACTAGTATCTGCAACAAGGCTACAAGGCAGTATTGTGGCAGTATATTACAACGAAACAACTACTACTTACTATGTGTTCTATAGAGGTGCTATAGACCTAGAAGACACTAACTACCTAAACGGTGCTCTCGATGCTGGATATACCTTCCAAGATGTAGTATCCACAGATGGAATAACTAGAAAACATGCATACAAAGATTTAGATGGTGGCGAAGTGCTGATAGTTGATGTAGCGCAGTTTGAAGAAGGAATAACAGTAACATTTGAAAGCGGTGCTGAAGAGAAATATAACATAACTTGGGGTGGCACAGATATCAGATATAAATTCTTAGGTGGTAAGTACTATGTCCAGGCAGAGTTGTACAAAGGGCATCCAACACTACAACAAATATTTGATGTACCAGTTAATGTTGCTCCGTCTAAACTAGAAAGTTTGGAAATAGCAAGTCCTTTAGCTTCCGATAGTTCAGTCGTTGTAGAAGATGGCAAGATTGTATCAATTTTAGTTGATCCATACGAAGGCTTTAAGTCATTACCACATAGAGCGATAGCCATATTTGAAGGTGGAGAGCATAAACTAGAAATAGACATTGATTGGAACATCACTAAGATTTTAAATGCTATGACTACTGCTGGTGGTGAGTTTAATAGAGACAATAATATGGCAGCGCTAGCTTCCATCTATAAATTAGGTGCGGATGATAAGATGCTTGCTATCCAGTCCGTAGAAATTCCTGTAACAGTAATAGACAGAACACTACATGGTATCTATGTGTCAGAAGAGGCAGACGGTCCAAACTTCTATCCATACACGCCGGCTGTTACTATCAACCCATACGAAAGAGGATACAGTGAAGATTTTGCAAGCGAACATTTTGCATACTATAGAAGGATAATAATACTAGTCCAAAAGACAGATGCTGAAGATCTCACTGGAAACATTATTAATCCAGCATATAAAGAAATACTCTTTACATTAAGTCAAGAAAGCTACAGGATCAGAGATACTAAGACTGGGCTCCCAACCAATACAAACGACCTTTACACAGGAAGGTTAATAGATGCTTCCATTACCTTCGGAGCAACATCAGAAACAGCTGCTAAAGATGCAAAATATGTAAGAAGTATGTTAACAACAATTCAAGATATGACATATGAAAGCGGACTTCCACTTGCATACTTCATAGACCCATATGGAATAAGAGCAGGTGAAAGTGTAGATGTTGCTGGATATACTGGACTTGGACTTACATATACAGTGGACATTGATATATTCAAGAATGTTACTGAATCAAGTGTATCTACGGTAAATGTTGACAATGTAACGATCAACACTACGTCTGGAGCAACATTTAACACCACCGTTACATACGATAGAAAAGAATTGTATGACATATACGAAAATGGAAGATATGCAAGAAAGATAGATGCAAGAGGCGGTACTACCAAGTTATACGCAACAATCGGTAACGAATATGGTGGGTTCCAAACAAAGATTATTGATGTAAGGTTTGAAGATAGAAGTATTAATACACTATTCAATACAAGCGAATCAACATACGCATCTGTAAAAGACAAAGAAGGTAAGGATGCACCTCTACACTTTGTGTTTGACCCATTTGAAACATATGTACCAACCAGCGTATATCCCAAAACCGGATCGAACATTGTATTTAACCAGATAGTAGGAGGACTGCCACTTGGAGGTAGTTATACCGATGGCATTTCAGAACCTGATAGAAAGATTAAAGTCAGCTGGGATGATGCGAAAGTACGCTTTAACTATAAGGGCATAGACAGAAATAACTTTGTATACGCAAATATTGCATACAATAGACCAGCTAGTGAAGTCTCTGCAGATAAAGATGCATATGACGCTTTGTTTGCTCAGAAGAAGCCTTATCTAGTAAGGATAATGGATAGAACTATAACAGGCTTTACAAACCTATATAAGCCAGTTCTAGATGCATATGGAAATCGTATGTACGAAGTCGATGAGTTTGGCAACCCATTATTTGATAATAGAGGTGATCAAATCCCAGTAAGACCGAAGATTAGGCCATATGACTATAACAAGACTGAAGATGTTTCAGCGGCTATCGTTAATGATGTATTCATAACCAATGCAGAGTTTACATTACAATTTGATAATATGGTAGCAGGAGATGCAAGTAAGTATGACATTACCTTCACCTTAGGCGGTACGGCACAGTACTTCACTCAGCCTGCAAATGCGCCTGCACAACTAGTAATAAGTGAAGTTGAAGAAAGCCTGCCAATTAGATTTATACTAGATAGCGGTCGAGGAATATCATACAAGGGAAGAGATGCTAGATTCTATATCCAAGTTCCTGGATTTGGACTTGCCAAGAAAGGACAGCAAATTGCACCGTTTGATGTACCATGTCAAGAATCATACATATTTGATATAAGGATGAATAAAGAAGGTATTGAATCATTCCTAGCAGATCCAGAAGTATATTACGATAATGCTACATTAGATTATTACAATTGGCTGAGAGAAGTTGATCTGCTTGGAATATCTACAGGTGGTTTTGCTAGAGTTACCTCAGTTCCTCATAGAGATACATTCTACATATCTAATCCATACTACTTCATCTCAAACGGTGGCGTACCAATTCCAGAAAGAATGAGAGTATATGTTGGACCACAAGGCAGTCATATCGGCGACGAAGGCACATATCATGTAGATATAGAGACATCATGGACTAACATGAAGGCAAATAGAGCAAGAATCGCATACAATAGAGAAGTTGTAACAAGCACATTCCAAATGGATTTAGACAACCAGCCATACACTGTTTATTACAACATTGATACATCTTGGGTGTTAGAAGATGATGTAATCTTACTTGAAAACACCAGATACGGAAGGGAAGAAGTTATCTTGATGCCAGACAATTTACAACGCGCGTTTAAGTATGTAGAAGGCTCGCCTGTATATTCAATCATAATCAATCCAGGTCCGCTAGTAGAAGAAACCAGTGGTGTATATAGTAATAACGAATATAGAGTAATCTTTGATAACCATAAGCAGTATGTCTTTGGTGGCATCGCAGGTGGCGGTACATACAGTAATAACTATAATAAATGGTCCTTTGACGATGTTAACTGGAACGCTCCTATTAACTCAAGGCAATATGCCACAATGACACTAGGTGGAAGAGGCGGGCAGATTGTTAAATGGGGATTCTTCGTTGACGGCAATAAGAAACTTGTTAACAACTCGGTACCGAACCTTGTCGCTGTACAAGTAGGACAAGCAAGAACATTGCCAGCTTGGTATAGACAGTTATTTGCAGGTACTAACCTAAATAATAATAAGAAGATTCCTGTCGAATATAGTAGTACAGTTAAATACTTTGACGATCCGAATAGAGAGGTAGGCTTTATAAGAGACGGTACGGGCAGAACTATAACGGGTGGAGTGATTACTCCTCATAAGGGAATGCCAGCAAGAGCAGATGATGCGCTTATCCCAGCACAAAATTATGGGTATGCAGGATATGTGGAGTGGAATGCAACTAGTGTAAGGGCATATCCATCGCCGGCAGAGCAAGTTGGTGGAAGAACTGTAATTACAGTATTTGCGTCACCAGAAGCAACTACCGAGTATGCGGGAGCGCAAAACAATCTAGTTAAATATCCAAGCTACATGCACAATCCTGATGCGATGTACGGATATAACATAATCAAAGAGCCAATACCTCCAACCTGGATTTACCCATCAACCTTACCTACAGATGGTTTTGAAGAAAACTATGATACTGCTACTAACATTGCACCTTCTACCAACTTCTATAGCAAATATAACACCTCTATCAGTAAGCATAAGTTAAATAACGTGCCTAGAATAGTGGTTGGAACAAACGCAATGTTTGACCTACGTTACCTACCTACGATGAGCCTTAGAACGTTCGTTCCGAACCATACAGAAAGTGGATTCTCACTATTGGATGGATTATGGAAGACAACTGTACATCCGGGGTATGAGTGGGACTACATCTATCCAATTCCATGGCAAGATGCAGAAGTTTACTGGGCGGCCAACCGTAACGATCCATCACAATGGAACCATACAACTGGATACTACGGACAAAAGATCACAGGCGGGTTTGCGGCAATTAATACTGGTGCTACTGCTGCTGGTGCATCGCGTGCAGGTGGCCGTTATACACTAGTAGTGGATGTTCCGTATGCCAGTAACTTAGGCTTTGGAACTATAGTAGTCCGTTACGCTGTAGCGCTAGATATAACAGATATAGGCTAAACAATAATATTTAAATCAGTAACCACAAAATCGCCACTACAAAAATAGTGGCGATTTTATTTATGTTCTAGATATAAAAAATAATTACAACTTTTACATATAATATTATAATGGTTTTGAGATTTACAGTCTTAGTGGTATTTGCTATAATTAAAATCTATGGAAATTTCGTTTAATAAAAATCAGCATATAGGGGTTGCGGTATCAGGGGGAGTCGATAGCATGGTGCTACTCGACATTTTAGTCAAAGCTGGTGCGAAAGTGACTGCTATCAACATAGAACACGGCATGCGGGGCGCTGATTCTTTAAGTGACAGCCAGTTTGTCAAAGAGTATTGTAAAGAAAGAGATATACCATGTTTGGAGTTTTCAGTAAATACATTAAAGTGTTCCGATGACGAGGGAATATCCCTTGAGCTTGCTGCTAGAAAGCTAAGATACGAAGTTTTCGACAAGCTCCTTGCAGATAGTACTGTAGATATTATTGCACTTGCTCATCATTTAGATGATCATGCAGAAACTATCTTGATGCGTATCTTCAGAGGAACGGGCATAAGAGGCCTTCGTGGTATTCAGGATAGGTCAGGGTATATGCGCCCGCTCTTGAAGTATAGTAAAGATGAGATTTTAGAATATGCTGGTGAAAACGGTATCCCGTATGTAAATGACGCCACTAACTTTGATAGTTATTTTACACGTAATTACATTAGAAAAGAAATATTGCCTAGCATAACTATACGATATCCTGGAGTTAAAGATTCGTTAGACAAACTATCAGAAGTAGCATGTGAAACAGAAGATTATTTACTTAGCGAAATAACACCCTTTAGAGTCAATGAAAAAGAAGGTTCAGTGTCACTTCCTTTAAGCACACTTTCAAGGCATCCAGCCATTGCTAAAAAATCGATAGTTGAAGCGTTGAAGGCAATAGGGTTAGAAAAAGACGTAGAGAAAAATCATCTTGAAAGCATACTGGATTTAAAAGATGCAGAAAATAACTCTATTTTAAATCTCCCGTTTGGTTTAGATGCAAGAAAAGAGTATAACAAGCTAATCTTTTTACCGAGAGAAGAAAAGATGGAATACAGGGCTCATTTTAACTACAGACGTACATATTCATTTGCTGGGTACACATATTCCTTTGTAGGTAGTGATAAGATAGTTAGAGGTCTTACTTTTGACTTAGCGGCAATACCACAAGGCGCGGTTATTCGCACAAGACTTGATGGAGATAAGTTTAGAAGATTTGGTGGAAGATTAAGACTGCTGTCGGACTATTTATCTGATCTAAAGATACCAGTGCGTCTTCGAGACAAGCTTTTAGTTATAGCAAAAGGCAGTCGTGTCTATATGGTGCTAGGGCTAGAGGTCAGCGAAGAGGTTAAGGTCACGGAACTAACCACCAAGGTAATGGCCGTAGAAATTCAAGAATGGCAATAAAGGCTTCTAAACCATAAGGTATAGGAGCCTAAATTCATAAATATATGCTTATTGAGAATTATTATTTAAAGGAGAGATTACTTATGAAGGATAGATATGCAGACATTAAAAAAGTACTACTAACAGGCGAAGAGATTTCTAAAAGAACCACAGAAATAGCTGCAGAGATAACTAGAGACTATGCTGGTGAAGAAGTTTTAGTTGTTGCTATTTTAAGAGGCGCTGTTATGTTTTTTGCAGAGCTTGTAAAACAAATTGACTTGGATGTAAGAATGGACTTTATGGCTGTATCTAGTTATGGTGCCTCAACTGTCTCTAGTAAAGAAATTAAGATTAATAAAGATCTTGCTCAACCGATCGAAGGGCTTAATGTTATCATTGTAGAAGACATAATTGATACTGGTCATACCTTGAAGAGCTTATTAAGACTACTATGGACTAGGAATCCAAAGTCTATAAAGGTTTGTGCACTCCTTGACAAGCCGTCAAGAAGAGAAGTGGAATTAGAGGGCGACTATGTAGGGTTTGAAGTACCAAATGAATTTGTGGTAGGGTATGGTCTTGATTATAATGAAAAATACAGAAACCTTCCTGATGTTTGCGTGCTAAAAGAATCTGTCTACAAAAATGACATACCAGTAGTCTAATAAAACTAAGCCTTAATTAAATTTTAGGATAGTCGATGAGTGGGGCTATCCTTTTTTATTTAAAAAATTATTCACAAACCCCTTCCTTATTTCAAGTTTATGCCTTAAATTGAAATAACAAGCACAGAAACCCCCTCCTTATTTCAAGCTCGCTTGCTAAATTGAAATAAGCGGAGTATAATTTAATTAATATTTCAAATTCAATGAAGGTGTCAGATGAATAGTCGTGCAGGAAAATATAGAATCAATTTCTCAGGAGAAGCAGAATATAAATCATTTATCCCCTCTCCTCTCCCTCCCAATCCTGTAATAGAGATAGATATGGAGATGCTTGATGTTTTGGTAAAAGCAAGGAGCTTAGTTGTATCTTTGGAGAACATATCAAAGAGAATTCCCGATATGGAGTTATTTATTTCTATGTATGTTAGGAAAGAAGCTCTTATGTCATCTCAAATTGAAGGAACTCAGGCTACACTCGAAGATGTGTTTGACCCCATGATTGATATTAATTCAAATCGCGATGTGAAAGATGTAATCAATTATATAAAAGCAACAGATTATGCAATCAATAGGCTAAAAACATTACCTCTTTGTAATAGGTTGATAAAGGAGACACATTCGGTACTTATGGAAGGAGTGCGCGGACAGGAAAAAAGTCCTGGCGAATTTAGGGCTTCTCAAAACTGGATTGGTGGTCAGGGTAGTACTTTGAAAAATGCAATGTATATTCCTCCACATCCAGAAGACATGATTGAAGCTATGTCTGAACTAGAAAAATATATAAATAATGAAGACAGTCTTGATGCGTTAATTAGAGCTTCTCTTATTCATTATCAGTTTGAAACTATACATCCATTTCTTGATGGAAATGGAAGGATAGGGCGTTTATTAATAATACTTTTTCTCATGGAGCAAAAGTTAATATCGACTCCTGCGTTATATATTTCGTATTACCTGAAGAAAAATCGTATGGAATATTATGACAGAATGACAGAGGTTAGAAACAAGGGAAATTATGAACAGTGGATCAAATTCTTTTTAAGGGCAGTAGAAGAAACATCTATAGATGCAATAAAAACAATTGATCAACTTAATGCTTTGCGTGTAGAAAATGAAAGTATCATTAACAATATGGGGCGAAGTTCTAAGTCAACCATGCAAGTATTTCGATACCTTGAATCGAACCCAATTATAGACATAGGGAAAACTGCAGAAAGCTTAGGTCTATCATTTAATACGGTCTCTTCAGCTGTTCAAAGGCTAGTAACTGTAGGAATTCTCTCCCAGACAGAAAACATAAGTAGGAACCGTACTTTTGTTTATGAAAAATACTTAAACATATTAAAAAATGGAACATAACTATCAATACACTTAATTTAGTGCGAACAGATACACCGAATTCCCACGAGATGTTTTATATGTTGCTGTAAGTATAATTAATATGTTTCAAAAAATATCAAAATCTTACCTTTTTCTTAATATAATAATGTGTTAAAATATTGATAGTAACTTAGGTCTTTCATGATTATGAATATATCAAAAACTTTATTTAAACTAGCGTCGTCTTTCCCAGTGCCACTATATGTAGTCGGTGGTGCTGTGAG
Organism: Clostridiales bacterium; assembly: GCA_012799455.1. GTDB lineage: Bacteria > Bacillota > Clostridia > Christensenellales > DTU072 > MWEH01. The sequence continues at coordinate 17,133 of JAAZLE010000048.1, read as the reverse complement.
AGATTTTTTACTTGGTAGACCAGTAGGTGATATAGACCTTGCGTCTTCGCTTACACCCGTTGAGGTTGTAAGTTTTTTAAGAAGTAAAATGCCAGAGTATAAGGTGGATACAACTTCACCTAAGCTAGGGACGCTTAAAATTTCATCTAATGGTGAAAGTTATGAATATACATGTTTTAGAATGGATAGTTATGGTTCCGATGGGAATCATATACCAACAGCAGTCCATTTTGTTGATGACATAAAGCAGGATACATATAGGCGAGACTTCACAATGAATGCTATTTACTATGACATTGTGATTAAGGAGTTCATAGATTATTCAGGCGGGATAGAGGACTTAAAGGCTAAGATAATAAAGAGTGTGAGAGACCCAGATGCAGTACTTGAAGAAGATGCACTAAGAATTATGCGTCTTGCAAGATTTGCTGCAATTTTAGATTTTGAAATTGACGAAAAAACTTTTGAAAGTGCCAAGAAAAATGTTGATAAATTAACACATATTGCGCCAGAAAGGCTACGAGAAGAATTTGATAAAATAATTACAGCAGATACAATTTCTCCAAACAAAACTGCCCATGTAAGAGGGATTAAAATTCTACATGAACTGGGCGCTTTAGAGTATGTACTTCCAGAGATTTTAGAAGGAATTAATATCCCTCAAAAGAAAGAATATCATAAATACGATGTTTTTAATCATACTTTAAAAGTATTTGAATTATCTCCGCCAGAGGTGAGGCTCGCTGCATTATTCCATGATATCGCAAAACCTATCCAGCATAAATCAACTGGCAGTATGAATGATCATGATAAGGTTGGAGAGGAAATGGTTGTTAGTCGAATGAACGCATTAAAGTATCCGAAAGCTATGATTAGGAACACTAAACTGCTAGTTAGATATCATATGTATGACTTGCATGGAAAGACTTCGGATAAGACATTACGGAAGTTTATTGTAAAAAATCATGATATCATAGAAGATCTTATCAAGCTTAAAAGAGCTGACTGGAAAGGTAGTGGGGTGTTAAAAGGAGAAAGTCCAAGTGCTCTTCGTTTAGAAGAAACATATAACGAGATGAAAGAAAGCAAAGTTCCATTCACTACGAAAGAATTACCTGTAAATGGTAATGATTTAATAACGATAGGAGTGCCTCCAGAGGCAAGAGGTAAAGCGCTAGAAGGTCTTCTCCAGATAGGCTCGTATGATTATAAATATCATAGTCGTGAAGAAGCTTTAAAGTTTTTACGTAACTTCATTCACGGCTAACTAAAAATCCACAAGCTCATATAACAGGCTCAAATATTGCCTAGAACCAAGCATATAGTAACTACATTTATACATGTCTAATGTAAATTAACTGTTATTTGTGTAGGTCTAGCATATAGTAACTATCTTTCCATAACCTTACACATAAACTGATTATAAGTAACATATAATAACTATCCAATAGCACTGCTAGGAAGAATATAGGAGGAACTGATGAAAGTTTTATTAATTAATGGCAGCCCCCACCAATTTGGTTGCACGTATACAGCTCTTAAAGAGATTGCGGACACACTAAACAAACATGATATTGAAACTGAGATTTTGTATTTAGGTACAAAGCCTATTTCAGGTTGTATTGCTTGTATGAAATGCAGAAGCATAGGAAAGTGTGTGTTTAATGACATAGTTAACGAAGTTGCATCAAAAGCAGAAGATTATGATGCATTTATTTTTGGGTCTCCAGTGTATTACGCAGCGCCCTCAGGACAGCTCATAACATTTCTAAACCGGTTATTTTATTCTCAAGGTGCAAAACTTTCCGGGAAGCCTGGTGCAGCGATAGTTTCTTGTAGGCGGGGAGGCGCATCTGCAGCTTTCGATCAGCTCAACAAATATTTTTCAATAAACAATATGCTAGTTGTAACTTCTCAGTACTGGAACCAAGTTCATGGCAATACTCCGGAAGAAGTAAGAATGGACGAGGAAGGTATGCAAACCATGCGTACGCTTGGCGAAAACATGGCCTGGCTACTAAAAAGCATTGAAGCTGGTAAAAAAGCCGGCATCAAACCACCCAAATACGAAGTAAAACTAAGAACCAATTTTATTAAATAGTGATGTTTCTTAACGCATCTAACAGGCTCGCTGTTTTGATTTACATTGTTAATTCTCTTATTAACCGTAAATAATAAGCCCTTCACGGATTTTTAATGTTCAATTATATGCGTGCGCGTTAAACATGCGCGTGTTGAAAGGGACTCTCGTTTTGTAGTATAATTTTAGGTAATGACCTTTTAAGTTGAAGATAGGTTTTTAAGTTTTAAAATATATGTTTTTTGTGCTGTATGAAAAGAAGTTGTAGAGGAGGCAATATGTACAATCAAAGATATAATGAATGGTTAGAAAAAGTAACCCCTGCAGAGAAAAAAGAAATGCTTTCTATGTCCGATAATGAGAAAAAGGAAAGGTTTAGTTTAGAACTTGCGTTTGGGACTGCTGGGATGAGAGGCGAGCTTGGGGTAGGAACGTTTAGGATGAACATATATAATATCAGGCGGGCCACAATGGGGCTTGCTAAGTATATTTGTGATTTAGGGATAGCCGCAATGAAAAAGGGAGTTGTTATTTCTTATGACACAAGAAGATACTCAAGAGAATTTGCCTTAGCTGTTGCTGAAGTCTTATCTTACTACAAAATAAACAGCTTCATTTTTGAAGACGTGCGCCCAGTGCCAATATGCTCATATGCAATCAGAGAAATTGGCAGTATTGCAGGCGTTATGATAACAGCATCGCATAACCCTAAAGAATATAACGGATATAAAGTCTACGGAGAAGACGGAGCTCAGATGTCTCCAGAAGCAACTGCTGTTGTAGTTAAGTACATAAAAGAACAAAAAGACTATTTTGCCGTTCCGTATGATGAGATTAATTTTGATAGTTTTGAAAAAGGTGCATATGGTAAGAAATTAAATAAGTATACAACAATAATATCTGCAGACATAGATGAAGGATACTATCAAGAGCTGGAAAAACTTATGCTTTCACCTGAAATTGTCAAAGCAAAAGGAAAAGATATTAAACTAGTATATACACCTATCCATGGTTCAGGATATATTCCAGTAACAACAATGTTCAAAAGGATGGGGATCAATGCACATGTAGTAGAAGCGCAGAAAAATCCAGACACTGAGTTTAGTACGGTGCCAGCTCCCAACCCTGAAAATCCAAAAGCAATTGCAATGGGGATAGAAGAAGGCAATAAGATTGGCGCTGATGTAGTTCTTGGAACCGATCCAGATGCGGATAGATTAGGGGTTGCAGTTAGAAACGATGAAGGTGAGTTTATACTCTTAACTGGAAATCAAATAGGGATAATGCTTCTTGACTACATCATTACAAGAAGGAAAGAAAAGGGAACTCTACCTGAAAATGCGGCTCTTGTTAAAACCATAGTAACTAGCACACTTGCAGATAGGATAGCTGAAGCAAACGGCGTGACAGTCTTTAATGTTCTAACCGGATTTAAGTTCATTGGCGAAAAAATGACGGAGTGGGCGGAGACAGGTGAGTATACATACATTTTCGGATTCGAAGAAAGTTTTGGATCTCTTTGTGGCACGTATGCAAGAGATAAAGATGCTGTTGTTGCAAGTATTATGTTTGCAGAGATGCTTTTGTACTTAGAAAACAAAGGAAGTAGCGTATACAAACGATTAATGGAAATCATGGATGAGTATGGTTACTATACCGAGAAAAACTCGGCGGCAGCATATAAAGGACTATCGGGCATGGAAACTATGGCAAATGTTATGGCTAAAGTACGTAGCATGGATATAACCGAAGTCGCAGGCGAAGAAGTATTATATGTAGCAGATTACCTATCAGGTGTCATTAAGTATGCAAATGGAAGTATAGGATATACGGGACTTCCAGAATCAAATGTTATCTACTTAGGATTAGAAGATGAGCAGTTTATTTGCATAAGACCAAGTGGAACTGAACCACAACTTAAAATATATGTCTTGGTATATGAAAATACCAAGGAAAAGAGTCAGGCCAAAGCAGACAAGTTAATGGATGCAGTTAAGGAAATGCTTAAGTAGTTAATTATATATTTGCCAGCATTTTGCTGGCATTTTAACATACGGGGGAGAGTATGGAAGAAGAAAAGAAGGATGATACGTTTGACAACTTGGATGAAGTTTCTAAGTCTGAGGAAATAATAGAGGAAAGTGGCGCAAAAAAAATCAGTCTAAAAGAAGCGCTTAGTGCAGGGGAAGAAGATGTATCGTTAACTTCAAAAAAGTATGTGTCTAAGCGTGAGCTTTGGATGTTTGGTCTTGCTGCCGGTGGACAGGGCATGATATATGCCATTATGTCCTCGTATATATCAGAATTTTATCTGAACGTTGCAATGCTTCCACCAATGTTTGTGTTCTGGCTGATGCTTATTGCTAGGATTTTCGATGCAGCATATGATCCAGTAATTGGAACGATCATGGATAGAACAGAACTTAAGCATGGGAAATATAAGTCTTATGTTTTATATACTTCAGTCCCAATAGCTATACTTACTTTTTTAATGTTTTATATCCCAAGTGGGATTAGTCAAAAGAGCTTGATGGCTTATGCAGCCGTAACATATATCCTTTGGGGAATGATTTATTCTATAAGTGATGTGCCATTTTGGTGCCTTCCAAATGTAATAACTCCAAACGCATCTGAAAGAGGGCAGGTTATTTCTTTTTCGCGTATGATAAATGGAGTGGGAAGTGCTGTACCTATGGCAATGTATATGATATTAAGTTTTATATTGCCGTTAATGACACATAAGACGGGTACTGAACTTGATAAAATTCAATACATGACAATTGCTCTATTTTGCGCAATTGTGGGCGGGGTTATATTTATAACTTCACACTTCACTACTAAAGAAAGAGTAGTTGTTCCTAAAACACCAAAGAGGAAAGAAAAGTCAGAAGAAGGCGCACTAATGAGGGTATTAAAGTGTAAGCCTTTAATGATTATTGTTGCAATGGGTATACTAGCTAGCGGAAGGTATTTAGTGCAAGTTGCAGCTATTCATGTAGCAAGATATTCTTTCTATGTTGGGCCGTCCCTAGAGGGATTAGATGCAGAAGCAATTGATGCAGCGTTAAGAGCAAGCAGGGGGCTAGTATCTACTGTCTTCATGATATGTTCAGCTGCTGGAATGTTTGGGGCGATGCTATTTTTACCAGCTTTATATAAAAAGTTTAACTACAAGCAAATTGTAATTGTGTCGTGTTTAGCAGGTTTTGCATCTAGTATATTAATGACCGTACTTGGTTGGTTTGTGTCGTTTTGGGCATGTTTACCTTTTATAGTAATTTCATCTATACCGTTAGGTGTTATTAATGTTACATCATATGCAATGATTGGCGATGCACTAGATTATATGGAGTGGGAAACAGGAAAAAGAGAAACCGCGCTCGGCTCATCAACCCAAACCTTTGTTAATCAGTTTAGTAATGCAATAGCGACTAGTTTAATTGTGCTTGTATATTTAGCGCTAAAAATAGATCCTGCAGGTATTGTAGAAGCAAGTGGCGTATTTAACCCGCTTGAAATGCCAACAAAAGTGCGCTTTGGAATGTTTTCTCTAGTATCTATTTTACCAGGAGTTAGTATGTTATTGTGCACGATACCAGTATTTTTCTATGACCTTGTCGGGAAAAAGAAAAACAAAATATTAAAAGAGTTAGAAGAGCAACGTGCAGAAAGGGGAATGGCAATCGGAGAATAAAATTAATATAGCGATCTAGAGTAGTGCCGATGAAGTACACTACACTAATAGGCAATAAAAATGTTCGTATTGAACATAATAAATCATAGAGGTGGAAAATGTTTATATATCCTAAGTTTGTATCAGGCAAGCAAGTTATAGCAAGAGTATATGATAAAACATCTAAGATGATGCAAAATATCACAGTTTACAGACTGAAAAAAGATGAAGAGATAGAGCTTATTGAACCTGGAATGGAAAGTGCATATCTCATACTTAGTGGAAATGTAACAGTTTTTTATAAAGACAAAAGTGTTACTATGGCAAGAAAAAGTGTGTTTGAAGAACTTCCTACTTGTCTACATTTACCAAAAGATGTTTCGACCATAATAAAGGCAAGCGAAGACAGTGAAATTCTAGTTCAAAGTACAGAAAATGATAAGGAGTTTGCTCCACGACTTTTCACAAAAGATGATGTATATAAATTTGTAAGTTGTGAAGGAAGGTGGGAAGATACGGCAACTAGAGATGTTGTAGATATAATAACAATTAAAAATTCTCCGTATTCAAACATGGTAATGGGCGAAGTTTATGCAAGGCAGGGCAGATGGTGGAGTTATATCCCCCATGACCATCCCCAACCAGAAGTATACTATTATAAATTTGCTCGTCCAGAAGGGTTCGGCGCCTGTTTCATCGGCGAAAAAGCACACACCATAAAAGACGGAAGTGCAGGGTTGTTTGAAGGGGGCAAAACTCATGCTCAGGTTACGGCCCCAGGATATCCGATGTATTGTTGCTGGATGATCAGGCACTTGCCAGGCGACCCTTGGGATAATACAAGAACCGATGACCCAAGATATAGCTGGCTGCTAGAAAAATAGTAAAAGGCATAAAAAAAGAAAAGGTTGCGATCGAAAGAACAAAATTGTTAATTCGCGTTTCACGTGTTCAAGCCAATTAGGCGAACGGAACCTTTTCTTGAGAAAGAGATGGTAGAACTTAATCTAGAACCCGCGCTTAAGCCAATTAAGGCAAACTGTTCTCTTTCTGAGTATATATTAACAGTTGAAGTAAACAATGTCAAAAATGATTCGTGAAATATAAACAAAAAATACTTGAGGTGAAAAATGGCTATAAGACGTATGAAAATAACAGTGGGTGAGGCAATTGTCAGGTTTTTAGATAATCAATATGTAATCCACGATGGAGATGAATATAAATTTGTAGAAGGAGTCTTTACTGTCTTTGGGCATGGTTGTGTTCTAGGTATAGGAGAAGCCTTAGCTATGGCAGAGCACACTTTAAAGGTGTATCAAGGGAAAAACGAGCAAGGTATGGCACATGCTGCAATAGCATATGCAAAACAAAATAATCGTAAAAAAATTATGCCTTGTGTGTCCAGTATAGGCCCCGGTGCTGCGAACATGGTAACTGCTGCAGCAACTGCAACGGTTAATAATATCCCACTTCTACTTTTTCCAGGGGACACGTTTGCAACCAGAAGACCTGATCCGGTTTTACAACAGTTAGAAGTAGATACTAATTTAAATATCACAACTAATGATGCATTCAAGCCTGTTGCCAAGTTTTTCGATAGAATAACAAGGCCAGAGATGTTGGAAAGCGCTCTTTTAAATGCCATGAGAGTACTGACAGATCCAGCAGAAACAGGTGCTGTTTGCATAGCACTTCCTCAAGATGTGCAGGCTGAAACATATAACTTCCCTAAATATCTTTTTGAAAAAAGAGTTTGGAGGATTGAAAGACCAGTACCTAGCATGGATCAGATAGATGATGCAGTAAATTACATAAGAAGGTCTAGATATCCAGTGATAATTGTCGGTGGCGGAGCACGGTACAGCGAAGCTGGAAAGACCATTTCTGACTTTTGCGCTAGATACAATATTCCTTTTGCAGAAACTCAGGCAGGAAAATCCACATTACCTGCAGCAAGCAAATATTATCTAGGTGGGTTAGGCGTAACTGGTAATAGTGCTGCTAATGTAATTGTAAGTAGAGCTGACTGTATTATTTCCTTAGGCTCAAGACTTTCAGACTTTACAACATCTAGTAAAACACTGTTTCCAAATGCAAACATCGTTAGTATAAACACATCGAGATTTCACTCAATGAAAATGAATGGCGTGTCTGTGCAGGGTGATGTAAAGGCAACTCTAGAGATGTTAAGAAGTAGACTAAGCGGTTATTATACTTACTATCAAGAAGAGTATGAGCTATCTCAAGCAGAATGGAAAGGAGAGATGGAAAGACTTAAGGGGATACAATACTCAGACGATTTGGTTCCTGAAGTAATCAATATGACTAAAGATACCATGAAAGACTTTAACAAAGTGACAGGAGCAAGACTATGTCAAACTACTGCTATTGGAATAATCAGGGACAGTATTTCTCCGGACGCCATAATAGTTGGAGCATCGGGATCTTTGCCGGGATGTCTACAACGTATGTGGGAAACCAACTATCCATATTCATATAATATGGAGTATGGCTATTCCTGCATGGGGTATGAAATCGCAGGAGCTTTAGGGTCAAAGCTTGCCTCTCCCGACCAAGAGGTATATGCAATGGTGGGAGATGGAAGTTATCTGATGTTACATTCAGAACTTGTTACGGCGGTTCAGGAAAGAAAGAAGATTAATGTATTACTATTTGATAACGGTGGTTTTGGTTGTATCAACAATTTACAAATGGGTAAAGGTATAGATTCATTGGCTACAGAGTTTAGATATGGTGCAAAAGCTAAAACCGATTATCTCTCCATAGATTATGCAGCAAGTGCTAAGGCGTATGGCTGTGCAACGTATACGGCAAGAACTGAAGATGAATTAAAGGAAGCTTTAGAAAAAGCAAAAGAAGATACAGTTCCAGTACTAATAGATATAAAGGTGCTTCCAAAAACCATGACAGATGGGTATGAAGGGGGTTTTTGGCAGGTAGGATGCAATGCAATGCCAAGGAATAAAAAACAAGAAAAGGCTCTTGCAGAACAGATGCATTATACTTCGGATAAAGAAACAATATAATTTAATAAAACACACAAGACTCGCAGTAAAATGGTGTAAATCATTAGGTTAAATTAAGGAGTTAAGAATATAATTAAAATAACAAATAAACTAGGAGGACCTATGTATGTTATTTAAGGGGAAAGATATTAAATTAGGTATTGCACCAATTGGTTGGACAAACGATGATATGCCCGATTTAGGTGGCGATATTTCATTTGAAAGGTGCATTTCAGAAATGCAAGAAGCTGGTTATGAAGGCACTGAAATTGGAAACAAATATCCTAAGGATGCGGATGTGTTGAGAGGCGTTTTAGCAGAAAAGGGTTTAACTGTTGCAAACAGATGGTTTTCTACATTTTTAATAACTGAAAGCTATGCTGTCAACGAAGAAGCTTTCATAAAAGAATGTGAGTTTTTAAAAACAGTAGGCGCAAGAGTTATTGGCTGTAGCGAACAAAGTTATTCTATCCAGGGAAAAGACATCCCAGTGTTTGAAGATAAACCAGTCGCAAACGAACTGGAAATGTTAAGACTTTGTGAAGGTTTAAATAGACTTGGTAAAATCGCCCTTGAAAAGTATGGAATCTCATTAACATTCCATCATCATATGGGAACAGTTATACAAACTGCAGAAGAAATTGATAGGCTTATGACAGGAACAGATCCAAGATATGTAAATTTATTATTTGATAGCGGTCATCTTGCATATTGCGACCAAGACTATTTAGCAGTGTTGAAAAAATATGCAGATAGAGTGAAACATGTACATCTAAAAGACGTACGTCCTAAAGTTGTAGCAAAGGTAAAAAAGGAAAGACTATCTTTTCTAGATGGCGTCAGGCTAGGCGCATTCACTGTTCCAGGAGACGGGGTAGTGGATTTTGCTAGTATATTTGAAATACTAGATAAGGCTGGGTATGAAGGTTGGTTACTTGTTGAAGCTGAGCAAGACCCAGCGATTGCGAATCCTTCAAAATATGCCAAAAAGGCAAGAACATACATTAAAAAACTAACAGGAATATAAAAAGCATAAAAAGGAGATAATATATGAAAATAGGCATTATAGGAGCAGGAAGGATTGGTAAAGTACATGGTGAGTCAGCCATGAGGTATGTAAAAGATGCAGAGATTAAAGCCATTGCAGATCCATTCATTACGGACGCAACCATTGAATGGGCAAATAAGATGGGCATTAAAAACATATATAAAGATTACAAGAAAATAATAGAGGATAAAGAAATTGAAATTGTTTTAATTTGTTCCTCTACAGATACACATAGTCAGATTTCAATAGAAGCAATTAATGCAGGAAAGCATGTTTTTTGCGAAAAACCAATTGACCATGATGTAAATAAGATTAAGGAAGTTATGGCAGCTTTAGAAAAAAACAAGGTTAAATACCAAGTTGGATTCCAAAGACGTTTTGATAAAAACTTCCGGGCAGCTAAAGAAGCAGTACTTGCTGGGAAAATAGGAGATCTAAATGTGCTAAAAATAACTTCTAGAGACCCAGGCCCACCTCCTGTATCATATATAAAAGTTTCTGGTGGGATTTTTTTAGATATGACTATTCATGACTTTGATATGGTCAGATATATGTCAGGAAGTGAGGTAGAAGAAGTTTATGCAATTGGTGCAGTTTTGGTAGATGAAGAGATTGGAAAAGCAGGCGACATTGATACTGCTGTCATATCTTTAAAACTTAAAAATGGCGCACTTGCAGTAATAGATAACTGTAGAAGGGCTACATATGGCTATGATCAAAGGGTAGAAGTTTTTGGCTCTAAAGGCCAAGTTGCTGTAGGTAATCAGTTAGAAAATACTACGGTTATAAGTAACGGAACGGGCGTAACTGCAGAAAAGCCACAACACTTCTTCTTAGAAAGATATATGGAAGCATATGCAGCCGAAATAACATCATTTATTGAAGCTGTTAAGACTGATAGAGAAACAGAAGTAACTGTTGTAGAAGGGCTAAAACCTGTGCTAATTGGATTAGCTGCAAAAAGATCAATGGTAGAAGGAAGGCCCGTAAAAATAGCTGAAATTGAAAAAGAATACGGACTATAAACTAGTTAAAACATATATTAATCCTTAGTGAAATCACATTAGGAATTTCAAGAATCTTTAAGGAGCCATGAAACTTAAAAGATTTAAAGGGGGCAACAGATGGCAAATAATATTACACACTTATACTATGGACTAGAGACGGTAAAAAACTCCAGTGAGGAGATAAAGGAAATAGTTAAGGGAGATGAGGATGCATTTATATTTGGGACCATGGGTCCAGACTTTTTGTTTGGGCTAAGGGAGTTAGGATTAAAAGAGAAGAAGTTACCAAATTTAATGCACGCCTTAAAACATTATGAGCTTTTTGATGCAACAGCTGAATATCTTAGAGAAAATTACGACAAAACCTTAATGAGTTATATGCTTGGATTCCTGACTCACTACATTATTGACCATCATGTCCATGCATATGTCGGCTACTTTTGTGAAAATGAATTAGTAAAACATATGCCATATGAATACTCTAAATTTACTCACAACATAATAGAGTTAGCGGGTGATGAGTATGTGCTAAATAATTTCATGGGATATGAAAATAGTAATGACTATAAATTCCATAAAGCATTAAGAATGAGATGCAGTACCGCAAAGAAAGTAGGAAAACTATTTGAAAATGTAATATCAAAAGTATATGGTTGTACTTATTCATCATTTAATGGCAGGCTTTCACATTTTGTTACAAGAGCAACTTTTTGGATGACCAGAGACAAAAATGGCAAAAAGATGAAATTAGTGCGTTTCCTAGAAAAAGCATTTGGTTTAAACAAGCAAATGGCTGCATTAATGAGACCAGCTCCTGGGTATGGAGAAATTGATTATATGAATTTTGAACATAAACCTTGGAGAGCTGTTAGAAATAGAGAAGAGACTGTGGATTTAGATTACATAGAGCTTTTAGATGTTGCAGTTAAAACAGGCTCTGAAATATATTTTCCAATATATGTAGCTGCCGTTAGGGACGGCGTTAAACTGGATCGTGAGTTTTTCAGAATTAACTTTGAAGGAGTAGATTACGCCTACATATATGAAATTAAAAATGGTCTAAAATCACCAGCAGTTGTAGCATATCAAAGAGTAGAAAAGCCAGAACCAATAGAAGAAGAAACCGTAGAAGAGCAGGTTGAAGAATTAGAAGATGTAAGTGATGATGAATCTATTCCAGCGGAAGATGTGGCTGAAGAAGTAGAAGATTTAAGTGATGATGAGTTTATTATAGCAGAAGACATGGTTGAAGAAGCAGGCGATTTAGACGTTGATGAATCTGTTATAACTGAAGAACAGGCTCCTTTAGTTGAAGAAACTGAAGCCCATAATGAAGAAATTATAGCAAAGGAAGCGGCGGTAGATACAAACTCAAAAGAGCCAGATGATGCGGCTTAAAGGAGATATAGAAAAGCAAGCATTTTTGCATATTGTATAGCAGAAAGCAAAAAAGATATAATATTTTTATAGACACATTGGAGGGTCATAAGATGGATAAGAAAAGTAGAAAGAAGGTTGGGTTAGGTTACATACTATTATTTGTAGCATTGTTTTTTGAATTGTTTATAGTTGATCCTATCGATATGGCTGTTAATGGCTGGGGGTCGGGTTTTGGGAACTGGTTTTTTGAAATCATTTTAAACATTATGGCAGTATGGTTTTTAGTATTTCTAGTGGCATTACCATTAGCAATCAGCTATTTAACAGGCAGAAAGGGAACGGATAAAAGAGACTTGTTTTTGGGAATATTTGCATGTATTTTCATAATGTATGCTGCTCGTAGCTTTATTATGGGAGTTTTTGGTAGCGTGGAAGCTGCATCAAGAGGTGGAGTTATTGCATATGATTGGGCAGGCTTTGTTAAAGGACTAATCTACCTAGCTATGATAATTACGGTGTTTGTTGCGTGCGACTTCATACCCTTGTTTAAAGCCGGGATAAAAACTGCGATGAGTTATTTCCCTAAGGATGCAACAGTAGAAGATGTAAAACAAGAAGAGACTGAAGCAGAAATTCTGCAAATAGAATCGCAGGGAATTCTTCAAATTGAAGCAGAAATACAGGAGGCAACTCCAGACGACATAGAAGAGGTAGAAACTGAAGTTGTAAAAGCTGCAGAGTCTGATGAAGAATAACAGTAGATTCAATAATATGAATATAAGAATGGTAGCTAGGAGGCTACCATTTTTTATGCGAAACAAAAGCATAAGAAAGCAAAGTGTGTTAATATATTGTCGTATAAGTAAACTATGCTCACGGAGGATTTTAGTGAAAAAGATTTTAATATGTACACTAATCATAGCTTTAGTAATAGCCACTGCTTTAACTTTGGTAGCATGTGGTAGAGATAGTTTCTATATTTCGTTTGATGGGTTTATAGATGCTGGAAATAATACATACACTTTGAAGCTCGCAAATAATGTTTCTACTTTCCAATTCACTAATATGATTAGGGCTGATGAAAAAACAACTTGGACGGTTGAAAGTGTAGATGGCAGAGTAGCGTCTGCTAAAGTTGTGTCTCTTCAAGAAGGGGACAATACTTTTTATGTAACCGCAAAAAGTGGTAGCCGTGAAGAAAGATATACTGTAGTTATAAGACGTCGTCCTATACATACAGTGACTTTTAATACTGACGGGGGACTTAGTGTAGCGCCAAAAGAAGTAGAGGAAGATAATAGGATTATTAATGAGGTTGTCACCTCAAAAAGAGGATATGACTTTGTGGGTTGGGATAGAAATCCATCGGACCCAATCACAGAAGATATTACAATTAATGCGATATGGGAACCTAAGACTTATACAGTTAGGTTTAATACAAGTGGAGGAACTCCTGGACACATAGACAAAATAATTCAGTATAATTCAGAGTGGTCAGTTGATACTCCTAATAAGGAAGGATATACCTTTATTGGATGGTATTTCAATAACAACGGAAGTTTTGAAAAGCTTGATACAAATGATGTTTGGAGCGTAGTATCGGACTATCAAGTAATAAACATAGATGCACGGTATCAGCCTATCACATACCAAATAGCATATGAAGAACTAGAGGGAGCGTATTTGCCTCCTGAAAACAAAACAAAATATACGGTTTTGGATAATAATTTCTTTCTTATAAATCCAACTAGAACAGGTTATACCTTCAAAGGTTGGAGTGGCACAGGTTTAACAGGGGATGAAAACAAGAGTGTTTTAGTAACAACAAACCAAATGGGCAATAAAGTGTATACGGCACACTGGCTTGCTAATAGGACATATGTATCTTTCTGTACTGGTATGCAAGGTGCCATAGGTCCCGATCCTAATGCGTCGATTGAAATAAACTTAGGAGGAGAAATTAATTTCCCAGTTTCCACACATACAGATCCTACCAAGGTGTTTTTAGGATGGTTTACAAACGTAGGCGAAAGAATAACGTATGCTGATGGTGCTGGCATTACAACTTGGGAGTCGCCTTATGATAGAGTAACTTTATATGATAAATGGTGGACAGAAACTGAGATACTTAGAGTTGATGCAAGTAATAACCCCGATCCAGCAGGAGAATATGTTTTATTTGGTAAGTATCCACAAACAGTTAAGGCGAGCGATGTAAACATACTAGAGCACGAAGGGTCGCTCCCACCTGGAGTTTACTATACAGGAAGTGACGGGTCTTATTACGCAAAGGTAATTGCATATCCGTTTGGAGATGATTATAAGTTTTCAGATGGGACGACAATTGTCAAAAAACAGGCATACTATTTCAAGGTTGAGCCCATAAAGTGGAGAATACTAAACTATAGCACGCTAGCAGCAGATGGTAATAAGGCACGTTTATTGTGTGAAGGTGTTTTAGATGCTCTGCGTTGGAATGAGTCATATGAAGGGGTGAAAAACGGTGCGTATGCAAATAATTACGAAAAGAGTGAAATTAGGGTTTGGCTAAATAACGATTTTTATGATAATACTTTTAACCATTTCCAGAAACAATTAATTCAAGTAACAAGCGTAGATAATAGCCCTGCGAGCACAGGAACTACTCCTAATATTTATGCTTGTGTTAATACAAACGATAAGGTCTTTTTACCCAGTATTGAAGAAACAACAAAAACTTCATATGGGTTTAATAGTGATAGTTTGTATTTAGATCCAAACAGACAAAAAATAGCAAGTGACTACGCAAAAGCAAAAGGGATTTTTATACACATTAGTGCGGGTGTCAATGGGGATTGCCACTGGTTTTTGCGTTCGCCATCTGATGCTAACAGCACTAAAGTTAATTTCTATAGGTGGTCTGGGGCTTCTTTAACCGACTTGGTTGATATTGCTCGTATAGGCACTGCCCCTTCACTACGAGTCGATTTGGGCTAGAATGTTCTTGGTATAAATTTTGTAAAGGCTTTATGCTAAAAAAATATGTAAACGTAATTGTTTTAGGAGGATAAAGTATGAAAAAAGTTTTAAGCATTATGCTTATTGTGCTTATTGCAGTCGCTGTTATGTTAACTGTGACAGCATGTACTTCATGTAATAAAAACACGCAGATGCCTGAACCATCTCTAGTTATTAAAGGCTTGACTTTAGGTGATAATGGCGAGTATCGGCTAAATGTTGGAAATGCTGTCGAAACATTTTCACTAAAAGATGTTATTCAAGCTGATCGAAGCACAAGGTTTGTAATAAGTACGGATAAAGCTGGGGAGAATATCGTTAAAGATAAAGCAACCCTTACGGTTGGAGATAATGTCTTCTATGTAACAGCATCATTAGGAGAAGCAACAAGAATATATACTATACGAATCAGGCGACTTGGTAGTTATACGGTCAGCTTTGATACAGATGGGGGACGACACTTGCAAGCAGAGTTGTAGAAGAAGGATCATTAGTAATTCCAGGAGAGTCTACCAAAGTTGGATACACTTTTGCAGGTTGGGATAGAGATATAACAACGACAAAAATTACTGAGGATATAACTCTAAAAGCCCTTTGGACACCAAAAACATATACTGTCAATCTTAATGCTAGTGGCGGTACTGTTACACAAGAAAGCGTATCATTTACATTTGATGCGGCATTACCAGAAGACCTTCCAATCCCAACTAGAACAGATAAAACAAGTCTTGGAGCTGACTATGTATTCATTGGTTGGTATACAAATTCGTCTGGCGGCGAAAGGCTAACCAGAGGAGATGGGACCGGGATGCAAAACTGGACTTTCGATGATACGGAAACCATTTATGCAAGATGGGGAGACTATACGAGGTGGAGTGGAGAAACAGGCATGCTAGACCCAGAAGGCACAATATTCGCATTTGGGGAGTATCCACAAGCACTTAAAGAAAATGATGTGGAAATAACTACAACCGTAGATAGCCGTGGGTATTATCTAGGAAGTGATGGCGCTTATTATGCAAAAGTCACAGCAACACCAGCTGGTACTGGATATAAGTTTGATTGGGATGGGACTGGACCACAGTGGAGCAAGGTACTATTTACTATTTTAAGGTTTTATCTATACCCTGGAGGATAGTCAGCCAAGATAACGGAACTGCATTAATATTTTGTTCTTTCATACTTGATAACGGTAGGTTTAATGCAAATGAGACAAGAGAGATAGATGGTGAGACCATATATCCAAACAACTATAAAGAAAGTGAAATACGGGCTTGGTTAAATAACGAGTTTTATAATACTGCCTTTAGTCAACTACATAAAGAATTAATCCAGATAACAGAGGTTGACAATAGTGCCGAAACCACAAACAGCGACACAAATATCTATGCCTGTGAAAATACATTCGATAAGGTTTTCTTACCTAGTTACCAAGATGTGATAAATGAAGATTATGGCTTTAGTCCAAGTATAGAAACTGACGATGAAATGAGATTTATAGATACTAGCGATTATAGTAGAGCAGTGGGTGCAGTGATAAGTAAAGAAATAAATCATGGTCTATATGGTAAAGGAATTAGTATGTTACGCTCTCCTTATGATTATGAGCATGGTAGCAATATTGTTTCGGGGAGTGGGTATGTTGAATCTGTATATGGAGAGGCAGGAGGATTCGTAATTATTGCCAATGTCGACACAAATCAGCTGGGAGTTGCTCCCGCTTTAGTGATTGATATTGCATAAAATCTTTAAATGATTCAATCCATACATTATTAAGAGAGGCTTTTAAAACCTCTCCCTGAGTTGTAAAATTAAATGAGCCATTTGAGGAAAAGAAAAGACCCATAGTATATTCCCTGATATAATGTTTTTGAACAAACTACAAAGTATCAGGAGAAAAGAACTATGAGTCAAGAACATTG
>JAAZLE010000047.1 GCA_012799455.1 Clostridiales bacterium | reverse complement strand
CAAAGATTAAAAAGTTTATTGATGAGTTGTGCTTTTAAAAACAAGCAAAGATATGGTTTGCATATCCTTTAATATGTGATGGATGTAAGGTGCAAATCTTTGAATAGTTTGAATAGTAAGAAAAAAACTGTCGTCACGACAGTTTTTCTTTCAAAGGAGGTTAACACAAAAATGAAAATTGAAAAGAACAAAGTCAAATTAGTTGGGAGGTGATTTAGACTTAAGACGTTTTCAAAGATGTTAACCTATCATAAGATTGAGTTCATTATACACTCATACAAATCATTTGTAAAGAGAGTGAAATGAAATTTTTTTCACTTTTGATTTTTGGCTGTTAGTTCATATTGGAGTGAGATTGGGGGAAAAGCCTAAAATGCTAATATGTACCGATAATTTTTTGGAATTTATGTGTTTTCGTTTAGAAAAAACAGGTAAGAATTAGGCAGTATTTACTTTTTTTTATAGTCGTTTGGTTTGTTTATAACGGTTGTAATCTTATTTGTGATTACAATTCTAATAATAATCACGATCTCGGACTTAACGGAGTTAGTAACTTTTATTCGTCGGTTTTTAAAGAGAGTAATTTAGCCGAAAATCTAGTTTTTTGTTGCAAATATTAAGATTTAGAAAAGTTTCACCAAAAATACACAGAGAAATATGCTTGAAAATTAAAGCGTTCATACCCTAGTGCGTTTCGTCAAAAACGTCAGTTTTTAGTTGGTCGCAGATGTTAGGCAAACGGCGAAAAAATGTGGATAAAATGTGGAGCGAATCGCCTAAAAAACCTTATTAAACAGGCAGTTTTCACCAAGAATTCAAACTTATATTACGCGTGTTATATTATAAACATTGACAGTATCCAAAATTCGTTGTAATCTTATGTTGCAATGAGACTACATATTATATATATAAGCCACGAGTAATAAAAGCGAACAAAAATGATTTAATTGAAAACGGTAATTATGAAAAAGAAAATCCTCGTAATTTTATTAGTTTTAGTGATGGCGGCGATGTTAACATCGATGCTATTTGCTTGTTCTCCTAGAAATACTGAGGAAGTGCGTCCTGATGATGACATTCAAAAGGGAATTATAATCGACAAGGATGAAGAAATTCGCCAAATCGACAGGATGTCTAGAATAGATGCAAAAAAACATCTCCAAGAAGGAATAGACAATTACCATTTAGCTAACCAGCCTGTAGGCGATGATGCTGAGTGGTTTGTTGTTGACGTAACGGCGTCTTTTGCCTATGACTTTTTTGGGGTCAACGAAGAGAGGGTAAAAGATGTCACAGTTGGGGTAACGCTTGATTTAAAAGCAAACTTCAACTTGCTGAATAACGCTAAAAGTGAGCTGTTCTTGGAGATAAGAGATGACATCTATGGCAAGGTTGCCATAGGTGTTTATTATTTTGACCGAACACTTTATGCAAATGTTGCTGGTAAAGAATACTTCACAAGAGAACTGAATTTAACAACTATCGGGAATATGTTGGCAGATGCTCTAGGCGCTTCTGATATGGACATTGCTATGATTATGGCAGGTATCATGGGGGACAGGACAGGCATTGAAATGATTGACGGTTTCCTTCCATTAATTCAGGGCATTTTATTCTCATCCGATGGAAGTTCAGTTACGCAGTACAATGTCGATGCAAATGGACAATTTTTAAACAAAGACATTGCTTTTCCTATCGAAATTTTAACAATACTAGGCTTCTTGAAGACAGGCATTCCAATTGTAGACATAAAAATTGCGTGGGATGCGTTCGGACTACCTAACTTCGATCCGTTAATGAGGCAGTTAATTGGCTTTGGTCTCGAAGATATTGTTAACTACGATTGGCCAGATGATATGAACACATATTTCACGGCGGTAACTACAAGACAAAATGTAACGTATATAGATCCCACATTCAATGAAGAAAGAAACGAAGATCTTTTCGTCTTTGAAGGAATGAGTATCAATGTAGATACAACAGAGTCCGTTAAAGATGCGAGGATGAATTATGGTAGTCTTACCCCAGCTGATGTTCAGGCCGACCCAGAGAAAGAGATAGAAGAATTTACAGTTGACATAAAGATTAGTCCAGTTCAGTTGAAGAAATCATATAAAAAGAGATATATCGATTTTGGACCATATCAACTTGGAAGTAAATATCAAAATATAAGATACGCTGAAGCAGGTCTTGCAAACCTTGGTGTAAACCTTGGGCTGCAAGTAGAAGCTGATGCAAACAGCCAGATAACTATTAACGATATACTAGGAGACCTGCTAAATACTGATCTAGGTGCACTTGGCAACATGCCTATTAAATTCCCATATCAGACAAAATATGAGTTTGTTGTTGACTTAAAAGTTGCGCTCGACTTTTTCAATTCTATGAAAACAACAGCTGAGGCTACGATACTGCTGAACGGTAGACCCGTAATACGGGTGTATATAGGTGAAAATGTATTGTATCTTAACTTCGATGAGCTAAAGGCCTTGTCCGGCCAGGTGCTTCCGAATGTTAAGATTGTCGGATTTAGCATTAATAACTTCCTAAGTTCAATAATGCCTAAACTAGAACCATACTTAAACCCTGACTACATTCCACCAGCGGAAGAAGTCGTTCCTGAAAGCGGACCTATGTTTGCTGAGGGAGAAGAGGAAGCGGGTTCGTCTTTTGATGTTATGGGACTACTACACGTACTCATACCAAAGATTACAGTACCAGGAAGAGATAAGAGCTTAGAAAAATGGATTATCTCATTAGATCTAGACAATGAGGATATAAATGGTTTGGTCAGTATGTTCTTACCTCCTCCAAGCACAGACCCAGATGCGCCTCCTTCAACTATAAGAGAGGGTGGAAAGCTAGGAATACATTCCATTAGGTTTGAAATAGACCAAAAAGACCCACTTAGGTCAATCAAGCTAAAAGTTTTACTAGGTGCAGACGGCGAGGGCGAAAACTTAACCAATAAAGTTGGACTTGGGATATCGGTAAATAGCTTCACATACTTTGCAACTCCTAGATGGGATAACTATGAGATGGTTAACACTCCGGGTAAGAGAGAAAGTTATACCAACATAACAGCATTTAGAAATCCTATCACAGGTGATGTTACGTCGTTCCAGTCTGATTTTAACTTACTGTTGTCTGGCGATTTAACGCTTGGTATGCAGCAAACGTCTGAAACGGGCATTGACTTAAGTGAGATGATAGGTGCATTTATTGAAAATGTACTTTTATCAATAGGAGTTCAAGAAAGTAAAAATATTAAAATAGCATATAGAATCAAAGCTAACATAAATATTTTAAGGTTAGATAGAATAGAATTAAAACTGGATATATTTAATCCAGATAATCCCGATGTAAACTACATATCCCTATTTTATAGCGGGGAAGAAGATACTTTATATATCGACTTAGAGAGTTTGCATAATATTAGAGACCAACTTCCTGTATTAGATAGTTTGATAGGCAGGTTGCCAAAACTTAAATATTCTAATTTGGGACTAAAAGACACCTTAAGAGGGATAGATATAGTCGATATTTTATCTGGGCTAGTAGGTGGTGGGGACACGCCAAACAACGGGCCATCCAACTCGCTGCTTGGTATAGAAATAGATCCCACAAATGAGCTTGGCGTGGTAGGAGCTTTCTTAGACGGTGTGAAACTTTGGTTTGCACACCAGATTTTACCACTTGCTTTTGGAGATCCTAGCGACGAGATGTTAGCTGCAGGACTAAACCTTGCAAATATATTTAACGCGGAAGGCGAAGAAGCGGCCGGTGAAGAGGGCGGTCTAGATATATTAGCCGTGCTCGGAGCTATGTTGAGTAAAGTGGAAGTAGATTCGCATGCACACACACTATCCGTAATATTAGCGACGAATGCTTTGAGCGCATTAATGGTTATACTAAATCAACCATTTAGTTTGCCAGATATTAGCGGGCATATAAAAATTCAACTGCTTAATTTAAATTATCAAACAGACGAGCATGGAAATAGATATCTAGAAGATGGCTATCTGACAATTTATCTAGCGTTACTAGATAGTGGCAATAGCGAGATTCATGCCTTGAGCTTAGAGATAGACATATTAAAAGACATAGGAATTAAGATAGGTCAAACCAGTTTGTTCGGGGCAAATGAAAGGTTTGATAGCAGTGAGTACACTGAGCTAATGGATTTTGTAGACACCTTGAAACTAGGAGTTAAGTTATCAGGATTTTTCAAGTTATATCCAGATGAAGGTGTAGACAATTACGTCAATGATTACATAAATGAAGCTCTTGCAGGTCTGGTCGAAGGCATTGCGCTTAAGTTTGGTCTTGAAGAGTTTGGTCTAAACCTCGGCTATGAAATAATGGGCAATGTAGATATTGCTAATCTTGCAGCTTCTGAAGCTATGATTAGACTGTTTGATAGAGATACCCTTGATACGATACTGGGAATTTACTTGTTAAATGGCAATGTTTATCTACAACTTGATTATTTTGGCATACCTTCGTTTGGTATTACAAATCTGGAAAGATTAATAGAAGATATCAAAGCATTGACTGCTGCTGGCGAGCCAGACATTCCAGAGCCAGAAGCTTTGCCAAGTTTATTTAATTTGCACAATGTCGTAAATGGACCTGTTTTAAGCGCAAGCCCAGAAGCTGTTGCAATAAAAGTAATACTTGCTCCAGATTCGCTATCCGTAACACTAGCAAAAGAAGCTATTGCAGCATTACTTGCAATACTACTAAAAAGTGAACTTCCTGTGGCTGTAAAAGATACATATGTAGGACTTGGATTTGGTGCAGAAGGGTTAACGTTTGAAATTAAGACTGGCGTTGAGGTATTAAACTTACACATCAAGATAGAAGATGTACGAATCAACGTAATGGGTGATGAGCTCTTTGAAATTAGACTCCCTGAAAACGTAACATTCCATATGAGCACCGAAGGAATGCCAGATATTGTATACGTTGCACTAGGCGGTTATCTAAAAGTTCATTCAGACACAATAGAAGGTGTGGTTAATAGCGATGGAATTCCATACAACTTGATTAGCTTAACACCAGCCCTTGAAGGACTGCTGCCAGATTTAGATCTTGATGTAGTTATAGAATTCTTAGGACTTGTAGACGCCACGCTATTTTTCACTATTGAAGCGGGTGTTTGTATAGATGAAATAATTGCACTAGCAGGTGGTATTGACGAGGGATTCAGTTTAGAGAATTTGACTAGGACATCACTTTCTATCCAGCTTTCTACTTATGCAAACGAAGATCCAAATGTTTTGGAACAAGACCCTATTACTGGTAAGATGATACGTCCCAAAAAAGCAGTTGCTGCCATTAAGTATATTGATGGAGACTTATTCATACACGCGCATACGTTCCTATTGAATATTGAGCGCATATACATACCCAACGCAGCTGCAATGATAACTGAATTAATTGAAACGCTCTCAACAAATACTGATACAGATGATGAAACAACTCCCGCTGCAATTAGCAGTGATTTTATACAAGTATTTGGCGGCTCTAATGAAGGCTCTTCAGAAATTAGCGAGGAGACATTGGGAGCACTTGCATATATCAATTTGATGTTTAAAGAACACGGTCTTGCAGTAACGATTACCAAGAGCACATTAGTAGGACTATTAGAATCACTTCTAGGTGCAGATATAAGTTCATATATTGGACATTTGGATGTATATGCTGAAGTAGGATTAAGTAGTAAACCATTAGAAGTTTACTTAGATTTAGGTGTTAAACAACTTGGTGCAGAATTCTTTACGCTAGGACTGAGTGTTGATATGTTGAGAATCGTCCCAGAGTTTAAAGTGACAATGTCCGCAGACGAAAAGGCAACATATAGAGAGGTTACTTCACTTTCCACCATAGGCGCATCTATTAGCGGTGCTTTAACCATGAAGATTATGGCTCCAGCAAATGAAACAGATCCTGCTACTGGTGCCTCAGGAAACATCCACTCATTTGGACACGTTTTACAAGAAGCTCTTAAAATAGTTCAGGGTAGTAAACTCTTTTACGAAGAAGAATGGGTAATGGCAAGAACCATAGAGGAAGCTGAAAGAATTTGGCAGGCAGAGGGAAGGCAGTTAACTTCAGACGAATTAAATAGAGAAATAGCAAGATTCAGAACCATATATCAAAATCCTGAGAGTGTTGAATGGGATCCAGCATGGGGTGATATATTTAACGTAATGAGGTGGAAACAGTTTGACTTTGAAAAGATGTTGAACTTAGGTTTCATTCTTGACATTATAGATGACAGAGTCAATGAAGGTAATGATCAAGCTGTCTTTGGCGGAACTGCATATTATGATATAGATGCAATTATAGACATTCTAGACATAATGAATCTAAAGATAAACTTAACTCTCAGCACAGTATCTAAAAACTCACCAGAATATGCAAGCAAGAAGGGCGATATCCTTAGTTTTAGTGTAATCAGCACCTGGGATCCAAATACAGATTCATATGATATGGGCTTATATGTAGATCTTACTCATATAGGTGGAAAAGCATTTGATATCGCAGACAAGATTAAGATAACACAACTTGGCAAGTTTACAGAATATATGGAGCAGTTCGCAAGCTTAGTGGGAACTGGCCAGGAAGATGGACCAAGTGCCGCAATTAATCCTATGCAGATAGGAAATAATGGACTTAGTGTACCTCAAAATGAAAGTGGGGAGGTAGCGCCTCCAGTTAAGAGCGCAACAGCTATAGTTTTAGCAATAGCAAGTAATCCTGCGTACTATTCCGTACATGGTGCGCCAATCGCACTAACTGTTTCATCTGCTGCTATATATGCTTTAGTTCAAACACTAATAGATGGAGCTTTAACTCCTGCTCCACAACTAGGCCCAGACGATCCAGACCCTCCATATTTAAGACCAGAACAAATTAAATACCTAAGAGAAGGCATAATAGTTTTAACTCAGGGAACTGAAGACCCATCTGATGACGTTATATATGATCCGGCTGCAATGAGCGGATACAAGATGGAAAACTTCTTTGCTGGTCATGATTTATCAGTAAGCCTAGAGTTTGCGCCTACTCACATAGTAGATGGCGATGAAACCAGGTCTGCGTTATTGCTTCTAAGCATAACAGCTTTAGACGTGCTTGATATCGGTATAGAAATAGGTTCCATAAATGTAACCATCAACCCGGATGATACTTTCTACAGGCACGTTGCTGCAGATCAGACATACTATCACTTAGACCCGACTAAGATGAAAGAGCATAGGATTAAACTATCACTTACTGGAGCTATATCATTCAACGCAGAAGATACTGTATTTACTCCAGATAATCCAGATACTAATACAGCAATTGATTTCACAAGTGTATTGTCTACATTCTTTACAAAACCATCATTTAGCGCTTTAATCCAAAACTTTAGTTACGGATCTAGAAGATTACTATACGAAATACACATAGCTATTCCAATGCATGACTTACTAAAGACTGCAAAAACAAGCGACATTTTCTGGTTGCTCACATCTGCAGAATTAATGGTGAAGTTGATGGCAGAAACAGAAGAAAGCGATGGAACATTCTCATACAAAGTAATATCTTTATACGTTAAGGACGGAACAGCATACATCGATGGTAGCGTAGTAGGGGTTCATAAACTAAAGATTGATAAAGCGCTTGGAACGTTACTAGGTTTGAGTTTCATAGGAAAAGATATTAGTGATTATTATCCTGAAGAAGATAACGATGATTTTGTCATCAACGACCCAAGCAATGCGCCTCAATTTGTAGGACCTCTTTTTGCTCCTCCTGTTAACATGTATACAGGCAGAGATGATGATTACACGAGAGGCTATACAAACACAACTATAAATCATCAAAGCACAAGTGCAGGGGATGATAATCTGACAAGAGGAAGTCCACTTAACGCGCCACTAGAGGGCGAAGATTATGTACCATATCTCCATATTATACTTGGTAACACCAGAGGTGTGGTTATTGACATTATGGGTGCGCTTGTATTTACCATATTATCTGCAATAAGTGTAGATTTAGGCACAACCCAAGAAGTAACAATCGATGGAGTAACACAAACAGTATCAACTCCTGTTGACCTAGGTGAAGTTATAGCAGACACTCTCAACAACGACTTATACTTACAACTAGGGATAATGGCTAGGCTTGACCCAATTAATCAATTCTGGGAGCAAGACTATTCCGATCTTTTAAACATAGCACTAGGCATTGGTCCGTATGATATAGGACTAACCATAGGCGGTATTGCACTCAATCTCCAAAATACAATAATAGTACCAGAAGCAGATTTCCATCCCGAAGAGTATGCGCTTGCAACGAACTTGCAGACTATTTATGCTGAGCTCAAAATCAACTTTGATATAGATGGCGATGAAAATGTACAGTTCCACTTAGACAAGACTGTCAGTGGATTATTGCCCACAATCGGTAGCGAAAGTGAAATAATACAAACAATTGCAGGTCTTGGTCTTGCACCAGTCATCAGGTTACTTAGAAATGTAGGAAGTCACTTCCAATTAGAGGTTAAAGGCAATATTAATTTAACACAATTCTTACAAGAAGGCACTTTCTACGACACAAACTTTGCTGTCTATATCAGAGATAGGAACAAGGAAGTCGTATATAATGGCGTTACCGAATATGAAGAACTTATATCGTTTGTGTATGTAGATAGAACAGTTTATCTAAATGCTGAAGGATTTAATATTCAACCTGTTAAGATAACAAACGGTTACTTCTTATTACAAGATATAGTTGCACTGTATAAACCAGCGGAAGAGACTGAAGAAACGACTGAAACCTCGCCAAGTAATGCACCTGGATTTGGTGGCTATGCAGGGTTTGACCCGTTTGCGATGCTAAGAAACGCACCAGTAGGCATCGAAGGCGCCACTGATGTCGCATATATCAACTTAACATTATCCCCAGAAGGATTTGTAATAGGCATTGGAACAGCGGCTCTGTTTGGCGTTTTAAAGATGATTGGTGGGGAGTCTTTAGATTTCTATAACTATGTGTATCCTGTTGGTGAGCTGGAAGTCAACGCAAGACTGCTTACCCCGAGCGAACTGTTAGGACTAAAACTTGAGTTTAAAGATTATAAGTTTGATGCTAACGGACATAGAGTCAATTTAGGAACGGATGAAAATCCAATTTACACAGAGAGTGGAAATAGCGTAAGCATTCAACTTGGAATATTGAATGATTTTGAAATAGCTTTCTCTTACGATCAAGATGATATGATTCTACAACCACCTCTTGCAGCATATATTGACGAAGCGACAACAATGCCTTACATAGATTTCGATACTACATTCCCAGTTGTGGGCGTGCAGACAAAACTATTTATAGAAGTAGAGGCTGGTGAGATTACTGATGCTGGTGTTCCTGGTTACGACTATACTGGATATGACCTCAACAAAGAGCCACTTACATCACTGTTGAAAGGCTTGATTCCTGATGTAGTGCTTGGGATACTACTTGAAATTGGAAGAGACGAAAAAGTTAGGTTCGAAATAGAACTGCTTGCAAATATTAACTTAAGAAACGTCTTAGGGTTTGATGCTCAAATCGCGATTGATTGTCTGTCGATTTATGATGCGGATTTACTAGAGTACACCAAGACAGATAGGATTCTACAATTAAATCTACATAATGGACACTTGTACTTTGACGCATCTTATATCAATGGACCAAAACTTGTAATTGAAAACTTTATGGGTAAGGTCATGGGTGAAGAAGAGTTCCAGATAGGATTCTTAACCAGTTTATTTGGAACCACTGTGGAAGACGAAGTTGTTGAAGAAATAGAAGAGCCAACAAATAGCCAGTTTGTAGGACCTAGAAATGCTCTTCCTGGAGCTGTTGGGCAATTACCCATAGATATTAACTTTGGAACTAAACTAGTGTTTGGTAGTATCGCTACCCATGGATTAGCACTTTCCGTATCTAGGGTTGCAATAAACACACTGCTAAGATTCTTAAATCAGGCAGATTTACAGATGTTTAGCGAAGTTATCGCTATGATTTATCTTGCACCTAAGCTTAATTCCTTTATAGTCGGTGTAGATATTGGTGCAGATGCGTTAGGAAGAGAGGTTTTAGGATTAGGACTAGGTATTGATGGTCTGCGCTTGCAGTTTGCGGGCTTTGATAACACAAGACTAATCAGGCCACAAGCTATTGATTACATCAAGGGTACAGATTTTAATACCGTACAGCTTAAAGCTGGATTTGAAATTTACGTAGACATTAATGAAGGGGCTGTACAACTTGGCGACCTGTTCTATACCATATTTGATCCAAATGGAATAATAGGGTCTGGAATAGAGGAAGATAATCCAATTAAATCCTTATTTGATCCCGACTCTGCATTGACGCTAGCTTTACCACAACTTCTTGCTCTAGGAGATATAGGAGATACATTAGTATTTGAAATTAATTTACTCACCAATATTACCGAAGGGCTAGAAGGTATTTGGGATAGCATACAGGCTTCATTGAGGATATACAGTAAAAAAGCTCCTCATAAGTTTGATATCCTTGCAAACTTAACGGATAGTGAGATTTTAGCAGGTGATAAGAGTATTTACTTTGATTTAACTTCACTTGGTCTCGGAAAAGTGACCCTTACCGATTTAAACTGGTTGATGAGTGATTTCTTTGGAGAAAAGCTCGCAGAAGAGGGAGATGAGATTGAAAATCCTAATGAAGGACCGAGTAATGCAAATGCTTTTGTAGGACCAGTTGCTCTAAACCAAACCGCAAACAAGGAACCTAAATCGCATGATGAGGCGAAGGGTGTAAATCCTAATACTTTAAATAACGCTCCATTCCCATTAGCAAGTGCAGCAATGTCAGGTAACAGCATGTCTACAAGAGAGCTGTTTGCACAAATGACAGCTGAAGAAAGAGCTGCCTTAGAAAGCGATTTTGCATCTAGATTCCCCAATATGGCTGCGGTTATGAATGCCCCTTCTGAGGCGGAAAGACTAACAGGTATAGTAAAACTTTCTCTAGGATATGATGATGGCTTTATGGTGTTAGTCACATACGAAATGGTGAAAGCTTTGGTTGGTATGTTAGGGTTAGAGCTTGATATAGGTTCACTTCTTGACGGCGTAATAAACCCAAGTGCAGTTCTAGGAATTAATCCAGAGGCAGAAATTGGAATAGGAATTAATTTAAAGAGTGCAACAACTGTGTATAACATAGTAGAAGATGAAGACATTAAGTACAATGTTTTCTATAAAGACAAGGAATATACGGTATATAACGCAGTTGATAACGCAGTTGTTTCTACATTCTCTAAAGCAAGTGGATTCGGAAATGTATTAGGCGAACATGTACTCAATATAATTGCAAATGCTTTGATTGAAAACATTGTAATAGGCGCAACTAAAGAAAATGCAAAAGTATATCCAGATGCTGGCGATGTAAATCCAGCAGAAGCTCCATTTAGTTACAAAGTGTATGTATCGGGTGGAAGGATAGTCGTGTTCAATGTGGACATAAATGAAGTTATAGGATCACTCGAAGAAGGAAAAGAAGGAAGTATAAAACTGGGTCTTGATATTTTGGCCAAGAAACTGTCAGTAGGTCTCCTGTCTGAAACAAAGGTAATGACCCCACACGGTGAAATCAGTAACATTGAGCCACTAATTACTAGTGAAGAAAAGTCTGCATACACAGACTATACTAAAGTTGCTGTCAATGTAGCTGTTAATGCAGGGATTGACCTAGCATGGGAAGATGGACGTCTTGCGATGGACGAACTACTCAAGATTGTATTTTCAGCGCTTGGAATGGAATCGCCAGATTTTTCTACTGACCTTTTAACTACTGGCGGAGATGAAACTCTCAAACTATACATAAATCTTAAAGCCTCTGTTGATTTAGCAAAACTAATATCTAGTGATCTTGATTTAATCACGCAGTCAGTAATTGCGGAAATACATGTAGGGTTTATGGTTGTCGAAACAAATACTGGTGTAATTCATAATAGACAAGACATACTCAAAGGATATTTCCTAGATAACGTATTGTATGCTGGAATTGAACTCTTTGACACTAAAGTAGATATATTTATTGCGGATATGGAGCTTACAGAGAAAATTCGTGGCTTCATGTACGATTTATTCTTACTAGAAGAAGTAGAGGATGATACAATTGTTCGTCCATCTGATCCTGAAGAAGAAGGTCCGTCAAATGCTCCCGAGTCCCCAATAATGACAATGCTAGATTCAGCCTCTTCAGTTGTTGGACAAACTATCAGACCACTAATATTCCTGAATTCGTATGGATTTGGATTGCTTATCACTAATCAGTTACTGTCCGCTGCAGCTGGTACCTTACTCGAAGTGCTTGGAGTTGGAGGCGAAGATAGTGAAGTGCAGATTGATGCAAACACGGTCTCTGAACTGTTAGAGCAAATTATGGACACCATGTCGCTAGGTTTATTCTTCGATGAAAACGGCGGTATGAGTATTCAAATCAATTTAACAAGAAATGGAGAAGAGGTCACTCAAGAAGACGGTAGTATGTATGAGTCTGTAGGTTTAAGTGCCACTATATCTCTATTACATGATAGTATGTTAAACATTGGCTTTGATAAATTTAATGAGTTTTATAACTACTTAACTACAGACCCTGAAATGCTTAGATACTATCAAAGATGCTTTGATAGCCGTGATATTTATTGGAGAGCAAACGTAGCATTAGATATTACAGTAGGAGCAGATCTCCTCAAATATGTTTTGAACTGGAGCTCATTATTCCAAAACGAACTAGATGCTGAAGGAAATACGATAGGTGCAGCATTCTACATCCAAGCTTTAGAAGATATGGTAGGAGATGTCACTTTAAGAATACAAGCTGATATCGGACTAACTGATATGGATAGATGGGCAGTTAATGTTCTTGTACAAGCCTTAAAAATAGACGAAGAAGGCGATATTTTGGATGAGTACTTCTCGCTTTACATTGTAGGTTCCCTAAATACTGATCCTGCTGTCTATGATGCAGAAGGGTTAAGGGTTTACATGACTATCAGTTCCTTAGAAAAGGAAGGAATTAACGGGTTCGTGTTAAGTAGTGAATTCTTTAGTAAATTCTTACAATTTAACTTAGTGGAAGTCTTAGAGGCATTGGGCGAAGGGTTACAGCGTGATACCTTAGATCCTATTATAATCTCAGCTGCTACCGCTATTGGCATAGATCTTCCAGGAAACCTCAAAGCAAGGCACCCCGATGTATTCCCTGACTATGTTGAGGAAGAGGAAGGAGCCGAAAATCCAAATAATGCAGGTGTAGAATCAGTGTTGTTTGCAGGAAGAACATTCTCACAAATTAATGTTACTACTGAAGAAGGTGTTTCAACTTTTGACAGAAATGGTAACTTAATAGCCAGCCCGAATAACGCAGAAGATGATGATCCGTACTCACCACCTGTTGAAGCTGAGGGAAGCAATTGGTATCTAGGCATAGTAGAAAGCTTGATAGTAAGAAAGGGCTTTATCTCAATAGTTATAGCAAGAACTGTTCTTGGTACGATATTAGATGAAGTTCTAAACTTCCCATTCAGTGAAAGTTTAGGTGAAATTGCACTCGATTTAGATACTACAAAGAACTTTATAAGGTTAAGATTTGGTATTGATTATCAGCCAACAGTAGATTTGACCAATATGGAAATTAGCGATTTGGTATCACCAGTCGGGAAATCTTTACATGAAAACATTGTTAAAGAAGCTGTACAGGCAAAAGAAGTTCAATCAGGCGGAATAGGAGCTATTGGAGCACTGACTGGTCCGCTTATGATGCAGGGCGCACAAGTCTTTACAGAAGGTGAATACAGGCCATTAATAGCGTCTGCTGGATATTATGCAGATAAAGTGGTTGCTATGGCTGAAGGGATATCTTTAGAAGAGGTATTTTATCTACAGTTCAACCTAGAAGAACATTTCCCAACAACCTATACAAGTATGGGTGCTGCTGATAAGGAACTTGCAGCAGACACGCTAAAGACTCAAGTTTCATACTATATACGCGACAGAGTTGTAAATGGATCTACCACGCTATTTGATGATGTAACTTTGGGAGATGATTTTATATCTTATCAATCTGCGGCTCTTGGTGAAAGAGTAGCCATCCAAAAGTATCAAAAGGGAGATACATATGTAGTTATAATGGCAATGTCCTTTACTCTTCTAGGTGGCAAGATAAATATGAATGCTGTAACTCCACAAAGACTTGGAAACTTCAGTATGAACAGAATTTCACCTGATACTGCGTTAGAAGAAATTGCGAAATATGAAGAAGACTTTTTAACAAACATACAGTTAAGAGCAGTAGAGGGAGTCGCTCCAAGAGTAGGAGTTACAAAGCCTATCATTGAGGAATCATTTGTAAGATTTGATGAACAAGACCCAACTAAAGACTTTGCAAGAGAAAATTCAGGGCATACAAATGTATTCTTCTTAGTATACGATCCATTAGATTCATACGACTTTAATCCTGGTGTAAAACCATACAATGCGGAATCACTGCTCAAGCAAAAACTAATTGCAAACGACTTAGTTAAACAGCTTTCCGACTACTTTAGAAACAATGGATATGAATGGAGGATGACAAAACCTCTACCTGGCGAACCACAAGGCGCACATGAACTAGTAGACAGAGAAACTCGTCTTACCTTCACAATCAGGGCTGTTGCTAATACAGATGGCGAATACAAAGTCATAATGGCTGTTTCAAGCACAAAGAGCAAGTACAATCTATTCTTAAAACTCTCTAACTTAGATATAGGAATAGGCGAAAAGAACTTACTAAGAGAGTCTGCATACTATGGAAAGATGAATGCATACTTGGTTGATTTATTCTTAGAGTCAGAGGGTATAGAGCAAGAAATAAATGGAGAAATTGTTAAGGTATTACCACCAGAATACCCAGTAGGAAGCTTTGATGAACTACAGTATGAAAGTTACTTCCAAAACAAGTTCAAGCCGCTGTCAGATTTCAAGTGGGAGTTTGAGGTAAATCTTGAAATATCTTTAGATGATAACGTAATAGGCTTCTATAATTTCACAGATCTCATAACTACGGTAGTCAACTTAGCTACGAAAGGAGATCCACAAGGAATAGCAGCAACACTATCTCAAGTAAACTTTGCACTACAACCGAATGAGGAAATAAATATTGTGTTGGGTATACACTTACGCGTATTTATTGACTTCAGTGATTTAGTGCCGTTAAAACTACAACTAGAAATTACATATAACGACAAGAGCATGCTAAAAGTCACATATTTTGGCGGCTATGAAATTAATGATCAAGGCCAAAGAGTTGAAAACAGTGTGATATATGCGGACTTAAGTGGACTTGGTTTCCCAGCGTTAAAACTAGAAAATGTAAACTTAGGCTCAATGGTACTAAATTTACTAAATGGAATGATTGGAGACTTGCTAAATCCACCCGAAGAGCCTGAAGCGGAAGATCCAAACAATGCTCCGTACTTCGATGAAGATGCAGGCATTGAAGGTCCAATGAATGCTGATATCTCTTCAATTATGTCTGATGCAGTGAAGAGAGTTCGTATGCTAGAGTACGGTTGGGATGCAAGACTTCTCCTTGCTACATTTGGCTCTGAAGAGGTTACTCTTGCAATTACAGGGGCTTTAGCTGTTTCCTTACTAGGTGGCATTGGAACCCTCGAGGGCATGGAGGAAACACTAGGCGATTTAACTATTGTTGTACCGAACTTTAGGAACTTAAGTATTGGGTATTCTAAAGATGATAATCAAGCCGGTATTATCCTAAGGCTAACAGATGATTCTCCATATGAAAAAGCTATGAGAATCGGGATGAACTTTAGGCCAGGTTATTCCATATTCACAAGCGAGATAGATTATGTGACTAGAATTACTCCTGATGTATACGAATACGGGACGGGTAATCCGATAGAGTATGAAGATGCAGGCATCTTAGATGAGGTAGGATTAGGCTTAGAGATAGAAGCAAGAATCCGCACCCGTGCAAACGAGCAAAAATCGCCACAAATATTTGCACTTGAAAGGCTGGTAGAAAACCTAGCAGGTATGTCTCCAGGTGCTATGATATTTGATACACAAAATACCATTTTGGTATTCTCAATTTCCATAGCAGTATACGCAAATCTTGCGGACTTTAGTCAAACAACATTAGCACTTAAGATATCATTAGGCGACGATGTGTTAATCGGTGTCTACTTCCTAGGCGAAGAAAATTCTGTATATGCAGACTTAAGAGGGTTAGGATTTTTCCAGGTTGCAATAAGAAGTATCGATGTAGTAGGCATACTTAATTCTTTCTTAGGCGAATTCTTAGGCGATCAAGGCTTAGAGCTAGGCACTATGATAACTGGGCTGTTTGAATCTATCGGAGAGGACGGTGAAGATGAGGAAATAACTCCACCAAATAATGCTCCAGCTGGTCCAAGCAACGCTCCTGCAGTACTAGATGGAAATGGATCTCAAGTTTTAACTAGCGGTCCAAGAAATGCTGGTGCTGGAGATTTAGTAATTTCAACCGATGCACCACTATTCCGTATTATGCTTACAAACGAAGAGATAATACTAAATCCGAATATGGCAATACTAACTGCTTTAGTAGGGTCAGGAATTGATGCAGAATTACCCAAAATTGCAGATATAAGAATGGGCATAAATATTAAAGAAGGTCTTAATAATTTAGAACTTATGCTCAAATTAGATAGGCAGGGCAATGCCGTATCTATAGCGGTACCAGAGCGTGGATTAAAGTTGTTTGTAGGTTCAAGAGCTAGAGAGTTAAAACTAAACAGACTACCTGGCAAAGATAAGTTTGGTGGTATTGTAGGTCTAGGTCTTGGCGTTACTGATGAGGGCGAACTTGGCGACTTTAACTTAAATATTGGCGCTATAATAGGTTCTGTTGTAGACGCTATTGACTTAGATGATTTAACTATCTACATAGATAAGAGAAATGACTACTTCTATTTAAGAGACTTATCCTTTGGTGGTTCAGGTATTATTAACATGAGCCCATTTGAACTGACAAACAATTATAGTACTGGTCCTACATACTATGGTGAAACAGGTGGTCATGACTTTAGTAGATACTATGACACGAGCTATGCATCAGTTGGAGGACTAGCTTCACTATATATCGGTGGCTTTGATTTAGGTCAGGCACTTAGTGGTGTAATTAAACCATACACGCCAGTCTACCTAGACAACGCGTTTAGAAGGGTTAAGTTAAGACTTAATAAGACTTCTACTAACTTACTAGAAGTAGGTATTGATCAATTAACTCAGGTAGCAGGCGTCGATAAGAGTGATGATCCAGCAGACTGGGTACCACAATCTATCCGTGCGTTTATGAGAGACTATACCTTACATCTATCACTAAGCTCCATACTCGTATTAGATATATCCGGCGCCATTAACTGGATAATGGGTCAGATAATAAGTGCGTTAATGAATGCAATACTACCGGGTATTGGTGGCGCTTTAATCGGAAGTGCTATAAATGCCATAATCACACCGTTAATAGCTGACTGGCTAGCTGGAGTTATTGGAGATGCAACTGGCTATGGTAATCCACTTAGGGTTGGAGCAATTATTGATGATTTAGTAGGTAAGGGAGCAGGAGGAATTCCGCTGGCCTACCTGTACTTACCTGATATGCTAGGTGCAACAGGTATTGTAGATTTAAATCCCAATATGTATGGCACACTCTATGGAACAATAAAGAGTGGAAATATAGAAAGTATTGGTATTGAAGGTGTAACAGTACAACTATGGCTTAACAACGCATTAATTTATGAAACCAAGACCGATAAAGATGGAAGATACGCATTTATTAATGTACAAACAGGCGATATAACAGGCGAAGGGCAATATTCCGAAAGAAACTATGAAGTAAGAATGGTAGCACCTCCAGGAAACCTATACAATAGCTTCCCACAACCTCATGAAGACCGCGTGTTTGTAACGGTTGGAATGTTTATGGATCATCCCGCTACCGAAGCTAACTTCACATTATCTCCATATGGTGAATATAACTACGGCATCATAACTATTTCTGGTTCTATAAGGGATGCAGGAGCACCTGTCGCAGGCGCAACAATCCGCTTTGCATATCCGTCTGCGAGCTCTGGACAAGTTGTAATAGCCACAACTTTAGCAGATGGAACATATACTTGGGTAGCGCAGCAAGATGTTACTGGTGCTTCACATAGCATTAGCGTAGTTACACCTGGTGGTAAGGTACATGATGCAGTACTTGGCTTAAATGTAGGTCAGACAGCATATACATTTAGTCACGATTTCCCACCAATAACTCCTCCAACAACAGGTACGATAAAGATTACATTGGATGCCATGGAAGACCAGCCAATCTTTACCGAAGAAACGGCTACGGAGATTAAAGATAAATACATCTCAAACGAAGGCGAACCTTATCCAGAGGTTGAGCTAACGGCCATAGATTCAGTTCTAGGAGTTGGCGATAATCAGTTAGAT
The DNA here is from genome assembly GCA_012799455.1 of Clostridiales bacterium. Taxonomy (GTDB): domain Bacteria; phylum Bacillota; class Clostridia; order Christensenellales; family DTU072; genus MWEH01. Next base: position 2,559 of record JAAZLE010000047.1, on the reverse strand, counting down.
ATGATAGCTAGAAATGGTACGGGAACCCTTGTCGGAGCAAAGACTGTATTTGGAATAACAGCATTAACTTATGAGTATGCTAATTACATAAACATGAATGCTGCATTCAGGGCACTTGTCAATTTCTTTGATCCTGATGCTGCCGGTGGAGTAAATGACTTTGATATTACAGAACTAAAACAGCTTAACCACTATCATGCAGTAAGCTATACAAGGAGAGTAATCCTTGAGTTTAAGACATTTGCTTCCACTAAGCAACTTCTAATAGGAATTAAACGTGGCGAGAACAAGCCAGTACAAGATACCGATGTGGAGATTTGGCTAGAGAGGAACGGTAGAACCATAAGAGAAAGCGATTATTACGATGGTAGCGTAACAGACACAATTAAGTATTTTGTAAATGATGCAAATAGCGCAGGTCAAGTAATTAATGAAGGTGATGAAGGATACTGGGCGCCACTAATTGCTCATTATTATAACAACACTCCAAGAGACTATACTGCAAGAGCTATGGCAGGCGGATTACAAGACAAGATATACAAGGTTGATAAAGAAGCTGAAGATTTAATGAAAGATGGTGTGTTAACTATAAGCAACTTAGCGTTTAATGTGGGCTATACAGTAAAAGTCCGCTCACCTAAGTATTTGTATCATGACCATGATGTGCCAGTTACAATGACACAAATAGCGCCAGAAGAAACAGTAACTGTAACACTTTCAAATAGAAATGCCCACTGGTCTAGCAAGCCTGCAATCACTGCTAATATGATTCAAGGATTAAGAATTAGGCTTGGTGCTGACATACTAGATGCTGCAAGTGAAGGAGTAAACACTGAAGCACAACCTGTAACTAACCCAGGATACACTCAAGATGGAATTCCGCTAACATATGCACAATGGTCCACAAAAGTTGGGGAGAACGTACTCAACTCAGCTATTGGCTGGGCAACAGGACAAGGTGTTTCTGCGGCTGCTTCTGCTATAGGAAACTTAGTTGGAGGTTTTGGCGGAACCATCCTTGAAAACATTATAAAACTTGGCGGTAATGCGGCTGTTGGTGCTATTCCAGACGTAGACTTTACATCTGGTACCGTAGACGCAAAAGGTAAGCCCATATTCATGCCATGGACTAACTACATACAAGGCTTCAAGAAAGGTCCATATGATACAAACGACGCTATTTCATACCTAGAACTATGGATAAGTCCATCACTTCTAAGTAACCTGTTTGGTATGGTTAATAATATCCTGAATGGTTTAATTGGGTACGGTTCAATTTCACCAGATACTAGATACGCACCAAGAGATTTAGCTGCAATTCCATCAGGTGTTGAAGAAAAGAAGATTAAGAGATTAAACTTCAAAGGCGTATTTGATGAAAGCACAGACCACAGAGTTTATGACTATGTGTTTGGAACCCCTGAAGAATATGTAGAGACAGCATACGAAGCGCCGCCAAGGTACGCAGGTGGTGCAGTTAGCTTTGCACTAGACTTAGTGTTTAACCAGGTAATAGCAGCAGGAGCGGGTCAGGACTTCTTAAATAGTGACTTCATGTCTGACGTCATTAACTTTGTGTTTGGTATTGAAATGATAGATAACGTGCTTGATCAGGTGACAAGACTTGTGTCTCACATCTTACCGTTAACTGAGCCGTATTCAATGATAGATGAAAAAGATTTAGAAAACTCGCCGCTACAAAGTACAGCCGTATACTCAACTAAGGCATGTCTAGAGGGTGCTAACCTTGACTTTGAAGACGATCCAGACAGGCTACAAAAATCAACTAACGTACAAGAACTACTTTCACATCAAGGGATACTAGATGCAGGCGTAGATTTAGTAGGGAAGTATACGGAGTTCTTTAATCCTACTCCAAAATACAGAGCAGATGATATACCGGGCGGACAAAGGAGTTCAACAGAGCCTGAAGTTGGTGATGATGGTGAACTATTACAAGGCTTCTATAGAGAGCATGAATTTAACGACAGATCAGTTTATGCCAAGGTTTTCTTAAATAATAACTTTGGAAATCTCTTAGAGAGAATAATGCTATTCATTAACGGTGCAAGTTATCTACATGCAAGACATGCTATGAATCTATCTAAGGTGGATGAAAATCCGGAACTTGCGTTTGGTTACGGTATGATAACAGATACAAATAAGTTCTTTACTAAAGCTACTATCTTAAGGGCAGACACCGTTATGTATAACGAGGATGGCAGTATTGTAGAAGAAGACGAAGAAACCTTCAATATGATTCAAAGATGGATATCTAAAAACGTAGTTAACTCATATGTACAAGTGCATGACTACAAGTATGTAAAAGATGACCGAGGAGTGGTAACCAAACGTAAACTAGGAACTACTTTCATAAGAGATACATACGGACACTTTGATGATGAAGACTACATGAATGGTTTAGAACAAGGCTGGATATTTGTACCTGAAGATGGAGATGTAGCAGAGCATTATGTGTATAGAAATAGAACTGCAGACGAGCAAGCAGCAGTAAGGCTATTTAGTGCAAAAGACGATAGATATTTAGAACTTGATATT
>JAAZLE010000046.1 GCA_012799455.1 Clostridiales bacterium | reverse complement strand
TTAAAGACTTTTTCTTCTTCGGGAAGATCTAGTCCTAGTGTTCCGCCTGGATTCATGATGTTATCTGGATCAAAGTGGTTTTTAAGGGCTTTGAATATATCAAGTTGATTTGACCCAAGCTGACCTTCTATCCATGGAGCGAATAATTTTCCTATACCATGATGGTGAGACATAGCAGCACCCGAGGCTTGGATATGGTCTAAAATTCCTCTATGGTATGCTACAAACTCATCGATATCTGTCATTTTTGCTATAAAAATAAAGTAGAGGTTTGCGCCTTGTGGATATGCGTGCGATAAGTGTGTCATACAAAACGTGTTTGGACGGGATTTACAAAACTTACGTACAAACTGGTGTACTTCTAGCATATTATCCCAATTAACAGCACATTCCATTGTCTCTATCATTACACCAAAGTCTTGTAAATTGTCTCTCATGTAAGGATCTGAAAATCTCCCGTGTTCCCAACCTTCCGTTACATATTTAGTTAGATAGAATCCACCATGTTTTTTACAAATTTTCTTAACCTGCTTATGCATATTCTTACAGAAATTCTTCTCACCGTCCGTAAATCCTAAGAAAATACAGCGTTTGTTTTCTTCATAACCTAGTGCTCTTAAGACTTTATCTGCAGGCGTATCATGGTCTATCCCATACATTTGAAGCATGATGTTACTTTCTTCGGGGTCTGACAATCTAAATACTGAAGGGAAACCAAATTCAGCCTGCATAATTTCTTTTGCCGCCTCTATTCCACTTTCAAAGTCTTTGAATATGAAACTAAACTTATAATGATTTTCAGGCATCGCCCTGAATATCTTTAACGTTACATTTGTTAAGATGCCAAACGTTCCCTCGCTTCCTATCATTATTTGATTAATATCTGGGCCCGTTGCCTTTGCTGGGTATGTGTCAGTTTTTATATTGCCTATCGGTGTTACATACTCTTGACCTAAAACCATATGTTCAATTTTTCCGTAGTATGTAGAGTTTTGACCAGCTCCTCTCGTTACCACCCAACCACCAACTGCGCTATATTCAAACGATTGCGGGAAGTGCCCACATGTATACCTTCTTTTTGCGCCATATAATTCTGGTGCATTATTTAACACATGCTCTAAATCTGGTCCCATCATACCTGCTTGTACTGTTATGGAATGATTTGTTTCATTAAATTCTATTACTTTATTGAAGCGTTTTCTCATATCTAGGGTTATAGCGCCCTTCCTCATAGGCTCAACACCTCTAGTAACTGAAGAACCGCCTCCAAATACATACATTGGAATTTTGTCTTCTTTACAAATTGCCACAATTTTTTCTACATGTTCTGTAGTATCTGGATATATTACTAAATCTGGAACGTTTTCGATTATCTTATTTCTCAACCTTAGTATGTCTAGCATAGTTTTTCCGTATGCGACACTAGCTCTCGTAAACGGATCTTGACTTACAAACTCTTTTCCAACTACATCTTCAAACTTTTTAATTTGCTCTTTTGTAAGTGTAATCGGGGAGTCTACTTCTACTTTTTCAAGTCCTGCAAATATTGGGGTTTTGAAATCTTCATCAGTCATACCAAAACTTTTCTTTATCATTTTGAATAAAGATTCTCTTGGAGCTTTAGCTGCATCTGGATGGCCCCACTTAAAAATGCTTCTATATGATTTTTCTGGAGTTTCTACAATCCATGGTGGCTGATACCCTTTGTAATTTTTTAGTGGAACTTCATTTTGCGGTTTAGGTAACCACGGCTTTAATGGTTTTACTTTTGTCATATTTTCCTCCTTTAGTTAGAATTCAACACACAGCTGAATGCCTCGTAAGTTTATAACGTATCAACTAATCTGCATTGAAATGCAATCTTCTGACTTTCTCTATATTTTTGAAGATGGGTTTAAGTCTTGGATAACTCATCATATATACTTCATCAAATATTGCCTTGTATTTTTCGTGGATTTCTGGGTTAGGTAGGTATTCTTTGCTTACGTGAACCATCTTTCTAACTGCAGTTTCATATGATGGATAGTGCCCTATCCCTACAAATCCACATATCGCCGCTCCTAGGCCACTTGTTTCATATGTTTGCACTCTTTGAATGGGAAGTCCAAAAATATCTGCTGTTGCCTGGCATACTAGATTGGACTGAGCTCCGCCTCCAGAAACCATTACTCTTTTGATTGGGATGCCCGATTTTTTCTCTAATTTGTTTTTCCCAGCTAGTAACGAGAAGTTAATACCCTCGATTATCGCCTTGTACACATGTAATGTTGTGTGTCTTTCATTAAATCCTATTATTGCTCCTCTAGCCTCTGGTCTTCTTATCGATGGCGACCAGTATGGTTCTACATATAGTCCTTCACACCCCGGTTCTATATTCTTTACAAGCTCATCCAATTTCTTTTCTGAAACTGGGCATACCTTGTCAGGGTAAAAACGTTTTACAAACTCCTCTACAAACCAATTTAAAGTCCAATACCCCCTGAATATCATAATTTCAGGGTTATATCTGTCTTTATGAACTGCAGGATATGCTGGAACAAATGGCGAGGACTCAATATATTTTTTACTCGAAATTTGAATTGTTGCAGTTGTTCCAAAAGATATTGAAGCCACATCTTCATCAATAGCACCAACCCCTAAAGTTTCACAGCCCTTATCCGACCCACCTGCAATTAAAGGAAGTCCTTCAGGTATCCCCGTAAGGTCAGAAGATTCTTTGGTAATATTACCAATTACACTACCCGCTGGTACAAGATCGTATAGTTTACTTTGCTCTAGCTTGAACGGTACAAACATTGTTGCTCTTGGATTTGTCCACTTTCTCTTTTTATAATTCATTGGGACATGCCCTATAGTTGAAGCTATGCTGTCTACTAAATTCCCTGTTAGCATATAATTTAGATATGTGGAATACATAACATACTTATCTGTTAATGCCCACACTTCAGGTTCGTTTTCCTTTATCCAGTTATACCTTGCTTCCTTTCGGTTTTCTTCATACACTCTTTTCATTCCCAAAAGTTTTAGTACAGCAGATGTAAATAGCGGGGTTTTATCGGGGCATTCGGCCTTTCTTCTATCTAACCAAATTATACAAGGTCTAAGAGGCTTTCTGTCCTTATCCAAACAAATCCCCACGTCTCTCATAGTGGTAACACAAACTGCCACAATATTGTCCCATTTGTCCTCATTTTCCGCTTTTAGTTTTTTAGATGCAGAGCAAAACTTTTCCCAATATAACTTGGGATCTTGCTCAGCCCAGCCTTCGTGCCTAGAAAAATATGCTTCAAATGGTTCTCTCACTTTTGCAACAAGATCACCTTTGTCGTTATACAACATGGCTCTTGTGCTCTGCGTTCCGCAATCAAATGTTAACATTAATTTTTCCATAATTTCCTCTCTATGCTTGTTTAGATTGTTAGCCTTCTCGCGCGCTTATTATTTGTTTATGATTCTAGTCATATCTGATGTGGTTATTATGTCTGCACCCGTTCTACAAACATTTGATATTAAAACTGTTCCTATCGGGTACACTTTATCTATTATCACTTTATTTATTTCTTCCATCACTTTAAATATGTCTTCTTTTGGTATTTCGCTAGCAGTTCTAACTGATACTACTGGAAGCTCTGGATAAATAGTTTTCACAGTAGTCGCTATAGTTCTTGTTGGGTTTTTGACTTCTTTTTCGCCAAAGCGCTTACCTCTCAAGCAATCATAGCCTTCCACTATGACTTCTGAGTCTTGAATTTCTATTGTTAAAAGACACCCTTTTGGACATTCTATACAAGTTAAATTCATTTTATCCTTCCTAATTGTTTTATGCCTTTTGCACCCTGTAAGGCTCTACCTTTTTTATGATTGGTTATTCTGCTGGACAGGCATCTATAGTTTCAGCAGAAAGTAATACCTCTAATTTATCATCCTTTTCAAGTTTTAGTGGAACTGATATCTTTTCCATCTCTGGAGGTCTAAGAGCTACATATTTTTTAGCATATATTTCTTCGCCATTTACCATAACAATAACTTTTGCTTTTAGCATGTCTGTATTTGATCTAAAGAAAAATGTAGTCTTTTCCTTGAGTGAATTAACATCGATATATTGTGGCACTAAGTACATACACCCTTTAGAAGCCACTTCTACTAACTCTCTTTTTCTTTCATGCCCTACATTCTTACCAGCTGTTTCTGAAACCTCACTTACATAGTCAACCAAGTCGTGTACATGCAAGGCGTTGCCTACGCTATATATCCCATCTGTTAAAGTCATCATGTTTTGATCTACAAACGGACCTCTTGTTCTTCTATCAATTGATATGTTTAGATTCTCTGCAATTTCATTTTCCGGAATGAGTCCGACCGATACTACTAACGCATCACATTCAATGTATTCTTCGGTTCCTTTTATTGGATTCATTTTTTCATCTACTGAAGATATCTCTACCCCTTCAACTCTTCTATTCCCAAATACTCTAGTCACTGTTTTTGAAAGATGAAGAGGAATATCAAAATCTATTAGACATTGTTGAATATTTCTAGAAAGTCCGCTTGGAGTGGATTTAGCTTCATATACGCCGAGTACATCAGCTCCTTCAAGCTTTAATCTTCTTGCCATAATTAATCCAATATCGCCACTGCCTAAAATGACACATTTTTTAGTAGGCATAAGACCCATTAGATTGACAAAATTTTGAGCATTACCTGCCGTCATAACTCCTGCAGGTCTGTCTCCATGAATGTTAACTTGCCTTGCAGTTCTCTCCCTACAACCATTTGCAAGAATTAGTCTTTTCGTTGCATATGTTTGTATCCCTTGCTTTGAGGTAGTTGTTATTAAATACTCATCTTTGACCTTTTCTACTTTTATAACAAAAGTCAAAGTTTCAAGCTTTACATTAGACTTTTTTAACACCATTTGGATGTATCGCTCTGCATACTCAGGCCCTGATAGTTTTTCTTTAAATCTTACCAGCCCAAACCCATCGTGAATGCATTGCTTTAGTATGCCGCCAGCTCTTGCTTCTCTTTCAATGAGTAGCACTGAAAAAGCTTCATCTACAGCTTCTGCAGCAGCGAGCCCAGCAGGTCCAGCGCCAATAATTACAACATCATAGTTTATTACTTTTTTTAACATTTAGGCTCCTTTACCTATATATTATGTTACCCATACATAGCATGCAGTCTGTAATGCGAGCAAATACATTTTACTTTGTTTTACCTACAAACATATTGCTTGTTGAACCTTTCTTAGTCACTTCGGAAACTGGTATATTACACTCCTTTGCAATTATTTCAGCTACTATTGGAGAGCAAAAACCACCCTGACATCTACCCATTCCTGGGCGCACTCTTCTCTTTATCCCATCTATATGTGGAACAACTATTGGAGAGCGCAAAGCATCAATAATTTCGCCTTTTGATATTTCTTCACATCGACAAACTATTTCACCATAATCTGGATTTTTCTGAATTAACGTATCCCTTTCCTCGAGGCTCATTTCACTAACTTTAGGGATAGGTTTTCTTGTTGGAATAAAGTTAACATTAGGTATCACTTTAACATTTTCATTTTCATACATTGTCTGTATTACAAGTCTTGCTATCTCTACAGCAATAGCTGGAGCAGCGGTAATTCCAGGCGATTGTATCGCAGCTGCTTGCACAAAATTCCTAACTTTTTTACTCTTTTCTATTATGAATTCTTCTTCATATGAAGGAGCTCTGGTTCCTGCAAAATATGTGATTATATCCTGTTTTTGTAGCCCTGGTATTGTAGTAGATTGTTTTTCCCAGATCTCGTCAATATCTTTACGCGATGTTTTTTCATCTTCTTTTTCTATTACTTCTGTTGCATTTGGTCCTAGCACCATATTTTTGTCTATAGTCGGAAGTATTCCTCCACCCTTTGTTTTAGAACCTTTTTGTACCATTATCCCAATAACTGTTTTTGTTAAGCGCGACTTTTGATTTGCCTTTTTATCCATTATGATTTCCACACCTTTTCTAGGATGAATTGTAAAGAACCTGTCGCCAGCCCATTCTGCAATGGTATCGCTAAAAACACCAGCTGCATTGATTACTACTTTGGGGAACATTGTGCCTCTTGTTGTTTTAACCGCCTTTATGTATTGACCATCATTCACCATCCCGGTGACTGCACAATTTAATGCAATCTCTACTCCATTAATTACAGCAGATTCTGCAAAAGCTATTGTTGTTTGATACGGACAAATTATTCCTGCAGACGGGCAAGAAAATCCACCAAAATTATATCCTACATCGGGAGCTATCTCTTTAATCTCTTCATTTGTCAATTCTTCAATTGGGATATCGTTTATTTTCCCCCTTAGTTTAATGAAGGGAAGTAATATTTTTTGAAACTTGGAAGTAAATAATACAGTCTGACCACATCTATCAAACTTTAGTCCTAAATCCTTACTTAGCTGGTCATACATTTTATTACCAGCAACATTGTACTTAACTTTTATACTGTTTGACTTTAGATCAATTCCTGGATGAATTTCGCCATCGTTTCTAGATGACTGCGCCATCGCAACGTCAGATTCTTTTTCTACAAGCATGACATCTAATTTATATTTACTGAGTTCTCTTGCTATTGAGCACCCTACTATCCCACCGCCTATAATTAAAACATCAGGAGTTCTTCCTTCATATTTTTTATCTTTAAAACTTGGGATACGCATGGGTTTTGGTGTATACCCTTTCAATTTTATGTTGTTTACAACACCTCTTGATTTTTTAGAAACGGCAATCTGCCCACACCTTAAAATGTCATCATATGATAAAAGCTCGCCTTCAAGCACAGTTGCCCCATTTTCATATTTTACAACTATTTGCTTATAGCCAGCTTTAACTAATTTCTTTTGAATGTTTTGTATAAATCGTTTATCCAC
>JAAZLE010000045.1 GCA_012799455.1 Clostridiales bacterium | reverse complement strand
TATCCAGGCTAAACATAAAGTCATCTATTTTCTCTCCTGGCAAACCTGCTATTAGGTCCATATTTATATCAAATGGGAATAATTTTGCTAGATAGTACGCATCATATATTGATTGAGAATCATGGTTTCGTCCAATCGAGATGAGGGTTTCTTCTTTGAATGTTTGTGGATTCACAGACACTCTAGAAACATTATAGTTAGCCATCAAGTTTAAATTTTCTAAACTAATACTATCTGGTCTACCAGCTTCAATAGTAAATTCATGACCTTTAACAATAAGAGTTGATAACTCTTTTAATAATCTTTCGAGTAGAAAATCAGGAATACAAGTAGGAGTACCTCCTCCAACATAAATATTTTCTATTTCATGGTTTGTCAACAATTCCTTTTTTAATTCAATTTCTGATAAAACACATTTGATATACATTTCTAATATATCACTAGCTTTTGTTAAAATTTCCGTAGGAAAAGAACAGTATTTGCATTTTGTTTTACATATTGGTATGTTTACAAACAAATCAATTTTGTTATCACTAGGGTTATAAAATCCTATTTGGTTCGTATGCACATCATTTATTAATTTTGCTTTACGCTTTGAAACAAAGAAATTTTTTATAAGATAATCTTCTACTTCATCTTTTGGGATTTGTTGTCTATATGCTATGCTTAAAGGGCGCACTCCCGTTAAACTTCCATATTCTAATTTTACACCTAGCCTCTTTGAAAAATACTGATAAAGAAAGTTTTTAATAAGTTTTTTTGATCTACTTTTTGCATCTAATAAATTAATGTCATCCAACTTTAGAAGAACATCTAATTTCACAACTTGGTTATCTATTAAAAGTTCAAAAACGTGATAGTCTTGTGCTTCCACATAAGAAAATTTTAATATTAAGTCATCACCATCATCTGAAATTTTAATGTATGGTTGAAATGCGCGAATGATTTCAGGAACATCGTTGAGAAACTGAGGTAATAAATTAGTTATTTTGTAAGTCTTTTGAGAATCTAGCATATATATGATTTATTGTATCCATAGCTACGAAATTGACATTGTTAATTTAAAAGTACATTAGTATTGGGTTGTGTGTTTTTTCAAAATATAAAGAACTAACTTCTTCATGTCCTGGATAAACTTTATAATCGAGATCTGAATATGTAAAAAGTTTAATTAAGGATTTTTTAATTTTATCAAAATCCCCATCGGGAAAATCAGTTCTACCAAAACTCTTAAAAAACAATGTGTCTCCAGAAAAAATATTATCTTCTACTACAAAACAACAACTACCTTCCGTATGCCCTGGAGTATGTATTACATCAATTATAATATCATCAAATACATACTTCTTTTCAGTCAGTTCTTCGTTTATTAATATGTTTGGCAAGCCTAGAGCTTTAAGCATTTGAACGGTTCTATTACTATTTAAATTAAACATTTCTTTTGGATGTGCGAAAACTTTAATTCCTCGGTTCTGCCATTTTGGTACATCTAATACATGATCGAAATGGCCATGCGTTAAAAAAACCGCTATAATTTCTATACTCTCCTTATCAATAAAGTTGTTAACCGCATCAAAACAGCCAGTTGGGTCTATTAAAATACCCTTCCTTCGAGGCTTGCTTGTACCACTAAATAATAAATAAGTGTTATTTGAAAGCATCCCAGAAACAAAGGTTTTAATTTTTAACAATTTTCACCTCCGCGAAGTTAACGTGAGAATTTAATCCGAAGCGTTTCAGCAACTTTTCCTAAGAAACCGATTGTATCAAGAGCCTTGGGATTTATACCTGGTTTAGAAAACAGACCAACTAAATCTTTGGTCATATATCCCTTCTCAATTGTTTCTTTTGTAGCCGCTTCCAGCGTGTTTGCGAACTCAACTAGACTTTCTATACTGTCTAACTCTCCTCTCTTGCGTAATGCTCCTGACCATGCAAAAATAGTTGCAACCGAGTTAGTAGATGTCGACTCGCCTTGAAGATGTCTATAATAATGTCTTGTTACTGTACCATGTGCTGCTTCATATTCGTAATATCCTTCAGGTGAAACCAACACAGATGTCATCATTGCTAACGAACCAAAGGATGTTGCTACCATATCGCTCATTACATCACCATCATAATTTTTACAGGCCCATATAAAGCCACCCGAACTGCGCATTACTCTAGCAACCGCATCGTCAATTAACGTATAAAAATATTCTATGTTGCGTTGTTTAAATTTTTCTTTATACTCTTCTTCAAAAATCTCAGCGAATATATCTTTGAACCTATGATCATATATCTTACTTATAGTGTCTTTTGCACTAAACCAAATATCTAAGCCTTTATCGAGAGCAAAATTAAAACAACTTCTTGCAAAGCTTGTAATACTTTTGTCAGTATTATGAACTCCTTGCACGATACCTGCACCACCAAAATTTTTAACTATAAGCGAACTTCCGTCAGGATGAGTCATGCTTACTGTCCCACCATCTTTTCCCACTACAAACTCAACACCTGCATAGATATCACCGTAAGCATGCCTTGCTATAATTATTGGATTAGTCCATGTGGGCACAATAGGTTTAATTCCATCTATAATTATTGGCTCTCTAAAGACTGTACCATCAAGTATAGACCTGATCGTACCATTGGGTGATTTCCACATTTTAGTCAATGAATACTCTTTGACTCTATCTGCATTTGGTGTAATTGTGGCACATTTAACACCTACACCATATTTTTTGATTGCATTTGCCGCCTCAATAGTAATTTGATCTCCTGTAGCTTCGCGGTGTTTTAAACCTAAGTCGTAATATTCGGTTTTCAAATCAATATACGGGTAAAGTAATGCATCCTTAATTTCCTTCCATATAATTCTAGTCATCTCATCGCCATCAATTTCAACAATTGGCGTCTTCATGGTAATTTTTTTTGTCATAGTTAATATTTTATCTCCTTTATCCTAGTGTTAATATATTGGGTGAAAACAAAATTATATCCGTTATCCTCTTGATTGTTGCTTTCCTTTATAAGACTCCAATTATGTTTTTTATCAAGATTAGGGAAAAATGCAGTAGCATCAGAGCAGAAATCATCTACCTTTGTTACATAAGCGCTCTCGCAATAATCAATCATTGTATTATAAAACATCGCTCCACCTATTATGAAAACATCATTGGTATCATGTTTTTCTAATTCAATAAATAATTCCTTTAGTGTTGGGACAATAATGCAATCATCTCTCGTAAAAATGTCTGTAAGAACTATATTGATTCTATTCGGTAACGGCTTCCCCCCAGGTAAAGACAGTAGCGTATTACCTCCCATCACTACAACTTTATTTTCTGTAATTTTCTTGAAATACTGTAAATCTGCAGGAATATGGAATAATAGGCCATTGTTTTTACCTATTCCCCAATTCCTATCTACACAAACTATTGCATGCATTTATATAGCCACCTCTATCTTATCTTTTAACTCAGTATATTTGTAATCTTCTAATACAAAATCATCCTGAGTAAATTTGTAAAAATCGTTAACTTTTTTATTTATAAAAAAACTTGGAGCATCATATTGTGGGTTTTCGATAATTTTTTTGACGACAGGTATATGTCTGTCATAAATATGCGCATCTGCAATTACGTGAACTAATTCACCGGCAATAAGACCGCTAACCTGTGCAAACATATATAGCAAACATGAATATTGAACTACATTCCAATTGTTTGCAGTCAGCATATCTTGGCTTCGCTGGTTTAAAATACCGTTTAAAACATTTCCCGAAACATTAAATGTCATAGAGTAAGCACACGGATAAAGGTTCATTTTATTAAGATCATTATGTACATATATATTTGTCATTATCCTTCGAGATTGTGGGTTGTTTTTTAAGTCATATAAAACCCTATCTACCTGATCAAAATAACCTTCTTTATATTTGTGCTTCACTCCTAATTGATATCCATATGCCTTGCCAATAGTTCCTTTATCATCAGCCCAAGAATCCCATATTCTAGAATTTAAATCAGCAACATTATTTGACTTTTTTTGCCAAATCCAAAAGATTTCATCTAAGGCTGATTTGAATGCTGTTCTTCTAATCGTTAAAATAGGAAATTCTTCTTGAAGGTTATACCTGTTTACAATACAAAACTTTTTTATCGTGTGGGCAGATTGTCCATCGCCCCATTTAGGTCTTACATCAAGAAATTCATCGCTATAGCCATTGCTTAAAATATCCTTTATATTGTTAATAAACACAACATCTGCATAACTCATTAATTCATCTACCCTTCTTTCCCAGAATTTTACCGTAAAAAACTTGTTTTATAAAATGTAATTTGTTATATGATAACATAAACTTAAACAAAACAACACTAAACATTAAAAAGAATATTTCATGTAATGTGTAAAGTTAATTGAACCATTAGTAGATTCACTGTTACTCTGTTTTTGGTTACTCCTTTCCTTCTTTGTTCATATCCCCCTAGGGGGATAAAAATTTTTCACGCAAACGCTGTCACTAAT
>JAAZLE010000044.1 GCA_012799455.1 Clostridiales bacterium | reverse complement strand
TATTTTTATTGTTGTGGTTTGTTATGTCAAAAATTATTAATTTAGAATTAATTCTTCCAACCCCATATAATACAATCAAATCTTTATTCTTCCTGTTAAATCATAATGAATTTTGGGTAGCGGTTAGTAATACGCTTGCTAACTCCTTAATTAGTTATTGTTATTCATTATTGGCGGCTTTTTTGCTTGCTATTTTAGGTCACATTATATTTTACGTCCAAAAAATATTAAATCCTATTATTTCTATATTACGTTCGATCCCTACAATGGCTATCATATTACTTCTTCTAATTTGGTTTAATTCTAAAATTGCGCCTATGATAATTTCAGCGCTAGTTGTATTTCCTCTTCTTTATTCTTCCTTCAATAACGCTTTAAAACAGGTCTCAGTAGAACTAATTGATATGTCCAATTATTATAATGTACCTAAATTTAGACAGATAACTTATTTGTATATACCGTCTATGATGCCTACAACGCTTTCTGCAATACAAAGCACTATATCGTTAAATTTAAAGGTTTTGATTGCTGCTGAAGTTTTAGCTGCGACCAAAGATAGTATAGGAAGAATGATGCAGACAGCGAAGTTATATCTCGATACTGCTGAATTGATTGCGTGGACAGTTGTTGCTATTGTATTAGGTGCTCTCTTGGAAAGTATTATTGCTTTTATTAAATATATTGTTGTTAGGAGAACGGGTAATGGAAGTTAGTAATATATCTCAGAGATATGGAGATAGAGTAATTTTTGACAATTTTTCATATGTATTTCCCGAGAATAAGGTTACAGTAATATTAGGGCATTCAGGGGTAGGAAAGTCTACTTTACTGAAAATAATTAGTGGTACGATTAAGTATGATGGGGAAGTTATCAATATCAAAGGTAAAGGTTCTATTGTCTATGCTGAACAGAGGTTGTTACCTAATTTAACTGTGATAAACAATTTACACTATATTATGAAAGGTATAGAGAGAGATAAATTAATCAGAACGAAACTTATTGAAAACACACTTGAAGAATTAGATATTTTAAAATATAAGGATACATATCCACAACAACTCTCAACAGGAATGGCACAAAGAGTAGCTCTAGCTAGAGCGTTCTTATTTCCATCAAAAGTAATGTTAATGGACGAGCCATTTAGAGGGTTAGATATTGGTATGCGAGTAAAATTAATAGATAAATACACCCAAATGTGGCAAAAGAACCATAAAACTGTTATCTGGGTTACACACGATGTTAATGAGGCAATTTTACTTGCTCATAGGCTCATAATAATAGGAGGAGCACCAGCAAAAATTATCTATGAGGAGAATATTAATATCCCTCATCATCTCCGATATTCAGACGAAAACATAAATTATATTCATTCAAAAATTATTAATTTTTTTCATAGTAATATTTTTTAAAATTCCTTAATTATATCTTAGATACAATGTATTTTGTATATAGTTTGACTTAAAGTGTTGGCTTGGGATAGAATCAAACCATGAGAGTTATTGGTTTTGACCCAGGATATGGACGGTTGGGCTTTGGCGTTGTCGATTCGCAAGAAGGAAAGTGGCGATTAGTTTCTTACGGCACTATTATTACTCATAAAGATGATGCTTTTTTGGATAGATTGAAATATATTGGTGATCAAATTAAGGAGTTAATAGATAGGTTTAAACCCCAGGAAGTTTCAGTTGAGGAGTTGTTTTTTCAAAAGAATACCAAAACTGCTATGAAAGTAGCCGAGGCTAGAGGTGTGATATTATATGTTTGCGCACAAAATAATTTACCTACTTTTGAATATACGCCTCTACAAGTAAAACAATCTCTTACAGGCTATGGAAAAGCAGAAAAACAACAAATTCAAGAAATGGTGAAATTAATGCTTAGGCTTGATAAAATTCCAAAACCTGATGATGCAGCCGATGCAATTGCTATAGCATTAACACATATACAAAACAATAAATTATTCAGACATTGAAAGAAGTTTTTAATTGTGAATAATTAATAAAAAGAGGTGGATAAATGATCAGTTTTTTGAGAGGCAAGTTAATTCAATTAAATGATGACAGTTTAGTTATTGATATTAATGGTATTGGCTTCGATATAATAGTTTCACAAAATACTCTAGATAAATTTACGGATTTATATTCTGTTATAAGTATTTATACATACCTTGTGGTGCGAGATGATAGTTTAGTTCTATATGGGTTTTCATCAATTGAAGAAAAAAAGATGTTTTTAAATTTAATAACTGTTGCTGGTGTTGGGCCAAGAGTTGCAATTAGTATTCTTTCAGGTATGCCATTAAAATCTTTAGCATTAGCAATAGTCTCTGAAGACTCTACAACTTTAGCAAAAATTAAAGGGATAGGAAAAAAGACTGCGGAGCGACTTATTGTCGATCTTAAGGAGAAGATAATTAAAGATAATGCTTCATTGGTCACACAATTAGGAGAGGTTACCGATAGTGAAAGTCAAATAATAAATGAAGCGATTGAAGCACTTGCCTCTCTAGGTATTGCTAGAGCAGATGCTATGGTTGCAATTAACAAAAGTAAAGAAGATAATTGGGATGGTACGCTAGAATCACTAATTTATAATGCGCTTAGAAGTATGAATAAATACTAAAGATTCTGTAATATTATTAGAAAATAAAGGGGATATCAAGTAAGTATGCAAGAAGATATGAGTTCCAGTAATAGATATGTATCTATGGAAATTATTGAAAATGAAACTATAGATAGTGAAAATGTTTTAAGACCACTGTCATTAAAAGAATTTATTGGGCAGGAAGATTTTAAGCATAATCTCAAGATATATATACAAGCCGCTAAAGAGAGGAATGAATCTCTAGACCATGTTTTACTGTATGGACCTCCAGGCATAGGCAAAACAACCTTAAGCCGCATAATCGCACGCGAGTTAGATGTTGATTTTAAAATAGTTTCGGGGCCTTCACTAACCAACTTAAGTGAATTAGCCTCTCTACTAACGTCATTATCGACAAACTCTGTGCTTTTCATAGATGAAATACACAGGCTGAATCATATTGTAGAAGAAGCATTATATCCTGTTATGGAAGATTTTATGTTTGATATGTTTATTGGGAAAGGTCCTGCTGCACGATCAATAAGACTCCCAATTAATAAGTTTACATTGATTGGGGCGACTACGAAGGCGGGAAATATTTCCTCCCCGCTAAGAGATCGTTTTGGGATAATTAAACGATTAGACTTATACACTCCTGAAGAACTTAAAACCATAATCAAGAGATCTTCCCACATTTTAGATGTTAAAATAGATGAAGATGCCGCTTTAGAATTAGCGATTCGTTCAAGGGGGACTCCTCGAATAGCTAATAGGTTTTTAAAAAGAATAAGAGATTTTGCTCAACACGAGAATTCTGATACTATAACTTTGAAAATAGCGAAACACGCCTTATCAAGATTGGGGGTTGATAGTCTTGGTTTAGATGATGTTGATAGAGTTATTTTAACCACTATTATCGAAAAGTATGGAGGTGGTCCTGTTGGACTTGAAACTATTTCTGCCGCTAGTGGTGAAGAAGCTGTCACGATTGAAGATATATATGAGCCTTATCTAATGCAAATTGGTTTTGTAGCAAGAACTCAAAGAGGAAGGACTTGTACAAAACTAGCCTATGAACACCTTAATATCCCAATGAATGATGACTATGCATATAATTTATTAACATGGAAAAAGGAAAACAATGAAAGAAATGACTAGTGAACAACATTGTTCTGCTTTAACAAAAGAAGATTTTTTTTATGTTCTTCCTAATGAATTAATAGCACAATCACCAGTTGTACCAAGAGACTCTTCTCGGTTGTTAGTATATGACAAAAACACGCAGGAGTTACAACATTCTATATTTTCGAATATTATTACTTGGCTAAAACAAGGTGATTTATTAGTAATTAATAATACCAAGGTAATACCAGCGAGAATATTCGCTCTTGACGAAAACGGGCGCAAATATGAAATTCTGTTATTAAGACGACTAAACTATACGGACTGGGAAGCTCTGTTAAAACCTGCTAGAAAAGCAAAGATAGGGCAAAAACTTATTGTCAATGAAAAATTATTTATAATAATAAACTCCATAGATCAAGAAACTGGGGTGAGACAGATTTCGTGCAGGTTTGATGGCGTTTTTGAAGACATTTTATCAAAATTGGGAGAAATGCCATTACCACCATATATAACTAAAAAACTTGATGATTCTGATAAGTATCAAACGGTATATGCAAAAAACTTAGGTTCAGCTGCCGCTCCAACAGCGGGATTACACTTTACTAGTAGCCTTTTAACGACAATAGAAAACATGGGCGTTGAAATAGTGGAAATATTTTTACATGTTGGGTTAGGGACATTTAGGCCCGTAAAAGTTTCTAAAATTGAAAAACATGTTATGCATAAGGAGCATTATGAAATATCTGAAGATGCCGCTCGTTCAATTAATAAAGCGAAGTTGGAAGGGCGAAGAATTATAGCTGTAGGAACAACATCAGTCAGAGCCTTAGAATCATCAGCTAATGAAATGAATGAAGTAGTGCCTGGAATTAATGATACAAATATTTTTATATATCCACCATATAAATTTAAAATTGTCGATGCAATAATTACAAACTTTCATCTTCCTGAAAGTACATTATTGATGTTAGTGTCTGCATTTATTGGAAGAGAAAAAACGTTAGAATTGTATGATATTGCCATAAAAGATAAATATAGATTTTTTAGTTTTGGAGATGCAATGTTCATAAAGTAAATATAGATACTTGTGTTATAGTGTAGTGAGGTGAGTAATTGTTTTCATATAAAATAGTAAAGGTTTGTCAACAATCTAAAGCGAGAATAGGTATACTTTCAACGCCATCGGGTAAGATTGAAACCCCGGTTTTTATGCCTGTAGGCACAAACGGAACTGTAAAAACATTAACCCCAGAAGAATTGACTGAAATAGGAAGCCAAATTATATTATCAAACACATACCACCTTTATCTTAGGCCTGGCATGGAAATCTTAAATAATGCAGGCGGACTACATAAATTTATGAATTGGAATAAGCCTATCTTAACAGATAGTGGTGGGTTCCAAGTGTTTTCTTTATCTAGAATGAGAAAAGTTACAGATGAAGGTGTCAAGTTTTCTAGTTATCTAGATGGCAGCACGCATTTCATAACGCCAGAAAAAGCTATAGAGATTCAAAAAATCATTAATAGTGATATAATTATGGCATTTGATGAGTGTACTAAGAGTGGTACTAGTTACAAGGATAGCAAAACAGCAGTCGATAGAACATTAAGGTGGTTAGAGCGATGTTATAATGTCGCTACAAACGACCACCAACTACTTTTTCCCATTGTACAAGGCAACATGTTTAAAGACTTAAGGATTGAGAGTATTGAAAAAACACTTAGGTATTGTAAATGTGGAATAGCAATTGGAGGTCTTTCCGTAGGCGAAGAAAGTCATATAATGTACGAAGTACTAGATGTTTTGAGACCATATTATCCTGAGAGTATGCCTAGATACTTGATGGGCGTGGGAAGCCCTGACTATATCGTAGAAGGTGTCTGTCGTGGGATAGACATGTTTGATTGTGTTCTTCCAACTAGACTAGGACGCAATGGTACTGCTATGACAATGAAGGGGAATATGACTATACGCAATGCTATTTATAAAAATGATTTTTCACCAATTGAAGACGAATGTGATTGTTACACTTGTCAAAATTATTCAAGAGCATATTTAAGGCACCTTATAAATGCCGACGAAGCTTTAGGAGGAAGACTTATTTCGTTACATAATATACGGTTACTACACAGGTTGGTAGAGAAAATTAAAGATGCAATTAAATCCGATTCATTATTAACCTTTAGAGACGCGTTTATGAGTAAATATCAATCTAGAATAGATAAGTTAGATTAACACGCTAACAAAAGTACATGTTACAGAAGCATTACATTTTGAAAACATAAATCCATATAATATAATAAAAGATAAATAATACTTGCAACAACGGACTATTCATGATAGACTAAAAAAAACATTTAGGAGATAATACAATGTTTGATGGTAATAATTGGATTCCTCTAGTAATTTTAGGTGCATTTTTTGTTGTCATGATAGTGATGACTATAATACCTCAAAGAAAACAAAAAAAACAATATCAATCAATGATGGATAGTTTGAAAGTAGGGGACAAAGTTATGACGACCGCAGGTATAATTGGAACTATTAAGGTTATCAATGCAGACACAGATAGAGTTACTCTAGATATAGGAACAGAGGAGAATCCAGTTGAGATAGTTGTGGTTAAAGGTGCTATTAGAAACAAACTATAAAAAAGTGTTTATTTGTTTGTCTAATAATTGAAGGGTTGCAATATTGCAACCCTTTTTATGTTGGCATTGAATTGCCTAATATGATATAATTTCGACATTAATTAATAAGAGGTGTTTTTATGAAGCATATTAAAATTATTTCAAATAATATTTTTGAGAAAGATCATCAAACAAACTGTAAGGAATGTCAATCTAGTTGTCAATCCGCATGTAAAACTAGTTGTACTGTTGGCAATCAAAGTTGCGCTAGAGAGGAAAAGATTAATAAAAAAGAGGCAGACATCATAAAGTAATTGATTCACACCTTTTCATACCAACACAAAAATGATACCCTTTATTTTTTATGGGATATAGAAAGCGGTAGTTTACATGTTGTAGACTATTTAGCTTTTTTGGTGTGTAAAGAACATTATGGATTACCGTTGTCAGAAAAAGAAAAAACTGATTACACCTCCTTTTTAATGTCAAATAAAAAAATAGCTTTAGATGAAATTTTGATTTTAGAAGGAAAGGGATTATTAAATAGTGAGCCTAAAGTTACAAATTATGTAAAATCTACATCCCTTGTAAAATCATTGTGTTTGAACATATGCCATGATTGTAATCTTAGATGCAAATATTGTTTTGCTAAGGATGGAACATATAATACTTCAAAAGATTACATGTCTCCTGAAGTTGGCATCAAAGCAGTAGATTTTTTATTAGTAAATAGCAAGTCAATACGTAATGTGGAGATTGATTTTTTTGGCGGCGAACCAATGTTAAACTTGCAGACTGTTAAAAAAGTCATATCGTATGCCAGGAGTAAAGAAAAAGAACATAATAAACTATTCCATTTTACCTTCACAACAAATTGTACTTTGCTATCTGAAAAAAGTATGGATTTTCTTAACGAGCAAATGGTTAACGTAGTTTTGAGTTTAGATGGTAGGCAAACAACTCATGATAAAGTAAGGTTAGATAAATATGGAAAAGGCTCCTACGACACAGCTCTAAAAAACGCGAAGGCGTTCAAAGAAATAAGAGGCGATAAACAGTATTACGTAAGAGGGACATTTACTTCTCTCAATTTAGACTTTTGTAAAGATATTTTCGCTCTGGCTGAAGAGGGTTTTGACCAAATTTCAATTGAGCCAGTAGTTTTACCAGAAGATCACCCATTAGCAATTAAAAAAGAGCATTTAGATAGGATTTTCAAAGAATATGATTTTTTTGCTGATAAATATTTAGAATCTAGGCGTTTAAATAGATGGTTTAACTTCTTTCATTTCATGATAGATTTAAATAATGGCCCATGTGTTAACAAAAGACTAAGTGGTTGCGGAGCTGGCACAGAATACCTCGCTATTAGTCCAACAGGAGAGATTTATCCTTGTCACCAGTTTGTTGGGAATAAAGAGTTTGTCATAGGCAATGTATATGATGGAATAATATGTCAAGATATAAGAAAAACCTTTTCTAAAAATACAATTTTTTCTAAGTCACACTGTGAAAATTGTTTTGCTAAATACTTTTGTGGTGGAGGCTGCGTCGCTAACGCTTACAATTTAACAGGGAATTTAAACGGAGAATATGAAATAGGTTGTATGCTGACTAAAAAAAGATTAGAACTTAGTTTAGCCATTTGGGCTGTTGAAAAACTTTCTCTCCAATAAAGAGGGTGTTGTTAACTAAACCTATGTGTGTGGATAAAAGCCTTGCGTTAGATTATTTTATTGACTAATATTATAAGGCAATATATACTATTTATAGATTTTAAAATGGAGATATAATAGTCGTGCGAAAAAACAATATAACAAAAAAGACTACAGATTGGAAAGCATATAAAAAAAGTACTGCTATAATTATTTTAATAGTTGTACTATTAATTGCTACCACTTTTGCAGTTTTTATATTCCCATTAAATAGCAAAGACTCATTTAAGATTGGGAATAGCAACTATGATTTTTATTGGATAGCAAAATCCATTAAACTAGGTCTGGATTTAGAAGGTGGTATATATGCTGTATATGAAGCTGATTTATCGCAGTTTTCCAATGCTGAAGATAAAAACAATGCTATAGATGGAACTATTTCCAACTTAAAGTCTCTACTATTTAACGAGAGTTATCCAGAGTCGACAGTTACAAGACAGGGAGAAAACCAAATAAGAGTAGAGGTGCCTTCTATTCAGGACACGGACCTTTTAATTGAGTTGTTAGTAGAGCCTGCTGTCCTTGAGTTTAAAGATGAATCTGGCACTGTTTTGGTAACAGGAAGCAAGCATCTAGAAAATGCCTCGGCTCGTATATACGAAGGACAGCATATAATCGCGCTAACATTCAATGCGGAAGGTGCTAAATTATTTGCAGAGGCTACTGAAAAAAATATAGGCAAGACAATAGGAATATTTATTAATGGCGAAAAAATCATGGAACCTAAGGTAAATGTTGCTATTACTGATGGGAATGCTATTATTCAAGGAAATTATAATCAACAAACGGCCAAAGAGATGGCTACTAAAATCAATGCAGGAACATTTGCAGTTAATCTTTCACCCATATCTGCGGCGCCAATTTCTCCTACATTAGGGCAAGATGCTATGAAAGCAAGTATAATTGCTGGTATCGTGGGATTAGCATGTATTATGCTATTTTTGATACTCTATTATAGAGGATTAGGCTTAGCAGCTGCGACTGCACTTATCATTTATAGCATAATGTATATTTACTTATTAGCGTTGATACCCTGGGTCCAGCTGACATTACCATCTATTGCAGGTATTATTCTTAGCATAGGAATGGCAGTGGACGCTAATATAATTATTTTCGAAAGAATAAAAGAAGAAAAGCGCTTAGGAGGCCTAGGAAAGGGCATACCTAGTTCTGTTGCAATTGGTTTTAAAAAAGGTCTCCCTGCAATAATAGATGGGAATGTAACAACCATACTTGGTGCAATAGTAATGATAATTTTTGGTGCGGCATCAATCAAAGGATTTGGTATTACATTATTGATAGGAAACTTATTATCTATGTTCTCAGCATTAGTAATCACTAGACTTTTCATAAATTGTTTCTTGTCCTTAAATAATGAAAATGAAGCTTTTTACGCTTTATCCTTTAAGGAGGTAAAAAATGAAAAAAAGAAAGCGTAATGATGTAATAAATAGTGGGTTAGATCAAGTTCTTGGTGTTAAAACAAAAATGAAGATATTTCAAAATGCTCCATATTGGTTCATTTTACCGTTAGCAATAATTTTTATTGCTTTGGTTTGTGGCACCGTATATAGTCAAACGGGTAATAAATATGATGGATTTGCAAATGTTGGTGTTGATTTCAAAGGTGGTACAGTATTAACAGTTGAAATGACGGGAATTAAAAGTGGAGATAAAAACAAGGCTGTTGATTCAATATTAGATATAATTACGGCTGAAGGGTTACAGGTTACTTCTAATCAATCTAGTGGTTCAAATATAGTAATTATAAGATATCCTAATTCAGTTATCAAAGCAGATGGAAGCATTGAAAACCTTAACACTACTGACAAGACACCACAAATGCTAACAATTAATAGCAACTTAGAAGATAAAATAACTTTAATGCTCACAAATGATTATGGAGCAGATAAAGACATCTCAGCAAATGCCGAATTGATTAATGCAACAGCGAGCTCTGATCTAATTAAAAAAGCAGCCTTATCTGTAGGCATAGCATTAGCAATAATGCTCATTTATACGGCAATAAGGTTTGATTTTTTCAGTGGGCTTTCAGCACTTATAATGCAAGTTAATGATATTATAATAATGATGGCATTTGTAATTATATTTAGAGTGCAAATCAATTCTGCAATAATAGCGGGACTGATTACAATTGTTGCATACTCAATCAATAATACATTACTTATCTTTGATAGAATTAGAAGTAACTCTGCAACAGTTAAAACACAAAACTTAAAGTTTATTCCGGGGGAGCTTGTTGACTTATCAGTAACCCAAAGCCTGACGCGAATGATTTTTTCTTCTCTTACAACACTATTGACCATTTCTATATTAGCTATGATGGGTGTTAGAGCATTAACAGAGTTTGCCTTACCTATAATATTTGGTATTTTATCTGGGTTATATTCTTCTTTGTTTTTAGCTCCAAGCATTTGGGGAACATTAATGACACTAAAATTAAATAGGACACCTAAAAAATTAAAGACAGCTAAACGTAGATAGATGATATAAGCCCGTAGTAATATACGGGCTGTTTTTTATGCCTAGACTTTAAATTATGAATATTAATTATAGCAAAAACATGATAAAACTTCTTCATAATAGAGGATTATATGATCCTTTAGATATTGAATCTTTTTTGTTTCCATCGCTAAATATATTGGAAAAATCCAACAAATTAATCAACATGGATAATGCAACTGAGTTAATTATGAGTCATATAATTAAGAAAAACAAGATATTAGTATACGGGGATTATGACTGTGACGGCATCGGAGCTGCGGCCATTATTTATTTAGCACTAAAGAAAAAAAATGTAAAAGTAGATGTTTTTTTACCTCAAAGAGAAGAGGACGGATATGGCTTAAATATAGATACTCTAAAACAAGTTTTACCAAAGTATAAGCCTAATTTATTAATTACGGTAGACTGTGGAATTCAATCAAACAAAGAAGTTAACTATTTAAAAAGCCTAAATATTGATGTGATTATAACTGACCATCATGAGCCTGGCAAAACAATTCCAGACTGCATTGTTGTTAATCCTAAAATACAAAATAAGATTGAAGATGAACTTTCTGGAGCTGGTGTCGCGTTTATGCTTATTAAATCATTGTTTGGTTTTGAATATGCAAAAGAATACCTTGATATTTGTGCCATATCTACTGTTGCTGATTTAGTTCCTTTAGTTGGCGATAATAGAATAATTGTAAAAGAGGGATTGAAATTAATTAATAATGGATATACTCGTCCTGGCATACAAGCTCTTATTAAAATAATATCACAAAACAAACCTCAACCAATTAACACAAACGATATTTCATTTAAAATTGCTCCCAGATTGAATGCTACAGGCCGTATAACCAGTGCAATTAAGTCTTTTAGACTAATTGTTTCAGATTCCTACCCGGAAATACAAAGTCTTGCAAAAGAGCTAGATGATGAAAATAAAATTAGACAAAATTTATGTGATAAAATAGCGACAGAAGTAAAAGAAAAACTTTTATACTACGATATAGCTAACAATCCAATGATAATATTGTATGATCCCCATTGGGAATCTGGCATTATTGGCATAGTTGCCTCTAAAATAGTGGATATGTTTGATAGACCAACCATATTATTGACAAAAGGAACAAACGGTTTAATTAAAGGTTCTGGAAGAAGTGTAAAAGGTGTAGATATATTAGACATATTAATTAATAATAAAAAACATTTATTGACATTTGGCGGTCATACTATGGCTGCTGGATTACAATTAAAGGAAGATTCTTTGGAATGTTTTATTAAAGATTGTAATGAATATTTACGTAAAAAATATAGTTTTGATGTTTTTACACCTAGAATACCACATGAATTAGAAATTAAAACAGAGGATATTTCGTTATCGTTTGCTCAGGAATTAAAACTTTTAGAGCCATTTGGAACAGGGAACCCGCAACCTGTTTTTAAATCTGTTGTTAAGGATTTTAAAATGGAAAGAATTAAAAATTATCAACATATTAAACGAGTTGTAAGTGAACAAATTGAATTTGTAGCGTTTAATAAAATAATATATCAAGAGATGCTAGAAAGCGATCTCGCTAAAAATATATATTACACTATTGATAAAAAACAGTATAAACAAAAATATTATGCTAGTTGCATAATAAAAAACATTGAACTCATTGATTTTAAGGTTCATCATAAGCAACTTTTATACAACTATTATGCAAGATTTTTACCATGTGATAATAAATATCTATCAGAAAGGAAAGATACTAAACCTAATGCGATGTTCGGTGAAATTATACTAGTTTGGAGTAAAGAACATTTTAATACTATGGTAAAAAAATATCCGAACTATAAGAAAGCCTATAAACAACTAACATCACTCAACCCAATTAATACGATAATTTTATCACCAGATATTGATGTGAATTTAGATTACTATTCTAGACTTGTAGTTGTAGATTCGTTTGATATGATTATAAACATTAACAAAAGTCATTATGAAGCATTGAATATATTATTAGAATATTTAGAGTTATATGAAGATTTATCTATGAAAACACCAGTTAGTAAAGGTGATGTTGAACAAAGTTATTTATACATACAGGCATATAGTAATAAGAAAGAATATATAGATATTAGAGAGCTTTTTAATCATCTTAAAGGTAAAGGATTTGGTTTATCTTCACATGTGTTTGAAATATGTATTATAATATTACAAGAAATTAATGCCATACTATGGCAAGACAATACGGTTTATGTAAATGAAAAAAGCCACAGTTTAGAAGCATCAAAGGTGTATAAATTAATTAATAAAATATAGAGTAGAACATTAAGCAGTGTTAATTTATGAATGAATTAGAATTTATAACTAAATGTAAAGAATCGTATGCTCCAGAAGAGTTGCAAATGATTCAATATGCCCTAGATTTCGCAAAAAATTGTCATAGTGGACAAACTAGGCTCTCTGGCGATGCTTATATAACACATCCAATCAACACGGCTGCAATACTAGTAGATTACGGCCTCGATTTTGCGTGCATTTCTGCAGCTTTACTACATGATGTGGTTGAGGATACTGATTGTTCTGAAGATGTTTTAAGGCGTAAGTTTGGAGATGAAATACATTATTTAGTAATGAGTGTTACTAAATTATCAAAAATTAAATTTAAATCAATTGAAGAAGAACAAACTGAAAACTACCGAAAATTATTTTTATCTATTGCAAATGATTCTCGAGTTATTTTTATTAAACTAGCAGACCGATTACACAATATGCGTACATTAGGTGCATTATCTGCCGAAAAACAAGCAAGAATAGCAAAAGAGACTTTAGAAATATATGCCCCGATTGCAAGTCGATTAGGGTTTTCTCAAATTAAAATAGAACTTGAGGATTTATGTTTTAAATACTTATATCATGACGAGTACTATGAGCTATCAAGTCAATTAGAAATTAAAAGAAAAGAAAATATGATGATGGTCAACAGAATTATTGATAGACTATCAATGGAACTTACTTCTTTACAAATTAAAGCAGATATTAAAGGTAGACCAAAACACTTGTATAGCATCTATAAAAAAATGAAAAACCAAGGGAAAACCTTAGATGAAATATATGACTTAATTGCGATACGTGTAATAGTAGAAACAGAAAGCCAATGTTATACGGTCTTAGGCATAATTCATTCTCTATGGAAACCAATACCCGGGCGGTTTAAAGATTACATAAGTATGCCCAAACCTAATCAATATCAATCACTTCATACTACTGTAATTAGTAATTTTGGACAAGTTTTTGAAATTCAAATAAGAACAGTAGAAATGAATAGAGTGGCAGAATATGGTTTAGCAGCTCACTGGAAATATAAAGAAAATAAAGAAAATACAAAATTTTCAGAGCATGATAAACATATAGGCTGGATACAAGAAATGGTAGAGTCGGAAAATGAAATAAAAGATAGTGCAGAGTTTTTAGCGGCATTAAAAACCAACATTCTCCCTAACGAAATTTTCGTTTTTACTCCAAAAGGTGATGTTATTGATTTGCCTCTTGATTCTACGCCATTAGATTTTGCCTATCGTATTCATAGCGAAATAGGCAACGCTTGTGTCGGTGCAAAAATTAATGGTAAACTAGTTCCTTTAAACACTACTTTAAAGACGGGCGATGTAGTTGAAATAATGACGCAAAAAAACTCTAAGGGACCAAGTAGAGATTGGTTAAAAATTGTCAAGTCGCCACAAGCAAAGTCTAAAATTAAGGCATTTTTCAAAAAAATACAGCAAGACGACAATATTAAGACGGGGAAAGATATACTAGAGCGTGAAGCGAAAAGAAGAGGGAGCAATTTGTCCGATTTAATATCAGTAAAAGAATCGTTAGATAATATTTATGAAAGATATTCTCTGTCTTCGTTAGAAGAAATGTACGCATCAGTTGGTCATGGGTCTTTATCATCTAATCAAATAATATCGAAACTTATTGATAAATACAAAAAATATCAAGTTTCAACAAAACCACAACAAGGCATACCTGTTATTCAAGATAGAAAAAGGAGAAATATTAGTAATATATTAATTGAAGGATATGATGGTTTTCTTGTTAGGCTTAGTAAATGTTGCAATCCGCTTCCCGGAGATTTAATAATTGGATATGCTGCTAGAGGAACTGGAGTTTCAATACATAGAGTGGATTGCCCAAATACTAAAAACATGGAGAAGGAGCGTTTATTAGACGCAAAATGGGCTGAGACCGAAAACTCAACTCAGTTTTACACCGCGTATTTAAAAATGGAGTGTGAGGATAGGGCTGGACTTGTAAATTCATTTATACCTTTACTTGCTGCAAAAGGCATATCTATTAGCGCATTAGAAATCCATAAAAAGCCCATGAATAAAACACATATCAGTTTAGGTTTAGAAATTAAAGAAGCAGCCGAACTAGAGTCCATTATACAAAAGTTAAGTGAGTTGCCAGAAGTCATTTCAATAAAGAGAGGGTTTTATAATTAAGTTATTTGATACTTTTATTGCCATAAAAAAAGATTAGATATATATAGCTTGTAATGTCAGTATTAACACATTTATAAGCTCCGACAAATTAGGTTTTTTTGTTTATAAAAGATTGACAATACAAATATCTTAATGTAAACTATCAAAGTGCTCGTTATGTTATACGGGATGTGGCGCAACTTGGTAGCGCGCTTGGTTTGGGACCAAGAGGCTGGGAGTTCAAATCTCTTCATCCCGACCAAAGGCATTAAAATGCGTGAGGGCCTTTAGCTCAGTTGGTTAGAGCGGTCGGCTCATAACCGACTGGTCCGCGGTTCGAGTCCGTGAAGGCCCACCACAAATTAATTAAAATGTACTACGCACAAAACAGAATAGGTTGCGGTCCGGTAGTTCAGTTGGTTAGAACGCTAGCCTGTCACGCTAGAGGCCGAGGGTTCGAGTCCCTTCCGGATCGCCATTTTTTGCCTTGGTAGCTCAGTCGGTAGAGCAAGGGACTGAAAATCCCTGTGTCGGCGGTTCAATTCCGTCCCAAGGCACCAAGACTGGCGTGTTATGCTGGCTTAGCTCAGTTGGTAGAGCAACTGATTTGTAATCAGTAGGTCGTTGGTTCAAATCCGATAGCCAGCTCCAATATGTATAATATGGGTAGGTTCCCGAGTGGCTAAAGGGAGCAGACTGTAAATCTGCCGTCGGAGACTTCGATGGTTCGAATCCATCCCTGCCCACCAAAGCAAGAGAATATTCTCTTGCTTTTTTATTTAACACCTTTTATGTAGAATGTGTTTATGAGTCAATTATATATTTATTATACTATTTCTGATATACAACGATAGATTATTGTTTAAACACCTGAGTTGTAAAATTAAATGAGCCATTTGAGGAAAAGAAAAGACCCATAGTATATTCCCTGATATAATGTTTTTGAACAAACTACAAAGTATCAGGAGAAAAGAACTATGAGTCAAGAACATTGT
>JAAZLE010000043.1 GCA_012799455.1 Clostridiales bacterium | reverse complement strand
GGTTTTCAGATGGCATTCCAAAGCTTGTAGAAAAAATTAATGCTCTTGGAATTAAAGTAGGCATCTATTCCTCTAACGGAACCTTAACTTGTGAAGATTTACCTGCAAGTCTTGGTAATGAGGTAAAGGACGCCGAAATTATTGCAAGTTGGGGAATAGAATACTTCAAGTATGATTTTTGTCATAACCAACTGGTTTCTACTTACGCCCCGCTTATATACGGAATTACACTTTCAAAAACTGGCGAAAGAGAGGAAATGTTTTACCCTATAACCGATGCTAAGTTATCTGGCTATGCTAAACTTATGAAAAGGAAGAGTTCACCAATTGGTGTTTGTTTAACTGGACTTGATGGAAATATTGGCATGGCAGAATACGACATTGTAGTTGAAAAGGAAGGAAGTTACACATTCACAGTAGATATATGTAAAAAAGGTGCATACAAAAAGCATTTACACATCTTAATTAATGACAAAGATACATATAAAATGGATATCCCACCACAAAAAAGGTGGAATAATACAGCAAGATTTCAAACTACTGTTACGCTAAATAAAGGCACTAATACTATCAAGTTATTTAACCCCGTAAGAACTAAGATTGATAGTGCTATTTTACAGTATCGAACCATGGCAGACGCAATTTTAAATGCTTCTTTTAATATAGCAAAGAAAAATAATACTAGTGTTAAGCCTATTGTATTTTCAATTTGCGAATGGGGTTTTAGAAAACCCTGGCTTTGGGGCAAGACTGCAGGCAATTTGTGGAGAACAACTCCAGATATACGCCCTATATGGCCTTGGATAATGACTATATATACCAGAAATGTTAAACTTCATAAACACGCAGAAATCGGTGCGTGGAACGATCCCGATATGTTAGAAGTTGGAAACGGTAAATTAACCGAAGCCGAAAACAAAACTCATTTTTCATTATGGTGTATGATGAATGCTCCCTTAATACTTGGAAATGACTTACGAAAAATGACGCCTGAAATTTTAAATATCGTAACGAATAAACACATGATTAATATAAACCAAGACCCTCTTGGCATACAAGCCAAAAGGCTAGATAGTGGCTTTATGGATATTTTGGCAAAGCCACTTGCAAATGGAGATATTGCAGTTTGCTTTGTAAATAAGTTTGGTAGAAAAAAGAAAGCATCCCTTGCCATCACTCCTCTTAAAAAAGATAGCTATTTAAACTTTAGTGATGCTGGCGATATTGTTAAAGTTTATGATGTATGGGAAAATAAATCCTATGAAACCTCAAAACTAGGCGTGGAAGTTGAAAAACATGGGTGCAAAGTTCTAATTTTATCTAAAATTATAGATGACAGTTATAAACAAGAGGAATAGAAATATTATACAAGGTTATAAATCAACAATTGTTTTACTAAATAAAAAAAGGTAGCAAATCGCTACCTTTTTAATATGTTTAAGTTTTATCCGATATTACTCGATAACACTTGCGACAACACCTGAACCAACAGTTCTGCCACCTTCACGAATTGCGAAACGAAGTCCAGCTTCAATTGCAATTGGGGTAAGTAGGCTAACGTTCATGTCAATGTGGTCACCAGGCATAACCATTTCTACGCCGTCTGGTAATTTAATATCGCCAGTAACGTCTGTTGTACGGAAGTAGAATTGTGGACGATATCCGCTAAAGAATGGAGTATGACGTCCGCCTTCTTCTTTGGTCAAGATATAAACTTGGCTTGTGAACTTTGTATGTGGCTTAATGCTACCTGGCTTTGCAAGAACTTGTCCTCTTTCAATGTCTTTTCTATCAACACCACGGAGTAAGCATCCTACGTTATCGCCAGCTTTACCTTCATCAAGTAATTTTCTGAACATTTCAACACCAGTAACAACGGTTTCTTTTGTTGGGCGAATTCCAACGATTTGGACCTTGTCTTGTACCTTTACAATACCTCTTTCAACTCTACCTGTTGCGACTGTTCCACGACCTGTGATTGTGAAGACGTCTTCAACTGGCATTAAGAAAGGCTTATCTGTTGCACGTTCTGGAGTTGGGATATAACTATCGATTGCAGCAAGTAGTTCTCTGATTGGCTCACATGCTGCTGAAGCTGTGTTTCCTGCAACTGCTGCTTCCATTGCCTTTAGTGCTGAACCCTTTATAATCGGAATATCATCTCCTGGGAATTCATATTCACTTAATAGTTCTCTGATTTCCATTTCAACTAATTCTAGTAATTCTGGATCATCAACTTGGTCTGTTTTGTTCATGAACACAACAATGTATGGAACGCCAACCTGTCTTGCTAGAAGGATGTGCTCTCTTGTTTGTGGCATGGGACCGTCTGTTGAAGCAACAACTAGAATCGCTCCGTCCATTTGTGCTGCACCTGTAATCATGTTCTTAACATAGTCAGCGTGCCCTGGGCAGTCTACGTGTGCATAGTGACGGCTATCTGTTTCATACTCAACGTGTGATGTATTGATCGTTATTCCTCTTGCCTTTTCCTCTGGAGCCTTATCAATTTCATCATACTTCATAACTGCTCCGTGTCCTGCAGCGGATGCTACCATTGTTATTGCAGCAGTTAATGTTGTCTTGCCATGGTCAACGTGGCCTATTGTTCCGACGTTTACGTGTGGCTTAGTTCTTTCAAATTTTGCTTTTGCCATTTAACTTTCCTCCGATATTTTTCAATATTAATAATCGCTTGTTTTATGATTATATATTAATTTTATAATGATTGTCTAGTTTTTTACGACTATAATTTGTGTAAAAAACACACATATGAATGAAAGATATCACATTTTTAAGGTTTTTGTCAATCTTTTAACCCTACTATACGTACAAACTACTCTTT
>JAAZLE010000042.1 GCA_012799455.1 Clostridiales bacterium | reverse complement strand
CTCCATTGTCTCTCTTCCAACGCTTGCATCTCGCATCGTAATGGCATCAATATCTGCGTTTTTAATAAAATAATTAATCCCTTCTACATAATAATTATCCATTCGGGATGATGGGGTACAAATGACTGCTTGGTCACTTTGTCCTTTTCTCTTACCTGCATTATATCTAACTATTTTATCAACAATTACGTCGTCTCCTATAGCTTTTACTTCATCTGAACTTTCATTATTTCTATTCCTCGACCTTAGAAGCAGTTCATCGCCAAGCGCCTTATATGCGTATATCTCGCGACTTTGTGTACTGGTTTCTCTTAAGTTGTACGATAAGCTTAAACCAAGCCCCTTATCGTGTAACTTTCTTGACAGTGCGGCAATAGCTTTAATGTATGGGAAGGGGTAATTTAGGTAAGGATTAGCTTCTCCACCATAGGTAATGTTTAAATAAGTCAAACCATCTTTATTTGCTCTATTTATCATTTTGTCATAAGTGGTTTCTATCTGGTCTCTTCCAATACGAAGCGTCAGTGCCTTTTTCAAATTAATTGGTTTAAATGGTGTCAGATGAATAGAAAACTTAAGCACATAAGTATCTCCTGCTGGTAAAATTACTCTACCTGTGTTTGCCTTGAGCACTGCTCCCTTATCGGTTTTTAGTATCTCTAAACTTCCTCGCCCATCATTATACCAAGTATCTGGTAGCGCAGTTGGGAACTCATTAAAGTACCCTACAACAGTTTTTGAAGGTTTATTTCCTACAAACTGCACCCTTGCAGCGGTGTTGATTTTACCCATAAAAACTTCGTTTTGATTTTCCTTTGCATCCCATTTGATTTTCTTGTTTCCTTCCACTTTTCTAGCACGTGCGCCTAAACCTACTATGAATTCTGGGCTATCGTAAAACAAACTAAGAGACATGTTTTGGGTAACAAAATCTTTAAGGGCGGTTACCTTTATAGTATAGTTCATCGCACCTTCATAAAAAATATCCGTACTGATTTCAGCCTTTAATCCCTGACATCTTCCTTCTGAACTAAGGAAAGCAACGTTACCTTTTCCAACCAGTTTAAATCTAGCATATCCAAGACGCGTACCATCGATATTAAAGTCCATTGGCTGATAAAAAAGATTACTTTGAACTTCAGGCTGTATGCTACCTGATTTGCCATAATATGAATCAACGGTATCTATTAAACCATTAGATCCGAAATTAACAGTTTTGCCTATAAAATTAATAGATCTTGTCCCTACTGCCAGCGCTTCTAAATCTTCAGTAATTCTAATATTTTTTGCAAGAGTCGAGTTTAGCCATTTCAGTCTTGCAAGTGTTGTCTTGTCGTCAGTACCTTCATTAAATATTAAATCGTCATTTAAGGTGAATGTTATTTGTATGTACTCTTTACCTATTTTGATTGTAACCTTATGTTCCCCAACTTCTGACCTGGAAAAATCACAGCCAATAAATATTGGTTGCAACACTCCTTCCTCTACTGCAATTGTTTTAGTGAATCTTTCCCCTAAGTTATTAATACCTTCTGTATTAAAACATGTTATCATGCCTTTTACAGAGCCAGCCTTACTTGTTAAAGGACCAGGCATTATATCTAATTTATCAGTGGTGTAATCTGGAAGGAGCAGTAACTGCACTATGAAATACTCATGTCTTGAGCATTCAAAATAAAATCTTTTTCTATCTACCATGCCTTCTAAAATGGACATGTCGGTAAAGTCTTCTATTACTGTCGATCTATCTAAAGCAAATATTTTCATCTTTTTCCCTTTAACTACTTAAGTTGTAGTTGCCCTCCCAAGCATCTATACGTTTTCAAGTATTCCTATATCCTTTCATCACTGACATCAGTGAAAGGTATTATCTTAAATGAGGTTTGATAGGTCTTTCCTGTTGTTAATCTATATTCAGGAATTGTAAGAGGACCACAACTATTACTGCCTACCCCTGCCATAAACCCATCTACCGAGACATATTTATATCCGAAGTCTTTAACATCTTCTCTATGTTTGCATTTTGCAAGTTCACTATCAGGTATAGTCTTTATCCCAAAATTAAACGGCGCTACATCAGCTAAAAACATAAGACCTAATCCCTTTTGGTTTTTCACTGTCGCATACCTGACATTTGTCCTGTTTCCAGACTCTTGTGGCTTAATATATGGCTCTAAGAACTCTTCAGCTTTTTTGCCGTAAACGCCAAGTGTAACATGGTCTAACATGTCTGGATAGCTTTCATAAGGTCCATTGCCATAATAAATTACGTCATCAAACTCAGCATCCATTTCTATTATCTTTCCCACTCTTGGTATTGTTGCAATAGGAGCTCTCATAACTACAGTATCTGTTGATATCTGTATAACACCACTTGGCTCGATTGTGTATTTATCGGTTACTTTAAATCGCACCTTGTTTTTAGAGTTTAATGTATATGAACAAATAACCACAACATTTCCATCACTGTCTAAATCTTCTTTAAAGATAATATTTTGTTTTGTTAATTTATCATATCCAAGCCTTCTCCACTTTCTTACAACATTTCTATCATTATCTGTTGGAGCTCTGTATATATTGTGATAAATCCTTCCCGTTCCACCACCATCTTTAGCGGCACGCTTGGCAAGAAGTTCATTCCCTTTAACCGTATATCCTATCACTGCACCATATTCTTTATCAAACCTCACTTCGCCAGTTCCGAAATCCACAACAAACATATTGTTTATATGCTTAGTTGACAACTGTTCGGAGGAAGCTTCTATATTAAAGTGCGTTAAATTTTCGCCAACGATAAGTTCATCCTGTCCTACTAGATGAGTGCCATTATAATATTCAATAACTATAGTACAATCCCCTTCGTATGACTGATAGTTGACGTTATACTTACGTGTTTTTTCAGGTTCAATATCTGATGGTAATGTAAACTCATATGATTTTTCACCCTCTATTAAAACCTTACCTTTAATTTTTAGGTAAGATGCATTTCTAAAGAAATTTAGGTTCTGAACTGCTATTATTCCAGGTTCAACAATATATGCCTTTACAGGCTTATAAATGTTTTTCATTTGATATGCACCGGTATGTGGCGTTCTATCTGGATAAAACAGACCATCAACACAGAAATTTCCATCGTGTGTGTATTCCCCATGGTCGCCACCATAAGTGTATGCGTAACGCTTATCATCGTGAGCTATAGCATGGTCAACCATTTCCCAGATACATCCACCCAACAAGGTATCGTACTTATATATGACATCCCAGTATTCTTTTAAGTTACCAGGACCAACTCCCATCGCATGGCAATATTCGACCAAGAAATGGGGTTTATTTTTATATGTCTTATGAACACATGTCGTAATGCGCTTCCCCTGGCCTATTCTATTCATTTCTTGTACACTTGTGTACATCGTACTTCCAATGTCGTATGCTCCACGACGAGGATCTACACACGCCCTTTCATATAAAACGGGCAGATTGGATAATTGTTTTAATTTCTTATATGCATAGTCAGTACATTTTGTACCCCAACTCTCATTACCAAGTGACCAGATAATTACACTAGGAGAATTACGATCTCTATAATACATTCTCTCAGCCCTATCCCAATAGTGCTCTTTCCACTTTAAGTTTTTACCAATAGATTTACTATGAGGCTGCCCATGCGTTTCGATATCAGCTTCATCGATTATGTAAATCCCATAAAAGTCTGCAAGTTCAACAAGAAGTGGATCGGGGGGATAGTGAGAAGTTCTTATTGTGTCTACATTGAAACTTTTACAGATAAGTATGTCTTTTTCTATCTCTTCTGGTGTCAAATAGTATCCAGTACGAGGGTGAGTGTCGTGATGATTTACTCCTCTTAGTTTTATTTTCTTCCCATTTAGGTAAAATATTCTTCCCTCAATTTTAATACTCTTAAAGCCCACATGTTTTATGACACTTTCGACTACTTCCTTTCCTTTATGGAGATTAATTGTGAGTTCGTAAAGCTCAGGATTTTCTGCATTCCACTCTAAAACGTCTAGTCCATCAAACATAACCTGGACTTCGGGAATTGCTCCCATTTGTTTAGTAGCAATAATTTTCCCTTTTTTCCGGAGGGTGACGCTTAAAATTAAATCTTCACCGCCCACAATCTCAGTACTTATGATTGCGTCATATTTACCATCTTCGTTTTTATGACAGAAGAAATCTATATCGTAAATATATGATGGCTCATTAACAAACAGACATACATCTCTAAAAATTCCATTATGTCTAAACATATCCTGGTCTTCTAAATGAGAGCCTGTACACCATTTATATACAACCACTAAAATTTCATTTTCGCCTTGAACTAAATATTTAGAAATGTCAAATTCTGCTGTATTGTGCGAGCCTTCTCCATATCCAACATAACGACCATTTATGTATAACTCTACACAACTCATAACTCCGAAAAACGATAAAATATATACCTTTTCTAAATTATCTACGTCTATCTTCCTACGATATACACCCACGCTATTATACTGTTTTTTCCCAACAACATAGGTATCTCCATTAATATCTTCACGGTATGTGCCTTCAACTGATCCCGATGACACATGGGGAGGATTGACTTTAAATGGATACTTGACGTTAGTATAAAATGGGGGCTCATATCCTGTTAACTGCCATACAGATGGTACATTAACCTTATCAAACTCTATTTTTTCAGTGTCAAAATTTCTGGGAAGCTCATCACATCTTGGAAAATATTTAAAATCCCATTCGCCATTTAGGCACTTTACTCTATCACTAACGTACCTTCTGTTTAAAATTGTGGCTTTTCTTGCATCCGTTTCCTTAGAAAACGGAATAAAATAGGTCCTGGGTTTAAGCCTATTGTCACTAATTATCTTAAAATCCCTATAGTTATTTCTCCTGATATTGTATAACATGCTCCCCTCGTATAATAATGTTGCATAAATTTAACCTTTGGTTAACAACATTAACTACTTATTATCTCCACTCGCTTTCTATTTTACCAAAAACAAGTATTTTTTTAAACGCTTTACATTAAAGTTGCCCTGAATTACTACGCACTTGCCCATCTACAGTTACATTCCCGTTGAAACCGACTAACACTTAATCATTCATTCTTTATATCTTTACGCCACAGACAAGCACTTAATTATTCATCCTCCGTATCTTTAACGAAGTAGATAAGCACTTAATTATTCCTTCTATATATCGTTACGACGCAAACAAACAATTAATTGTTCCTTCTCTATCTATTTTAGACTTTGCCAGTTAATTCCAATTAATGTCGCAAATATCTTTTACTCCTGTTAACTTGCGCTACTTACTTCTTTACCGACATATTCACCTACTATCAATGAGGCGGCAGCGTTATCAGTTTTTGTTGTAACTACTGGCATAGAGGTTTTAACCACATTATCGTAAGTAACATTTGTAAGTTCTCCAATAATTCCACCAGCAATGACCGTTCCTGATGTAATAATATTAAGATTAGTATCAACTTTCACTGCTCTTATTGTCATATCAAGGGTGGTTGTATTTTTTGCCACGCCTACAATTCCCCCAATTTTCCCGTTACAATGCCCTGTTTTTATACTAAATTCGCCTTTGTATATAGCGTTTTTCAGCCTATGATTTTTAACCATTCCATAGAGACCACCAGCATAAATCATTATGCCGTCGCCACCTCCGTTAACATCGACTATAATCTTACTGTCGCTGTATAGTTTTTCTCCTAGGTCCATAACATATAAAAACTGAACATCTGTGTATTCTTTTTCTAAAACCCCACTAATTCCACCTATGTAAATGCCTCTAAGTTCTTCGCCTTTTAATACTCTTACAGCAAGAGACCCAAAGGAATATCCATCAGCAACAGTACTTTCTATTAATTTCCCAGAAACTCCACCAGCAAATACTTGGCCTACACTTTCTATATCAATACTAATATTTGTCTGACATGATTTTATTTCTTCTAAAAAAGCCGTCTCTCTAATCTTTTTCTTACCTTTCATCTCGCCTACAAGTCCACCAACAGATATGCTGTCGTGCCTACTTTCATGCTTTACTGTAAAAGCTCCCGTTACAACACATTTTTCAATGATTGTGTATTCTGCACTGTTTGCAAGAGCTCCAACACTACTTGTTATGTTATTAACTATATTCCCTTTTACTTCAAGCAATGAAAGAGAATAAATATACGCATTTTTTAAATTCTTGAAAAGGCCTTTTGTCTCACTGATATCAAGATTTTTGATTGTATGGTGATTACCATAATATTTACCTGCAAAGTTTAAAATATTAATCTTTTGAGCGTCAGCATCCATATCTGCAACTTGTACATATATCCCAGCAGCTCCATCTGGTATAGCTTTTAAATCTTCAATTGTCCTTATATAGGTAGCTCCACTGAAAACTTTAACCTTAATCGTTGCAAACACGACATCGTCATGCACGAACGTAACTGTAGCCTCCCCACTATCTCCAATTAAAGAATAATTTACAACTTTTAGTCGCATATTCTCATCGACTTTAAATCCTTCACTAACATTTACCTTGAAAGATTCAAATGGTATATCTAACATAAAATCATTAGCAAGCAATATGCCATCTGTATCATTTGAATTCATTGCATACTGGTAATTTTTTGCAATGAGATTAGTGTACTTTCCAGTATTATTTTTTCTCTTTTCTATGGTGTGCAGAACTCCTAAAACAGTAGCAGTTGTAATTATCGTAACAGCTAAAACAATCGCCACGACAATAACCGTGACCTTAACTTGCTTTTTACTTAAACGCCTCTTACCTTTTTCCTCAGTCACAAGTCCACTTCCAACTTTGGACTTTTTAACGTTACTCTCGTTCTCGTTTGAAACCTCAGTCACAAGCCCACATCTACCTTTGGATTTTTTAATGCTTCTCTTGTTCTCGCTTGAAATCTCAGTCACAAGCCCACATCTACCTTTGGATTTTTTAATGCTTCTCTTGTTCTCGCTTGAAATCTCAGTCACAAGCCCTATCCTATCCTCAGTTCTTTGAACACTAGTCTTCTTTTCATGCGAGCATTCTGTCACTAGCCCGATTCTATCGCCTGTTCTTTGTACTCCAGTCTTGTTCTCGCGTGAAGCCTCGGTTACTAGTCCTATCCTATCCCCAGTTCTTTTAACTTTTTTTACTTTTTTCTTTTCCAACCTTTCTCCTGCTTCGCAACCCCTGCCACATAAGTATAAACATTTCAAAACATGAACTATTTCTGTATAACTCACACTCTTAAGTGCTTGCGCGCTGCACACGCGCATTATTATTTATTATATATTAACGGTAAATGCTTATCAATCAATAACTATTCTAAAACTCAAAAAAGGAAACTTAGTTTCATATTAGCCTTTCGGAGCACATCTACGCTAAAGCATCAAGCATCTCAATATATTGTAGCCATAGCAACAAATCAATACTTATTATGGCGTTAAATATGTTATTTAG
>JAAZLE010000041.1 GCA_012799455.1 Clostridiales bacterium | reverse complement strand
TTATCTAAGATATCATCAGCAAAATCCATTATGTTGTCGCCTACAATTTCAATCCCTAAATCTAGTCCTAAAACCTCGGTAACAAGAGCGCTGGTTAAAGCATCTACTGCCACTTTCCCTAAGACCACATTAGATGCGTCGGGTGTTGTTCCCTCCTTGGATATTAAAGGAAGGAGTAGGCCTTCTAGCAGCCCTTCAACTGCTGGGTCAGAACTAAAATCTAGTGGAGTTTCAAGCAGTCCGCGAAGGAGTAACATTAATCCTTTATCTTCGTCGAGCAAGAAGTCAACCAGTTTTTTGACAAACTCTCCACTTCTAATGTTTGCAAGACCTTTCTTAATTTCTTCTGGCAGCCCATCAGCAGTTTTTGGTTCAGTTCCATCGGCATAGGTGTTGTATAGAAACTCTACAAACTCTAGTAACGGAAGTCCTTCTGTTACTTCCAATACAAAAGCCCTATCTACTAAATCGTTTGCAAAAGCAAACAACTTGCTGTCCATCAACTCAGGATCATCTCCTGTATATTCGTAGTCTTTGAGAATTTTAGTTTCAATCTCAGAAATCAAAATATCAATAAAGCTTATCATAACTGCTGGATTTATGCTCTTTAAAATCGTATTATCCGATCCGGAGAACAGTCCAGACAGCATATCTTTTAGAGAGTTTATAATGGCAGGTCTTAAATATCCATAAACTCTACTTTTTATAGTTCCTTCTATGAATTGAATCTCCGTCATAGACTGGAAGTCCTTTATGATTTTCCCATTCATAAGGTCTTTAAATCCACACTCTTCAATTAAGGCATTTGTGAAGTATCCTTCATCAAACAATTTAGTAGCATCTACTTCTTCTATCATGAAGTTTTGTACATATAGATTTTGAACTCTATCTGCACCTTTTTGTCCAGTTTTAATAGTTGCCTTTCTAACCATTCCTGCATGCTCTAGCGGAGCGGTGGTTTGAATGTCTGTAATTTGGTTATTATTAAAAGACATATGGTGAGAAATAGCGCTACAATGCACGTGTCCAGTAAACACATACCTTGTGCCGAAATCTGCTAAAAAGTCTGCTTGTAGCCTCCAGTTGTCTACTAAAAAGCCGGTAATATATGCTTCTTGATATGCCATGTGCTCTACTACAGAGTGGTGGCTAAGGGCTACAAAATATTCACTGCCTGGCTTGTTCGCAATTAAAAAGTCTTTCATCTCATTGCTTACTTGTCCGCCTAATACATGCCCTTCTACAACATTAGAATGAGGAACGTCTAATCCCAATATACTCATGTTCTTTGGAGTCTCTGCAATGAAAGTTAATTCGCCTTTATCATAGTCATCTTTTGTCTCATCAAACATCCACTTAATACTTACATCGGCTGCTGTTGTAGAATTAACAAACCCTATTGGAGCACCTCCAGTACCTAAAAACTCTTCTTCAGTATAGAAGGATTCAGCCTCCTCATCTGTTATGTCCGGATACCCAAGTGATGCATATATCTTGCTAATCTCTTTTCTGGTAGCGCCAGGAATACTTTCACCAGTATTACGATTGTATGGATTATAGTTGCTTATGTCGTGGTTACCTTGAACTACGAATATTTGGAAACCAGGCTTTGTAACCCTTATCTCGTTTTGTAGGTTTCTAAGCATATTTGCAATATCTACCATAGACGCTCTTTCGCCGTCGTTAGAGTTGTCTCCAGTTAATACTAGATAGTCCGGATTTGTTTCCTTGACTTTTTCAAGCACACTCATGAAAACAGCTTCTGCCGTTGACTGCCTGACTAACATTTGCTCTTTAAGCCTTTTTTGATCGCTACCTTTATACAGCAATCTTCTTGGATAGTAGTGAGTGTCGGTTACATGTGCTATCGTAACCTCGTCTTCCCATACCGGCTCGCTTGCGGCCTGTGCCTCTACACCTTTTCCAATGCTTAAAACGGTAATAGATGCCATCAGTGCTACTAGAACCATTACTGCGACTAAGACTACCCATCTTTTCTTTGCTATACTCATCTGTTCTGTTCCTCCTAAAATATGTATATTTATATTTTGTATTAAAACCCATGACTATCTGGGTCTCTAAAATTCCTTTTGTTTTTATCTAGTCCTCTCATCTCTTCCATATCGGTTTCATCTAATTCAAAATCAAAGACTTGGAAGTTTTCTTCTATTCTAGAATCGGTTACCGACTTAGGTAGAGGGACTATTCCTTCTTGCATAAGCCACCTAACTATGACCTGTGCAGGTGTCCTTTCGTGCTTTTTGCCTATTTCTATAACGGTTTTATCATTTAGCGACTTCCCTCTAAGTAACGGAGCCCATGCTTCTACTACAATATTTTCCTTATCACAATACTCTCTTAATTTTACTTGTTGAAAATATGGATGTAACTCAACTTGGTTAACTACAGGTCTTACTGTAGCAAACTCTAGCAGCCTGTCGATATGATGCTCTTTAAAATTAGATACTCCTAGAGACTTAATCTTGCCTTCTTTATGCATTTCTTCTAACGCTGTCCAAGCCCCCTTAATATCTTCTATCATCGGCGGCCAGTGGACTAACACAAGATCTATATATTTGACACCAAGTCTAGCAAGAGACTCTTTTACAGCTTCTTTTGCATTGTCATAGTAACAGTCGGTAGTCCATATCTTAGTGGTGATGAAGACCTCTTTTCTATCTAATCCACTTTCCTTTACGCCTTCCCCAACTCCTTCTTCATTCATGTATAGGCGAGCAGTATCAATATGCCTATACCCTACTTCCAAAGCTTTGAGCACACATCTTTTAGTGTCTTCTGGAGGCATTAAATATGTGCCAAAACCTATTGCTGGCATTTTGTTCCCATCGCTTAAAAGGATTTCTTTCATTTTATACCTCTCCATAAATGCAAAAACAACAAAACATAGCTATTCTATGCCTTTGCGTTTGTATGTTTATTTTTGCCTTCTTTATCCCAAATATATGCGCTAACAATCTATGTCAATCTCTGTTTTTAAATAAAGCCCGCGAGCGCGCACACTCTATTGTCTATTTATTATATATTACAATGACCTCTTTTTCAATACCG
>JAAZLE010000040.1 GCA_012799455.1 Clostridiales bacterium | reverse complement strand
CAACCTCTTGCGGTGTATATCCCTTATCTGATTCGTAGCTTATGTATTTTGTATGAACGGGTAACAGACGAAGAGCGTTATTCGCATTTGTTGTCACCGTGTTATTTGCAAGCAGATAATATGTTCCTAGTATAGCGCCTGTGTCTTTATTGTATACTTCAGCTTTGTTGTATCCCGGCAACTCGTTCTTGTCAAAGGTAGGGGCGCTTAGCTTAATATTGTCCTTTATCACATATCCTGTAGTAGTGTTTTTGATTATCTTGCATACCAATTTATTAAGAGTAACATCAATGTCAAATTCAAGATATACATTGTGGTTATCAAAAGCCCATTGTATAAAATCTGCTATGTTCAGTGTATCCCCATCATCCGTCCAGACAGCGCCGTTTGCAATGCCCCTTTTCTCTATAAGCAATGGTAATTTCTTTTTAGTGTCATTTGTTGTTATAAAGGCAAAGGTGAGTATGGTTTCTAATCCGCTTGTTAACTCAAACTTATAACCTAGCGTTCCTGTGTACTTAAAAGGGTTCAGCACCGTATCGGCAAACAACTCTTTGGGATGCTTGAAACTAATCTGTAATTTTGTATTATCTACGGCTGTTATTATGCCTATAAAGGTTTTATCCACACCTTTA
Organism: Clostridiales bacterium; assembly: GCA_012799455.1. GTDB lineage: Bacteria > Bacillota > Clostridia > Christensenellales > DTU072 > MWEH01. Next base: position 13,329 of record JAAZLE010000040.1, on the reverse strand, counting down.
AGTCCTACTATAATATCACCTTTCTTTGCTATGGTTTTTTCGGTCAGCATAACAGCGCTTGCGTTGTTACTTAGATAATCAGCGTCTATTGTATAATCTCTGATAACCCCACCATCTACATAGCTAAGACTTTGTCTGTCATAAACTCTGTATTGTTCCAAATAATTACCTCCCAACGGCATTAAAAAAGCAAGCCTTATTGACTTGCCTTGCTTTGTATTCTATACCTTTATTAATCCTCGTCTTTTTTAGTATCTTCATCACGATTCCAAAGCCGTTTACTTTCTTCTTCTAGTTCGGCTATTCTATTCTTTAACAAGTAAATATTATATTGACAAGTAAAAGCAGTGTGTTTATATGTCTGTTATGCAATGCTCCACTATTTTATTATGTAGCTATAGCAACGCTTTTGCTCGTTTTAAATAAACATATTATTAATAACATGATGCTTCCTAGGTGAAAAACCGTATTGTTTGTCGAAAGTTAAAACAACTAAAGGGGTCAATAATTGACCCCCTTCCCTTATGGAGCTAATGACTGGAATCGAACCAGCGACCTGTTCATTACGAGTGAACCGCTCTGCCAACTGAGCTACATTAGCATTCGCATAGCCCTATTTCAGGCTATGGATAATTACTATTTACTTACTATTTTCTTGCACTGCCACTGCCACTGATACCGTTGCCCCAACCATTGGGTTGTTGCCCATACCTATTAATCCCATCATTTCAACATGAGCTGGAACAGAACTAGAACCTGCAAACTGAGCATCACCATGCATTCTTCCCATTGTGTCGGTTAAACCATAGGATGCGGGACCCGCAGCCATGTTATCTGGGTGTAATGTTCTTCCGGTTCCTCCCCCACTTGCAACTGAAAAATACTTCTTTCCATGTTCTATTGCCCATTTCTTGTATGTTCCGCAGACTGGATGTTGGAATCTTGTTGGATTAGTGCTATTCCCAGTAATGCTAACATCTACTCCTTCTCTAATCATTATTGCAACACCCTCATTAACATCATCCGCACCATAACATTTAACATTAGCCCTTTCTCCTGTACTAAATGCCTTTTCACTTAATACTTTTAGTTCTTCAGTACTTTGATCATACTCAGTTTCTACATATGTAAACCCATTGATACGACTAATTATATATGCAGCATTTTTTCCTAAGCCATTCAATATTACTTTTAAATCTTCTTTTCTAACCCTGTTAGCAGACCTAGCTATCCCTATCGCCCCTTCTGCTGCCGCGAAACTCTCGTGCCCTGCCACAAATGCAAAGCATTTTGTTTCCTCTCTAAGCAACATAGCACCAAGATTTCCATGCCCTAATCCAACTTTTCTTACGTCCGCAACCGAACCTGGAACACAAAAGGCTTGTAATCCTTCACCAATAACTTCTGCTGCACTCGCCGCATCTTTTATGCCTTTTTTAATAGCATAAGCACAACCTAACGTATACGCCCATACTGCATTTTCAAAAGCAATAGGTTGAATTCCTTTAACTATTTTTTCTACATCTATTCCCTTTTTCAAACAAATTTCTCTTGCTTCTTCTAAATTTTTTATATTAGCTTTTTTCAAGAATCTATCTATTGATGCAATTCTTCTATCATATCCCTCAAACTTAACGCTCATTTGACACCTCCTACTATTGTACTCTTGGGTTAATGGTCTTTACGGCATCCTTAAATCTACCATAAGTTCCAGTGCATTTTGCTAAGGCTTCTTCTGGCGCAATTCCCTTTACTGTTATCTGCTCCATCATTGGACCAAGTTTCACAAATTCATACCCTATAATTTCATTGTTTTCATCTAATCCCAGCCTTGTAACATATCCTTCAGCCATGTCTAAGTAACGAGCACCTTTCTCTAGAGTAGAATACATTGTTCCTACTTGACTTCTAAGGCCTTTTCCTAAATCCTCCAACCCTGCACCTATATGCAAACCGTCTTCAGAGAAAGCTGATTGACTTCTGCCATATGCAATTTGCAAAAAGAGCTCTCTCATTGCAGTGTTAATTGCATCACAAACTAAGTCTGTATTTAACGCTTCTAGTATTGTTTTCCCAACTAGAATTTCCGCTGCCATTGCTGCAGAATGAGTCATGCCCGTACAACCAATGGTTTCAACCAACGCTTCGTGTATAATCCCTTCTTTAATATTCAACGTTAACTTACACGCACCTTGCTGAGGAGCACACCACCCTATACCATGGGTTAATCCACTAATATCCTTTACCTCTTTAGCTTTAACCCATCTTCCTTCAACTGGAATTGGTGATGAGCCGTGCTTACATCCCTGTGCGATGCATGTCATGTTTTCCACTTCTTTTGTGTAATGCATAATTACCTCCTTATTGTATCAGCCTCATAAATGGTTCATTGTTAGTTTACATTATTACACAAAATATTTCAATTAATTATATGCATCTATGTAGTTTATTCATTAACAAAAACTTGCCTTATGCTAATTATTTTAAATAATTCAAACCAAAACCTCCTAATTAACTAATGTCCTATTAAATACTATTTCGTATAAGCAAAAAAGAAGATGCACGTGAGTGCATCTTCCGCTAAGACAACGTTAAATTAAGATGTTCACAACCCGCTGTTGGCAGGTGGGCTAACTATCGCAAACACTCTGTCTTCCCCTAGCAACAGGTCTCCTGGGGGGCTTGACATAACTACTTACGAAGGACCTTCGTATGCCCTATGTGATAGTTGGGGTTTAATATACTTAACCCAACGTCTCCTAGACCATCTTTATTATATCACCAAGAAGAACCTAATTCAACAGGCGAAGATGTTAGCCTTCTTTTACAAATCCAGCATTTCTAATTTCAATATAGAAATTACTATTTTCATCTGCCGACATGCTTCGCGAAACACCATCTCTACCTATTGAGTTTTTGTCACACACTTGCCACTGATTACCAGTGGCGACCTCTTCTTTAGGTAAAAATCTATAATTTTCGGATGGAACAACTAAATTTATATTAATTTTACATCCATACAAACTTTCATTTAACATACATTTATAAAAACCATCAGAATATGTAGTTACATTAAATACTTGTGAATCACTACCATTTTCAGGGATAGCAACTATTGTAAAATTATAACCAGCAATATGGGCATCCGGACGGAGGTTAACAAATTCAGATTCATCTTTTGAATGGTATATATATCCACATATAAAATAACCGTTTGTCATATCTAAGTTCGACACTTGATTTGCTTCTGATTGAAAACTTGTCATGGTATAATCTGTGTATGTGTTACTATTTATAGTTTGCATATTGTATTCTACACCCCGCATAGCCCTAGTATATACTGTTGACGTCCACGCACTAATTCCATATTTCAAGGAAAAATTACCTGTTATACTAACTGAGGCGTGTCCACGACTATCATAAACTGGTACTAAACCCTCCCCTCGATCGCTTATCCCTGTTATATCACTACCACCCGCTGTATAAAGGTACCAATCAAGTGCAGCCCTGTCATACTTTTTGTATGTGTCAGCATATTTAGTGCTAAATGTTTCTTTTAATGTTAAATAAGCTACTTGACTTTTGATTTCTTTGTATAAATTAACATCTCGTCCGTTCCCCGGCGAATAAATGAATTTCCCTTCATGTTCAATAGTCAAGTACCCATCATAAATATTGTCATAACTATTAAAATATTCTGAGTCATTTTCTATCAACTCAAACACTACACCTTTTTGCGCCAATTCTTTAATTCTATTTTCATTATATGCAAGAGCAGAACCTAAAACTATATTTTTTCTAAAAGTAACTTTTGTTTCTTCATCTACAGTATTAGAAAACCATGGGCTCGTCAATGTAACTCTGTTAGGGACATATGTTGCAGAAATTAAATTTTGTTCATATGCAGCATAGAGATAATCTGCGCAAGATATTGCAAGATTAGCACCTATTGAATTTCCTATAAAACGAACCTCTTGCAAATGATTATAAGTAGCATTTGACAGCATATTCTTATCCACTACGCTTTTTTTCCAGATAGAGTAAAAAGCTTCTGTCAAATTAAATTTACCACTCTTTACATTTCCATCCTTATTCTTATATGTATTTAACCCACTATCATATATTTTTGAGTTAACACTAGAAAGTTCTTCTTCATCAGCAAAATTTTCATAATGGAAAACACCTACATTATACCCATCTACTAATTTATTCCAGTAATATGGCATATTTAGGTTAAGCTTATCTGCGATAGATGAACTTATAACGCCTGAGGTCTTATTATAAACTTCCGACGAAAGAGTTAATGTTTCGCGTCTGTTATATTCGGAAAAACCATTAAATATCACAACAGTAGGCTTGTTCTTATTAAACTCCGCAACCTGTCCAGTCTTATCAAACCATTCAATTTTTAATGAATAATCTTCTAAATCCAAAGGAATGGCTAGCTCAACGGTATTAATGTTTACATCAAACTCCTTTTTTTCTTGTTCATAGGTGGGCTTACAGGCCACAACCATCAAAACAATACCAACAATTAACAACATCATTAAGATTAATTTAACAAAATTTCGCATTTCAACCCTTTATTACATAATACAACTATCCCAACATAAAATTAGTTTACTACACCAAGTTTCAGATATCAACTAAGTGTATTATAAGCGCTTTTAACAATTAAATACAACAATACTGAGTTATATCCTCTAGATTACATTTTGGTTTTAATGCAAAAACACTATGCCCTCCCATACAGTCTTAGCACTGAATAGTAGAAATGAGTATCTATATCATCAAATGCCGATAGTGTGCATCTATACTCCCAGTTCCCTACGGGGACTCCGGGAATATTTGTTCTTGTATCTGAGCCATAAGCACATAAATCTTGGAAAGGGAAAATAACTACTTTCGCAACTGATGAAATAATTGACCGTAATATTGCTTTAACTCCTTCACCACCACGCCCTCCTGCGCCCCAGTTGGTACCATTAAAGTTCACATATTCAAGCACCTTTTCACGGGTGTTGTAGTCCAAGGAATACAACCAACCAAGGGTAGTATCATTATCATGAGTTGCACTATATGCAATTCTGTTCTTTTCATGGTTATGAGTTAGATGAGTATTATTAATATCTCCATCAAAAGCAAAATGAAATACATTCATTCCAGGCAAACCTATTTTTTCCCTAAATTCGATTACTTTTTCATCAATTATGCCTAAATCTTCCGCAATTAATTGAATGTTGGGATTTTTTTTAGTTATCGCATCCCATAGCTTAAGCCCTGGTCCATTTTTCCATTCCCCTTCCTTTGCAGAGGTTGCAGTATTTGGAATAGACCAATATTCACACAACCCTCTAAAATGATCTATTCGTAGATAATCGTATAACTCTGCAGTTCTCGTAATTCTTTCAACTAACCAAGAAAAATTATTATGTGACATTTTATCGTAATTATATATTGGATTTCCCCAGAATTGTCCTTCTTTTGCAAAATAGTCAGGGGGCACACCTGCCAAAGCCGTTGGTTTTAAGTCTGAATCAAGTTGAAATTCTTTAGGATTAGCCCAAACATCAACCGAATCATATGAAACATATATAGGAATATCTCCCATTATCTCAACACCAATACTGTTGGCATAAGTTTTTAAGGAAAACCACTGCCTATAAAACAAATATTGCTCAAAATAATAGTATCCTAGTTCATTAGCATATTTTTTTTGTATCTCCCTTATAGTTTGAGGTTTTTTAAATTTTAGCTCATCATCCCAATCATACCAACTTTTGCCTGTTAATTTTCTTATAACCATAAAAGTTGCATAATCTATTAGCCACATTTTATTTATCTCTACAAAATTAAAAACTGCTTTTTTATACTCCTCATCAATTCGCGTGTATGCTAAATTTAACAATCTAGTTTTATTTTCTCTAACCTTTTCATAATCCACACGATATGGAGAATCTATCTCCGCACTGCGTATTTCCTCCGGACTCAATACGTTTTTTAACTCCATAATATCTATTAATAAAGGATTACCCGCAAATGATGACAATCCACTATACGGAGAGTTGCCTGCACCTATTACATTTATAGGTAGCACTTGCCAAATCCTAAAGCCAATCTGAGCAATAAAATCTACAAACATTTTGGAGTTTGCACCCATGTCTCCTATACCAAATGCACTAACTTGCGCACTAATTGGTAATAATACTCCTGCTTTTCTCATAATATACTCCTATTAGTTTCCTTGCATTAAATGTTACCATTTAAGTACTTATTATTCAAGATATGTAAAACTTTTAACATGATATGTAATACAACATATTTAACTAGGTGTTTTGTGATTGTTACAGCAAAAAAAGGTTCAAGTGAACCTTTTGAGAAACTGTTTATATAAACATAATATTTGTCATTTATGCTGAATGAGGAATATTCATACTATGCTATCTATGCTATGACTACCTATTTTTAACACCGATTTCATAACCCATATTAAAGGCTGTTATGTTACATGGGATTACTTTTGGTTTAGTAGCAAAAACTTCGCCTATAACATTCTCTATAGACTCTTTGGTGAAAATATTAGTCTTTCCAACAAGCACACCTAACATAACAATATTAGCTGTTTTTAGATTGCCTGCCTCTTCTGCTATGTTTGAAGTATCTACGTATATTACATCTACGTCATCTCTGGCTACTTCATCATTGATTATGGATTGATTTACGAGAACTAGTCCACCTTTTTTAACAGAATATAAAAATTTTGTCATACTAGGCTTATTCATCGCAATTAGGCAATCCGGGCTAGATATTACGGGACTTGCAATTGGTTTTTCGCTAATAACGACACTACAATTGCTAGTACCACCACGCATTTCTGGACCATAACTTGGTAACCAACTTACTTCCTTGTTGGAATGAATAGCCCCATAAGCGATCATTTGTCCTAAGCTTAAAATCCCTTGGCCGCCAAATCCAGCTATAATAATACTTTTATCCATATTAAGTCTCCTAACAATCCTTATATACGCCTAAAGGAAAAACTTTAGTCATTTCGTTTTTTACAAAATCTAGTGCTTGAACTGGTGTCATATGCCAGTTTGTGGGACAGGTTGATAACACTTCTACCATAGAAAAACCTTTACCGTTCACTTGATTTTCAAAAGCCTTTTTAATCGCTTTTTTTGCCTTTCTTACATTGGCAGGATCCGACACCGAAACTCTTGCCAAATATGATGGACCATCTAGCGTCGCTAGCATTTCAGTTAACTTAATCGGATTCCCCTGCATTTTACCTCTTCCAAATGGAGAGGTTGTAGTTTTTTGACCAACCAACGTTGTAGGTGCCATTTGCCCTCCAGTCATTCCATATATGGCATTATTTATAAATACTACAGTAAAGTTCTCGCCTCTTGCTGCAGCATGAACTATTTCGGCTGTTCCAATACTTGCAATATCGCCATCGCCTTGATATGCGAATACAATCTTATCAGGATTACAGCGTTTGATTCCAGTCGCGCATGCAGGGGCTCTGCCATGGGCTACTTGCTGCATATCACAGTTAAAAAAATCGTAGGCGAACACCGCACAACCAACAGGAGCTATTCCAATAACATTTCCTTCCGCATTAATTTCCTCTAATGTTTCTGCAACTAATTTATGGACTATGCCATGTGTGCATCCAGGACAATAATTCAAAGGTACATTTGTTAACATTTTTGATTTCTTGTATACCACTGACATTTTTTATTTCTCCTTAATTACGTAGTTAACTATATCATCAGGTGTAATTATGATACCGCCAACCTTACCAAAAAAGTCTACGGGCTTATTCCCATTAACTGCCAACCTAACATCCTCAACCATTTGCCCCATTGATAATTCTATTGCCAAAAACTTCTTAGAACTCCTGAGTTTACTTAGTGATAGTAGCGGATCTGATGGAAACGGATATAACGTTATAGGTCTAAATAGGCCCGCTTTTATTCCTTTATCTCTCAGCGTATCAACAGCGCTCTTGCTAATTCTTGCAACAGTTCCATACGCAACAAAGATTATCTCAGCATCTTCTGTACGATATTGTTCATATCTGACTTCGTGTTTAGAAAGTGATTTGTATTTATCTGCTAAACGATTATTAACTTCTTCTAACACCTCTGGTTTTATTTTTAAGGTATTAATTACTCTCCGAGATTCTCCTACACCAGTCCCATCTGTTGCCCATTCTTTCTTAGGAATGGTTTGAATATCTACCATTTCAGGCAATTCAATAGCTTCCATTATTTGACCTAACACACCGTCTCCTAGTATCATCACCGGGATCCTATATTTATCTGCCTTGTCAAACGCCTCGTACATAATATCAACAGCTTCTTGTACTGTACTAGGGCCATATACAAGCATTCTGTAGTCACCATGCCCACCACCTTTTACTGCTTGGAAATAATCAGATTGAGCAGGAAGTATGCCACCTAAACCTGGGCCACCTCTAACCATATTGACAATAACACAAGGAAGTTCTGCAGCACATATGTAACTGATACCTTCCTGTTTTAAACTAATTCCAGGGCTAGAGCTTGATGTCATGACCCTAGCACCAGATCCTGCAGCACCATAAACCATATTAATTGCAGAAACCTCACTCTCTGCTTGTACAAAAACGCCCCCTACTTCTGGCATTCTACGACTAAAATATTCTGGAATTTCATTTTGAGGGGTTATTGGATAGCCGAAAAATGCTCGACAACCCGCTCGAACTGCTGCTTCTGCTATAGCCTCATTTCCTTTCATTAATACTTTCATTTTTTGTCCTCTTTAACTACAGTTATCGCTGAATCAGGGCACATCATTGCACAAATTGCACAAGCTGTACAACTATCGCTATTCATTTCTGCTATTGCATAACCTGATGCATTAACATCGTGATCCGACATATTAATTAGCTTCAATGGACAAAACGAAACACAAACAGCGCAACCTTTACATAATTCTTTGTCAATATATATTGTAGACATCTTTTCTCCTTAAGCACACATTATGGAATGAATAATCAAAACTTATTAGTTGTTTTCTAATAAATCAATTAACTGATTATACCACCAGCAAAGATTAAAACTCAACCTTATTAAACATGAACTATAATATGTAACAATACGAACATAAATTACAAAATTATAAGTTTTGCGCGTTTTGTATCCATAGCTACGGTTTACGTAATAACATAGTAGGCAAAATAAAAAGATATAAGCAAACATACTTATATCTTTTAAAATTAATAGATACAACAAAACAGTATATGCAGCTGTCTGTCTATAATGTTTGATGTTTTTCTAATAGCAACAACTAGAGTTAAGTGTTATCTACTAAACCTTCTTAACACTTCATTTCCGTCCAACACAGCACGTGATTGCGCAACGTATGGATTTTCTTTCTTGGGTGCTGGTTGTTGCACTGGCTTAGGTGATTTCTTAGGCTTCTCACTGGCCGGCCTACGTGTAGGTGGAGCAGCATATCCTTTCCTTAATGCAGACTCTGGAACAGCTATAAATCCTGTATATGCATACGTATATTTACCTTCTACAAGGTTAATATCATATGTATCAATTCCTTTAGCGGCAAACATATTTACAACAGGTAAAATATCCCCATCACCAGAAATAATTCCAACAGCATCAATTTTCCCCACAGCAGCAATATCTGCGCTGTCAATAACTTGCCTACTATCTAGCCTGTTACGTCTTCTACTAGCACTTGGGAGAGATGTTTCAAACCCGTTAGAAGCAATATATTCATTATAGTCTCTATTTCTCTTTGCAACATAGCCATAGAACTTACATGAAACAACATTGAATTTTGTCTCTAAATTACGGATTAATTCTTGGAACCCCTCACAAGATATTTTTAGTGCTGCTATGTCTGCTAGCACAATCATCTTTGGCTTACTACTCATTGTTTAAAATCCTCCAAAATTTTTAATTTTTATTTATAAACTTATACCCGCTTCTCATATAGTAAAATATATATTGTTGGGCATAGCCGCTTAATTTACCATAGTATTCAGATAAAATGTCTGCCTTTTTAGTAACACTTATATTGGTCGCGCCAAACAAATCATCATAATACTTTATTATCCAAGTATCAGTTGGGAAAACCTCTGTCCTATGATAAGCAAAAAGCAGTATGCAATCAGCAACTTTTCTGCCTACTCCCATAAGTTTCATGAGATGTTTTCTTGCAGAACTGATATTCATTCCTTGTAAATCTAAAGAGAAGCCATTTGCTAACGCATCAACCGTATTAACTAAATACTTGGCACGATATCCGGCTCCAATAGCTCTATAAAATAATTCCCCTTTAGAGTTTAGTACTTTAATTTCTGGAAATGCATAATAATCATTTACTTGATCTCCACATTCAAAACATAATTTTTCAATTATTGTTTGAATCCGCGGGATGTTATTATTTGCAGAAATAATAAATGATATTATCATCTCTATTGGGTTTTGATTTAAGATCCTTATTCCCGACCCATGCGAAATTATATTTTTCATATTTGGGTATCCCATTAATGACTGTTTGATTTCCCCATAATCGCGATTTAGATCAAAAAAATGCACAAACTCCTTAGGATTATTTGTGCATATTATATCATGGTGTTTTTTACAAATCAAGCGACAGGTTTTATTTGTTGAATATATATTAAACCCATCATTTTCAACAGTGTATCTAAATATTTGTCCACATTCCAAAATTTGTTTAGCATTAAAATCTTCCGACTTATTAATCCTTATCCCTTCAGACGTGTACTCATAATTCATACAACAAGATACCGACTAGGCATAAACACTAACTTGAGTTCTTTTCTTCCCAGAGCGCTCAAACCTAACAGTACCCTCGATAAGCGCAAATAATGTATCGTCCTTTCCGCGACCAACATTATTTCCTGGATGTATCTTTGTACCTCTTTGACGAACTAGAATTGAACCAGCAGTAACTACTTGACCGTCAGCTCTTTTAGTACCTAGTCTTTGCGCATTACTATCTCTACCGTTTTTTGAACTTCCGCCTCCTTTTTTTGAAGCAAACAGTTGAATATCTATAGTAAACATTTTTATTCCTCCATTTTGAGATGTTTTGGGTACTGGCTTACTAAATCTTTTATCGACTCTTTGAAAGTCTCAATAAGAATATCTGAACTTGCATTTTTCCCTACTTTAAAATATAAGTACCCGTCGTTTTTTTCTATTGTTATTTTTTCTTTTAATACATTTTTCAACCCTATCACTGTTCCTTGGGCGAGCGCAGATACAGCTGCACATAATATATCTTCACCTTTATCCGCTATCCCTGAATGTCCTGACACGATTACTGATGTATTTTTTTTGTCTTTTGATACTTTAACTAATATCATTACTATTTAGAGATCTTTTTAATTTTAACCTCGGTGTACGGTTGTCTATGACCCTTTCTTTTGCGAACGTTTTTCTTGGCTTTATATGTAAAAATATCAATCTTTTTACCTTTGCCATGATATACAACTTCTGCTTCAACAAAAGATTTAGATGCTTCATTTCCAACCAGCAATGCTCCAGCGTCATTTACAAACAATACAGGCAACTTAATCGTATCGCCAATTACTCTGTCTAAAAGCTCTACCTTAATCGTATCGCCTTCTTGTACTTTGTATTGTTTTCCACCTGTTTCTACGATTGCATACATTTTAATTACCTCCTATAGAGACTCGCCATTAAGGCGGTGTCTTGTTGACACGCTTAAATAGCCCTTTTTGCGCGGCTTATATACATTAGCATAATAAATAATAACTTGGCAAGAAAAAAAACAAACTTATGCTACTGAAACCATGTAAAACTGTGTTTAGATAATCTATATTCTTCCTATATTCTTCGGAAACCAAAGCAGTCGTCGCCATTATGTCAATACTGAGTTATTATTCATACCTAAGTCCATCTTGCATTTCCGAAAGATACAAATCCGCATCTATATAATTCCCAGCCAAAAGTTCTAAATTTGTTTTTTTGACATCCATCAAATTTAAATCAACGCCAAGCGTAACATTAACCGCATCCAAAAACTTATCAATCCTTACATTTTGACGACCAGTTGGAAGAGAAACAATCAAATAAGATTCTCCCACTTTTCTTATCGCATCAATTATGTTTTTACTAATATCATCCAACGTGGCTCCCCTTGGAGTTTGTAAAAAGTCAGTAATTTTTTTTATATCAATTCTAGATAAATTTTCAACCGAATAAGTAGTAGCATCTGCATACCTTGTAATCCTAGGCATTCTCGCCGTCTTCCACGCTTTCAGACATCTTACACCAGGAGGCAAAAACAAGTTTAACTTCTCGGCCAGGCCTAAAGCGTTTTCATGTTCAATTTCAATGGAAAAGTATTCTGCGATAGACACAATACTAAGCGGGATTGGAGGAGACATCTTAAGTATCGGATGTGGATTATGCCCCATGGAATATTTAGGGATAAACCCCGCTCTTTTAATGGCACGCATAAGTAACCTTTGCATGTCTAAATGAGACATATATTTAGCTGTTAAATCTTTCGCGTATTTAATTGTTATCATTTCATCATTAATACTGTATCAATTTCTTGTTTAGGTTAAGTACACTATAGCGCTACATCGTGCAATTAGCGAGAACCCACCACCGCACATTCGGCTAATTTATTTGCACCACAACCAAAACATTTGTATTTACATCCATCAGTAGTAATCCCTAACTTAGACTTCTCATATTCTAACTTAAAATAGCTATCAGACACACCATAATCTATAAACTCCCAAGGCAATAATTCATCAATCTTCTTCTCTTGAGCATATTTCAATGGATTAATACCACACTCTTCAAAGGATTTTTCCCATGCTTTGAAATCTATTTGGTCTGCCCAGCTATCAAACTTAGCACCATTCTCATATGCTTTAATGATTACTTTTGAAAGCGCCTTATCTCCCCTTGCAAAAACCGCCTCTAAAAATGATGACCTTTCATCACTCCAGTTAAATTTAACACCTTTTACTTTTTTTATCTTCTCACGTAAAAACTGACTTCTCTTCCTCATCTCTTCCATTGATATCTGTCCTGCCCATTGAAATGGCGTAAGAGGCTTAGGAACAAACACTGCTGTTGACACATGTATATTGATGTCTTTCCTTTTAGTATATTCAAAATAAAGGTCTTTTACTTTCTTTACAATATCAACTATCCCCAATAAATCTTCCTCTGTTTCTGTTGGAAGCCCTATCATAAAATATAATTTCACACTTCTATACCCCATATCAAAAGCTATTTTCAGTGT
>JAAZLE010000039.1 GCA_012799455.1 Clostridiales bacterium | reverse complement strand
AGTCAGTTGTCATAGTAAGTGCAACGGTAAGTCGCCCGGGCACGAAAATTTCTCAAACTAAGTGCAACTTAACATTTCCCCCAAAATATATTAAACTTTTTTCTATGCAACATATACAGCGCAAATACCCGGAAGGAGGAAATATGTCCAATGAAAAAACAAAACAATATACCCATTTAAATATAAGAGACAGAGCTGTCATAGCATATGCTCTAGACAATAAAGTTTCGTTTGCTAGTATTGCCAAAACACTTGGTAAAAACAAGAGTACCATTGCTAGAGAAGTAAAACTACGATACACAGTCAAAAGAGCTAATCTCTTCAATAATGACGTCAAAAATATATGCGCTAAAAGAAAATCTTGCAACATTGAAGCTCTTTGCAAAACATGTGATAACAGTCAGCAAACAACTTGTTCTAGATGTAAGAAATGTAATAGTGTCTGCCCAGAATTTGACCCGGTTTGCGAAAAATTAAAAAAAGCTCCTTTTGTTTGTAATGGTTGTAATTCTTTGCAGTCTTGCCAAATGCAAAAACATATCTACGATTCAGAAAATGCAGATAAAATGTATGAGATTCATCTTTCAAACTCGCGTAGAGATCCTGCATTTGGTTCTGATTTCGTTAAAAGAATTGATATGCTCTTAACTAAACATCTGCAGAGCGGTAAGTCCATCTACAACTTCTTGCTAACAGAACAAAAACATAACTCTGTAAGTCCTAGCACTATCTACCGATGGGCTAAAAACGATTACTTTTCCATCAAAGCCGATGATATGCCCTCTCTAAAACCAAAGCCTAGCAAGGATTACTCATATCCTAAGCCTAAACCTAAACACATCCTTGCTAAACGCACATATGCCGATTACCTTGATAGAATGCAATCAAACGAACCTTTTGAAACTGTTCAAATGGATACTGTATTAGGCAAAAGAGGCTCAAAAAAAGTCATACTGACTATGTGCTTCACCAAAACTAAACTTCTGCTTGCCTTCTTGCTAGATAGAAGAAATGTAGATTCCGTTAAAAACACAATTAAGTACATCAACCAATTACTAGCGCCAATAGCTAAATCTTTCTTTGATTTAGTTCCAGTACTACTCCTGGATAACGGCTCTGAGTTTAGTGAACCTCTAGTATTTGAGATGGATGATGAAGGCGAAATGAGATCCAGCGTATACTACTGTGACGCATATACAGCAACGCAAAGAGCGCAGATAGAAAGAGTTCATGTCGAACTAAGAAAGTTCCTCCCGAAAGGTTCTTCCTTTGATGACCTGACTCAAGCCCAGCTTGACTTGGTTCTGTCTCACCTAAACTCATACAAGCTTGCCTCTCTTAACGGCAAGTCACCACTAGAAACCTTTAATTTCGCATATGGAGAGAATGTCTCTAAAGCCTTGAACCTTCAAACAATTAGCGATAGAGATGTCGTGCGCAATACCGCTTCCATTATGAAATTACTGCCAGATTGCTAGTCTAACTACTCACCTGCTCTCAGGTCGCTGTATAGCGTGATAAAAGTATAGCATAAATTGGGTATTTGCTTAAACTGAGAGTTGTTTTTAAGTTGCACTTACTTTAAAACGCCTCTTTTTGAAGGCTGATTTTGGCATGCTTTCTTTCTGAAAAATATCGCTTAAATAACCTCAAATTTATCCTTTTTGGGCCAAGAAAAAACTTTCAGTTTCTTACGACTACTATCGAAAGTTGCACTTACCCTGTGATGCTCGAGGGCTTATCTACCGTTGCACTTACTATGACAACTGACACTCATTAGAGATTAGATTCGTATAGCAGTGTATAAGGCACATTCACTAAGATTATGCACACATATCGTACTAAATGTTTGTTTGAGGCAAGTAGCGATATAAAATCATAATTTAAGACAGAAGATGTAATTAGAGTTGGTGTATAAAATTGACTTTTTATATATGGTTTGGTAAACTGATTTAGCATTTAAATGTATTGATTTCGAGGTGTGGCGCAGTTTGGTAGCGCGCTTGGTTCGGGACCAAGAGGTCGTGGGTTCGAATCCCGTCACCTCGACCATAGATTATTTGAGATTATTTCAAGCGTATTTCGGCTCATTTCGCCCATTTTAGCTCATTTGAGATTATTTAAAATAATTTGTTTGTACCTAATCTGTACCCAAAACTTACCTAAAAACCGTCATTAAAAAGATGGCTATATATTATAAAAATCTCCATACATAGAAGGTAAACGCTAGAGACGTGAAGTTAAGCTTGCAATGTGGTTTCTTTAATGACTGAGCTACCCCCTTGATTTTATTTTAGATTCTTTTATACTAATAGCAGAGGAACCCGAATTGGATACGAGAGGGCTTTGTCCTGTAACGGCCATGCCGAGTGGGAAACTATCAGTTTTCTGCGAAGTGGAAGGGTTCTTTTTTGTTGTTAGTGTTCCTTTTGATTGAGCTAACGTAAATATTTCTACACTATCCACTATGTTTTTTTATTCACGATCATTTTTACAGCATATTCACCTTCGGAATCTTGACAAGCACCTAATAATACATATGATTTTACATAGAATAGAGTTGTTTTACATTTTATTTACTGTTTGGCAAAATTGTGGGTTTTGAGGGGTTAGATGGAGGCTTTTGGGAGTTTTGGCGTGAATTTGGGGAGTTTTTTGGGATTTTGAGGGTTATTTTTATGTTTTTTGGTGGGGAATTAATTATTTGTTTACAGATAATTTATGATTTTTATATAATGTAACTATGTTATTTTTAATGGTTGGGAGCTAGGTTTACAAGAGTAAACTCTTATTTTTGCTAACCACAGCCCATTAAAACCAACGCTTAGAAAACAGCATAATACTATTTATCGAGGAGCAAAAAAATGGATAAAAAAGATGTTCAAATTATTAAACACTTAGTAGCCAATGCTAGAATTAATGCTAGCGATATTTCTAAAGACATCGGACTCTCAACCTCTGCTGTAATTGAGCGTATCAGAAAACTTGAAAAATCTGGTATTATTTCTGGATATACCGCAATACTAGACCCACGTAAAGTTAATCTAGATGTTACTGCAATTATTACAGTTGTGATAGAGCACCCAAGATACAACGATAGGTTCATAAAAGCAGTTATGGAAAATATGTATATAACAGAATGCCATTATATGGCAGGAGACCATGACTTCTACTTAAAAGTTGTTACCCAAAACACAAATACCCTACAAGACATTTTAAATGATATAAAGAGGATCGAAGGCGTTGCTAAAACAAAAACAAGCATCGTGCTAAATTCACCTAAAAACGAAATTGCTATTGTTCCAGACGCAAATATCAGAAAAATTTAGTTTATTTATCGTTTTTTCCGTCAAATTTATTTAAGTCTAGCAATAATATCGGAAATATCATAGAATAAAGATGGACTAGAGTGTTATACAAAACTAGCACTCTAGTGCCCTGTTGAAAAAATATTTTTAGGGAGGGTTTATTTTATGATTATCGGTATTCCAAAAGAAATCATGCCTGGTGAGAATAGAGTTGCTGCATCGCCAGAAACAGTTGCAAAAATGATTGCAGACGGGCACACCGTCTTAATTGAAAAAGGTGCTGGTATAGGCGCTTTTTTTATTGATGATGAATATGTAAACGCAGGAGCGAAAGTCGTCACTGATGTAAAGAAACTATTTAGTGATGCTAATGTCATCTTAAAAGTTAAAGAACCTCAATTTAATACCAATTTAAATATTCATGAGGTCGACCTTATGCATAAAGGCCAGGTTCTAATTACATTTATTCATCCAGCGAGCCCCGTAAACCATGAAATGGTAAAGAATTTAACTGCAAAAGGTGTCACTGCCCTAACTCTTGATGGTATTCCTAGAATATCTAGAGCACAAAACATGGATGCATTAAGCTCTATGAGTACATGCGCTGGATATAAAGGAATGCTTCTTGGTGCAAATGCTGTTTCTAAGTTTTTACCTATGATAGGTTCAGCTGTTGGAATGATAAGACCAAGCAAAGTTCTCGTTTTAGGAGCTGGTGTTGCAGGTTTAAGAGCAATAGCTACTGCTAAGGGGCTAGGAGCAGTTGTGTATGCTGCAGATATTAGAAAAGATGCTGTTGAACAAGCCATGAGCTTGGGTGCTAAAATTGTACCTCTAGATATACCACAAGAAATTGCCGTTTCTCCAGATGGAAAACATGCAAATGCACTATCTGAAAAATGGCTTAAAGTAGAAAGAGAAAACCTAAAAGAAGCTGTAGCAGATGCTGATATAGTTTTCTGCTCCGCCCTAGTGTTTGGCGAAGTTGCTCCTATTCTAATTACAGAAGAGATGGTAAAATCTATGAAACCTGGTTCAGCAATTGTTGATATCTCTATTGACCAAGGAGGAAACTGTTCGCTAACACCTCCTGGAACAACTGAAGTTAAGCATCATGTATCAATGATTGGTATAAAGAATATTCCAGGACTACTACCTACTAGTTCAACATGGATGTTTGCACAAAATATATACAATTTCCTCAAATATCTAGTTAAGGATGATAAGATAGTCTTAGATCATAGTGATGAAATTGTATCTAGCACCCTTGTTTGTGAAAATGGGGTCTTAGTACACCTAGGCACTAAACACGCAATGGGTATTGCTTAACTTAAAACTACTAATTGCCCTACTCAACAGGTAGGGCAATTCTTTTGTAACTGAAATGACATTTTATGCATTTCAACCTTTGGGATTATGCCCATAGATAACTTAAGTATGCGTAATCATTATGTACGCTTAAAGGAGGAGAGCTTATGACCCCAATGCAAGGCATATTACTTGCCGTATTCGTAGTTTCAACCATCGTAGGATATTTTTTAATCCGACAAATCCCTAGTCTACTACATACCCCACTAATGTCAGGCATGAATGCACTTTCGGGAATTACTGTCCTTGGCGCAATTACTGCCACAGCAGTGTTAATTAGCATGAATAATTTTTGGCTTGCAGCTATTGCAGGTGGTGCTGCAATAATTTTAGCCATGGTTAATGTAGTCGGTGGATTCGGTGTTACAGACAGAATGCTAGGCATGATTGTAAAAAGAAAGAATAAGAAAGGAGGTAAAAACTAATGTCACCAATAATTTACTATATCCTTTCAAGTGTTTTAATCGTAGGAGTTCTGGTTGGAATCTATTTAATGAGTAAAGTTAAGCTATCTAGACTAGGAAACATTCTTAGTGCGGTTTGTATGGCTGGTGCCATAATATTAACTATGGTCAACCTTATGATTTCTGTTGAAGGGAAAACTCCAGTACTTAATCCTAAAAACATAGGTCAAATCATTATTTACATATCACTAGGTATTGCTTTTATAATCGGTATCGTTATAACAAAAAAAGTTAAAATGATTGAGATGCCGCAAATGGTTGCCCTGCTAAACGGTATCGGAGGAGCTGCATCTTTTATAGTTGGTTGCCTATCTTTGATGGGTATTGCCCCAGCTAGCTTTGACCTTATTTCAGGGGAAGAAATTTTATCTACCAATGCTTTTTCACTCCTAACTTCTGCTCTTGCCATAGTAGTTGGAGCAGCCACTTTATCAGGTAGTTTAATAGCTGCAGGTAAACTACATCGTTTAATTCCACAAAAGCCAGTTGTGCTTAAGGGTCACATGTCTCTTACAATGGGGAGCCTAATCATATCACTTTTAGCAAGTTTACTAGCTACCATACTTGGAGCTACGGGCGTTATAACAAACACTGGTTGGGAAATGGGAACACTCATGGCGGTAATCCTTTTATCATCTCTTGCCTTTGGAGTTATATTCAGTATCAGAGTAGGTGGAGCAGACATGCCAATCACTATTTCACTACTAAACAGCTTATCTGGTGTCGCTGGTGCTATTGCAGGTCTTGCAATGAATGACTTACTTTTAGTAGCAATCGGTGGTATCGTTGGAGCTTCTGGGCTACTACTAACACAAGCGATGTGTAAATCCATGAATAGAAAACTTCTTGATATTTTAACTGGTAAAACTTCCACTCATGGCACTAAGGCTACTGCAGCTCCAAAAGCTGATGAGGAAGTTAAAGAGTCCGCTCCAAAGAAAGAAGCCACTAAGATTAATCAAATGGATATCCTAAGAAATGCTAAGAAAGTTATAATTGTTCCTGGATATGGAATGGCTATTGCTCAAGCACAATATTTAGTTAAGGCTTTAGCTGATATGATAAGAGGTTTTGGTGCAGAAGTTAAATATGCAATCCACCCAGTGGCAGGACGTATGCCAGGACATATGAATGTCTTGCTTTGTGAAGCAGATGTTGACTATGAAGATCTATATGAAATGGATGCTATAAATGATGAGTTTAAAGATGCTGATGCTACTATTGTTATTGGTGCAAATGACGTTTTAAACCCCGCTGCTAATACCGAGGTTGATACCCCTATTTACGGCATGCCAGTACTTCATGTAGCTGATTGTAAAAACATATTCATATTTAACTATGACAAAAAACCAGGGTATGCTGGTGTAAACAATCCTATCTATGATAGAACTGAAGGGTTATACATGCATTTAGGAAATGCTGCAGAGACTTTAAAGGCTTTTATGAATGAAACAGAAACCTCCGAGGAAACCGTAGCTGAACAGGTAGCCGAAACAAAGTCTAATGAGCAAGCAGTATTAAAAACGGCAAAGAATGTAATAATTGTTCCAGGTTACGGAATGGCAATAGCTCAAGCGCAGCACCTAGTCAAAGAACTTGCTGATAAACTACGTGGTTATGGAGCAAATGTTAAGTTCGCTATTCACCCCGTTGCAGGACGAATGCCTGGACATATGAATGTTCTACTTTGTGAAGCAGATGTAGATTATGAAGATCTATATGAAATGGATGCTATTAATGACGAATTTAAAGATGCCGATGCTACTATTGTTGTAGGGGCAAATGACGTTTTAAACCCTGCTGCTAATACAGAGGTTGATACCCCTATTTATGGCATGCCAGTACTTCATGTGAATGACTGTAAAAACATATTCATATTCAACTATGATAAGAGTCCTGGATACGCAGGAGTAGATAACCCTATTTACCATAGAGAAGAAGGTGTGCACTTGTATCTAGGAAATGCAGCAGACACTCTAAAGGCATTCATAGAAAACCTTGATAGCACAACTATCGATGAAGTTAAGGTTGAAGAAATAAATGTTGAAGAAAATATAGATGCAGTTAATTTACTCAAAGAAGCAAAACATGTATTAATTGTACCTGGGTACGGGATGGCTATTGCCCAAGCACAGCACCTTGTAAAAGAGCTCGCTGATAAACTACGTGGATATGGGGCTAGCGTTAAGTTTGCCATTCACCCTGTTGCAGGACGTATGCCAGGACATATGAATGTCTTACTTTGTGAAGCAGATGTAGATTATGAAGATCTATATGAAATGGATGCTATAAACGATGAGTTTAAAGACGCTGATGCTACCATTGTTATTGGTGCAAATGACGTTTTAAACCCTGCTGCTAATACAGAGGTTGACACCCCTATTTACGGTATGCCAGTACTTCATGTAAATGACTGTAAAAACATATTTATCTTTAACTATGATACAAGTCCTGGATATGCTGGAGTAGATAATCCTATTTACACAAGAAAGCACGGAGTATATCTCTATCTCGGTAACGCAAAGGATACCTTACAAGACTTTATATCTAAGCTCTCATAAACATGGTATAAATTTAAGTTAAGATGAGGAGTTACAAAAAATGTAGCTCCTTTTTTATTTCTTATATGTTTATTGTTAGGGGTCTAATATTTAAAAATATTTTTTGTTTCTGTGCTTAATTTAAAAATATTTTTTGTTTTTATATAATAAAACAGAAAAATAACAATGAATTAAATGTCTAGCTCATTTATTTTTTCTTTTAAAATCCTTGTGCATTTTTTTTCACAGTGATATTATTATATCTAATTATTTTGGAGGTACTAGCATGAGTAACAATTACAATCCTTTTTTAAACTTCACAGAAACTCTTGATAAAGCTGCAAAAGCTATAGGCATGAAGCTTAGCGAATATGAGTTTTTAAAACATACGGAAAGTGAACTGAAAGTAACAATCCCAGTCAGAATGGATGATGGAAGTACTAAATATTTTGATGGTTGGAGAATACAACATAATACGTTAAGAGGACCTGGTAAAGGTGGAATAAGATACAGTCCCGATGTGGAAATTAATGAAATCAAGGCACTAGCTGCTTGGATGACTATGAAATGCGCAGTTGCAAATCTCCCATATGGTGGAGCCAAAGGTGGTGTCTGTGTTAATCCTAGAGATTTTAGCGAAAGTGAAATTGAACGACTAACAAGAAAATATGCAATATCTATATCGCCCGTTATAGGACCACAAAGAGATATCCCTGCCCCTGATTTAGGCACAAGTGCTAAACATATGAACTGGATTATGGACACTTATTCTACACTAGAGGGAGTTTGTGTATTTGGTGTCGTAACAGGCAAAGACGTAGATAATGGTGGATCTCACGGAAGACATGAAGCAACTGGTAGAGGCGTTAGCTTGATTGCACAAGAATTTATGAAGATGTATGGCTATAGCCCTAAAGACAGCACTATTGTTATACAAGGTCTTGGTAATGTAGGTGGTGTTTCTGCAGAATGCTTATACAATATGGGATGTAAAATCATTGCCATAAGCGATATAAGCGGTGGTATTCGCAACTATAATGGTTTAGATATACCAAGCATTATGAAATTTGTTAAGAATAAAGGTCTACTTAAAGATTATCCTAATGGTGATTTTGAAAGAATCGATAATGCCGAGCTTTTACGTACTGAATGCACTTTCTTAATCCCAGCAGCACTAGAAAACCAAATCACAAAATCTAATGCTGGAGATATTAACGCAAAAGTTGTATTAGAAGCAGCAAATGGACCTACAACCGTAGCAGCTGATGAAATTCTATTTGAACGAAACATTCCAGTTCTACCAGACATTATGTGTAACGCTGGTGGTGTTATCGCTTCTTATTGCGAATGGGTACAAAACATTAATGGCTCTCACTGGAGAATAGAAGAAGTTAATGACACTATAGATAGATATATGACAAATGCCTTAAGAAACGTATTAGAAATTCAAAGAAAGTATGATATTACATTTAGGCTTGCTGCATATGCCCTAGCTCTTCAAAGATTAACAACATCATTTAGACTCCGGGGATTCTTAGCATAACCTACAACTAAAATTTATTCACATCAAGCACACTACTTTTTTAAAAGTAATGTGCTTTTTTGTTGTGCTTACACAGTTAAACTCAATCTTTTTGTGTGTTCTTTTATTTGTTATAATAACAACATAGAGTGGAGCTATGATTAAAAGAGTTTTTTGGGTATTTTTAGCAATATTTTTAGCCTTTTCTGTAGCAGTCATTGGGACTGGTGTTTTCTATACCACAATATCTACTAACAAACCAATTGAGAAAAATATACGAAGACTTGAATTTACAAACGATGAATTCACTATTTTACAACTAACTGACTTTCACGAATGGGCAGGGATTGAAGGCGCTTCTTCTCTTGAAGTAACAGTACAAGATGGCTTAAAGCCTGCACTCATATCGTTTATAAATAAAGCACTAGATGATACAAATCCTGATTTAGTTGTGATAACTGGAGATATAATATTTCCATTAAGTTTTATATACGACTTTCTTGGCACTGTATCTATTGATACTTTGACATATATAGCAGATCTTTTTGAGGAACGTGAGCAAGTTTGGACTCTAACATTTGGAAATCATGACACAGAAAGCGGTGTTAAAAAAGAAGATTTTTTAAGTGCGCTAGAACCCTATCAATACTTTCTAGGTCCACCTAAAGAAAATGATCAACAAAAAACTTTTTTACAAAACATCGAAGATGAAACCAAGTCAAACCTCGTAGCTAATTATTCCATACCAATTTTTAATGGTAAAAGTGTTATGTATAACATATATATTCTAGATTGCGGTTCTCATTATTCTTCTGCCCATAGTTACTTACCCATAACACAGGAACAAACCGATTGGTATACAAGCGAATTTAATAGACTAAAAGTAAAGCAAGGTAAGATTGTTCCATCTATAATGTTTACTCACATCCCTTTACTTGAAATGTATGAATATGTAAATCAAGGGAGAGTTGAAGTATTTGGAATAAATGGTGGAATATCCCCCTCCTTTGTGCCATCACCACTATTTGAAACCATTATGCAAAATAAAGATGTTACAGGACTTTTCTTTGGGCATAATCACGAATCAAGCCTTTCGATGTTTGTAGAAGAAAATGGACACAAATTATTAATGGCAATAACTCCTAACGCCTCAGCCGAATCATACGACGTAGAAGAAACTACAATGCACGGTAGAATTATTAAGTTAAAAACAAACGGTTCATTTAAAACATATGTTTACACCTCCGATAAAAATTCTGAAACAAATATTTTAGAAGACTTAATAATCAGTTATGATTAGCTAATTGATAAAAAATGAATATTAAATATTTTGTATCTATGGCTACAAATTATAGTAAATTATTGACTGCTTTGCATAATGCATAGATAAAATATGTCAATCGACACACGAGTATACAAGCTGTCTTTATGTTGACTAAATACGCGCGTGCGTGATAGTATTGTGTTAGTATTAAAAATACTTTTTTATCATATTTTTTAAGGAGATTTTTTATGAGCAAAAACATAGTTGATTGGAAAACACTTACAAGTTTTGTAGAAGATGCTTTTGTAGCTGTTGGCATACCTAGAAAAGATGCTGAAATATGCACAGACGTTCTACTAGAATCAGATAGACGCGGAATTGAAAGTCACGGCGTTAACAGATTTAAACCTATATACATTGATCGTATAGAAGCAGGAATACAAAATCCCGTAACCAAATTTGAAATTATTCGTGAAACACCTACTACTGCTGTTGTCGACGGACATGATGGTATGGGACAAGTTATCGGTTATAAAGCTATGAGACTTGCTATGGATAAAGCGAAAAAATATGGCATGGGTATGGTTGCTGTTAGAAATAGCTGTCACTATGGTATTGCTGGATATTATACCACTATGTGTACACAAGAAGGCATGATTGGTATTACTGGAACAAATGCGAGACCTTCTATTGCCCCCACTTTTGGCGTTGAAAACATGCTAGGGACAAACCCACTAACATTTGGATTCCCAACTGATGAACCATTCCCATTTGTATTAGATTGCGCAACTTCAATTACTCAAAGAGGAAAAATTGAATATTTTGCAAGAATTGGAAAACCCACTCCTGAAGGCATGGTTATTGGAAGAGACGGAAAGGCAAAAACAGACTCTGACCAAATCTTAATAGATTTAACCACTGGTCAAGCAGCTCTTGCACCTCTTGGCGGAATTGGCGAAGATTTAGCTGGGTACAAAGGATATGGATATGCAACAGTAGTTGAGATTCTATCTGCTGCTCTTCAACAAGGCGCTTTCTTAAGAGCTTTAACTGGAATTGGTGAGGGTGGTAAAAAGGTACCTTTCCACCTAGGACACTTCTTTATAGCTATTGATACCGAAGCCTTTATGGGAGCAGATGCTTTCCGCAAAACAACTGGCGACATTTTAAGAGAACTTCGTGGCTCTACGATTGCTCCCGGTGAAGAAAGAATATATACAGCTGGTGAAAAAGAATGGGAGGTTTGGCAACAAAGAAAAGATACTGGTGTGCCAATTAATGCAGCCGTTCAAAAAGAATTCATTGCCGTTAGGGATAAGTATAACTTAAAACAATATAAATTCCCTTGGGAAGATTAATTGTAATTAAATACATCAAAACCAATATAGGCAGTATGCAACCCATACTGTCTATAAATATATAACTTGAAAGGATGGTATATTATGGACTTTGCAAAAGAATCGTTAAAACTACATTATAATCTAAAAGGAAAATTAGAAGTTGTATCTAGGGCTCCCGTAACTAACAGAGAAGAATTAAGCCTAGCATATACACCTGGGGTTGCTACTCCATGTCTAGAAATTCAAAAAGACATAAATAAATCATATGAACTTACTAGAAGATGGAACATGGTGGCAGTCGTTACCGATGGAACTGCTGTTTTAGGGCTTGGTGATATCGGACCTGAAGCAGGAATGCCTGTTATGGAAGGTAAATGCGTATTATTTAAATCATTTGCTGATGTTGATGCTTTTCCACTATGTATTAAATCTAAAGACGTCGATGAAATCGTCAAAACCGTGTCTTTAATATCTGGTTCTTTTGGTGGTATCAACTTAGAAGATATTTCAGCTCCTAGGTGTTTTGAAATCGAGCAAAAGCTTAAAGAATGTACTGACATTCCTATATTCCATGACGACCAGCATGGTACAGCAATTGTCGTTTTAGCAGCAGCTTTAAATGGATTAAAAGTAGTAAATAAAAAACTATCAGATTGTAATGTCGTATTATGCGGTGCAGGAAGTGCAGGTATTGCTATTGCTAAACTACTTGTCAGCACTGGAGTAAAAGACATTCTTTTAGTTGATAAAGTTGGAATTTTAAACAGAGATTTAACTGAAAAAGATGTTGACTGGTCCAAACTTGATGCAGCAACCTGGTCAAATAAAGATAACAAAAAAGGAACTCTAAAAGATGCATTTAAAGGAGCAGACATCTTTATAGGTGTAAGTGCACCAAACATCGTAACTCAAGACATGGTTAGATCAATGAATAAAGATGCTATTGTCTTGGCTATGGCTAATCCTGTACCCGAAATTATGCCTGATTTAGCTTTAGAAGCTGGAGCTAAAGTCGTTGGAACTGGAAGAAGCGACTTCCCCAATCAAATCAACAATGTTTTGGCATTCCCAGGAATATTCAGAGGGGTATTTGATGTAAGAGCTAAAGAGATTAATGAGGAAATGAAGATTGCAGCAGCACATGCTATTGCATCTGTTGTTTCAGAAGACGAATTAGCACCTGATTTTATAATGCCTAAAGCATTTGATAAAAGAGTCGCGCAAGCAGTCGCAAAAGCTGTAGCAGAAGCTGCTATTAAGACTGGCGTTAATAGAATATAAAACTTCTAAACAAATTTAATTTCAGCATAAAAAATGGGGCTAGTTTTTAGCCCCATTTCCTTATTTATCTATTTTTTAGTTATTACTCAGCTTCAGCAAGTCTCTTTTTGTAATCTGCAATAATCTTGTCGGTTTGTTGACTTGGTACTTCTTCATATCTAACGATTTCTGTTGCAAAGCGGCCTCTTCCTTGTGTCATTGAACGTAAGTCTGTTGCATATCTTCCAATTTCAGCTTGAGGAACTTCGCCTTCTACAATAGCCTTGCCTTCTACTACGTCTGTACCTAGTATACGGCCTCTTCTCTTGTTTAAATCTCCCATTATGTCGCCCATGTATGAATCTGGTACAGTAATCTTTATGTTGCAAATAGGCTCTAAAAATACTGGCATTGCTTTTGAACAGCCGTCTTGATATGCAAGCTTTGCTGCCATTATATATGCAATTTCTTTACTATCAACTGGGTGTGACTTACCATCAAACACGGTAGCTTTTAGATTGACCATTGGATAATCTGCTAATATGCCTTGTTTAATAGCTTCTCTCAAGCCTTTTTCAACTGCTGGTATATATTGTCTTGGGATAGCTCCACCAACAACTGCATCGACAAATTCAAACATACCATCTTCTGCACCTGGCTCAAACCTTATACTACATTGACCAAACTGTCCAGCTCCACCTGATTGCTTTTTATGTCTTCCTTCAGCTTCAACTGTCTTTTTAATGGTCTCACGGTATGCAATTCTTGGCTCTCTTAGAACTGCCTTTGCGCCGAACTTATTCTTAACTTTCTTAGAAAGGATATCAAGCTGCATTTCTCCAAGACCAGAAATAACCATTTCATTTGTCTCTAAGTTCTTTTCAATCTTAAATGTGCTATCTTCTTCCATTAATCTGTTAAATCCAGCGATAACCTTGTCTTCTGCGTTCTTTTCAGCAGATGATACTGCAAAAGAAATAACAGGTTTTGGGAACGCTATTGGAGCAAACTTTACTTTATCTGTTGTTGCACAAAGTGTATGACCAGTTGCTGTATAGTTTAGCTTTGCAAATGCGCCAATGTCGCCAGCTGAGAGTGTATCAATTAAATCCTTATCCTTTCCTTTTAGATAGTAAATAGATGATATTTTTTCGGTTTCATCGACGTCAGTGTTATACACTGTATCGCCACTGCTTACCGATCCTCTGATGACCTTAACCATTAATAGTTTTCCTACGAATGGGTCTACAAAAGATTTAAATATTTGCGCTGCAAACCCGCCTTCGCTAGAAACTAACATTTCTTTTTCTTCATCTGAACCTGCTGATATGTATTTCACTGGTCTTGACTCTGCTGCGGATGGGAACAGGTTTACTATTCTGTCTAATAGTGTTGTTATTGAATAGTCAGGACCAACAGCAACGCCTGCTAACATTGGGATAGCTTCGCCTGCAGTTACTCTTGTTTTAATACCCTTAGATACTTCTTCTGTTGTAAATTCTTCGCCACTAAAAAACTTTTCAAGTAGTGCTTCGCTAGCTTCAGCTGCTAGTTCAATTAATGCTCCTTTTTCTTCTTCTACAGTTTCTGCTAGATTTGCAGGAACATCCTTGGCTTTACCGTCTCTATCGAAAGCTTTTCCAGACATAACATCAACATATCCGACTAATTTGTTTCCATCCATAATTGGATATTCGATAACAGTAATTTTGGGTGCATACTTTTCTTTATATGCATTTACAGTTCCTGTATATGATGTGTTTTCCTTGTTAACACCGTTTACCCAAATTATTACTGGGATTTTATTTGCAATACAATAATCTAATGCAAGTTCTGCTCCAACTGATATTGAACCTGTTGCACTTGTTACAAGTACAGCAGCATCAGCAACGGTTAGTGCTGAAACGAGTTCTCCCTCAAAGTCAAAAAAGCCAGGAACATCTAAAATGTTAATCTTGTAGCCTTTGTAGTCAGTATATGCAAGAGATAATCCTATTGACATCTTTCTTGCAACTTCTTCAGGATCAAAGTCAGACATGGTTGTTCCGTCTTCGACTTTTCCCATTCTGCTTATTACTTTGGTGTTAAATAAAATCGCTTCTAAGAGCGAGGTTTTTCCTTCATCACTATGTCCGATAAAAGCAATGTTTCTAATTTTATCTTTGGTATAACTTGCCATCTATATTCCTCTCCTTAATTATTATATATATAACGTACAGTACTATAATACTATATAAGCCCCGATTTTCGCAAGGATAATTTTAAAAGCCAAAGATTAAGCCTTTATCACCCATAGTTAATACTTTTAAAGATGAAAAAACCTGCTTATATTAGCAGGTTTTAATATCTGTGTATCGCATAGCGTGCTGATTTTTTATTGGTCTGGGTGAAGAGATTTGAACTCCCGGCCTCTTGAACCCCATTCAAGCGCGCTACCAAGCTGCGCCACACCCAGAAATGAAGACCTAATAGGTCTATATATTTATTGGGCTAGTTCTTTTTTAAGATTATCAAGAAGTTTTGTAGCATTAGCAATCTTTCTGCTGCTTGCCTTTCTATGCATAGTATTAGACTTCATTAAGTGAGATACTAATTCTGGTAGAACCGCTTCTGCTGTTGCTACGTCTTTTGCTTCTATAAAGGATAAATACTCCTTATTTAGATTCTTTATTCTTGTACGCTTAGCCTTATTAATTTGATTTGCTTTTGCACTGGTTATAATGCGTTTTTTCTGTTGCTTAATATTCGCCATCTTATTCTCCTCGTTGCTTGGATTTTTGATACTTGACTATTTTATCATAATAACATATAGTTGGCAAACAAAACATTTAACATAAAACATTGTGATTAAACGATTTGTTTTTCTTTAAAAATGTTATTTATAACTGTGTTTTTATATGTGCTAGACTATATTATCCAGCGGATAGACGTTGGGTCGTCAAGATGCATTTCTCCCCATCTTTCATCCTTTTTAACACGGCATTCATTACCTTCGACTGCGGTGCCGGCATCAAATTCAAAGTCAACTATAACTTCATTTTCTTTGTTGATGTAGCCACACTTTTCACCACGGTATACGCAAGCATAGCCTTCGCTAAAAGATGCACCTAAATCATATTCAAGTGGAATTATAACTTTACCATGCCTGTCTATGTATCCATACTTATCATCATTCATGACACAGCATAAATCCTCTTTAAAGTTAAACACCTCATCATAAAAAGGTTTTATTACAACTTTACCATCTCTGTTTTCAAAACCCCATTTACCGTTTAGGTTAATTTTGATGTATATATCCTTATCATGAACCACTTGTGTTGGTTGTGGTTTTTGCATCCTACGTTGTTCTTTTTGTGAAACACTTTGGTTTTCCGTTTTTTCAGGCCGTGCATCTTGATTTCTGCCCTTTTGGGCAGTGTTTTTGCCTTTAACTTCCTTTTTGGGTTGAGTAGGCGCCGTTTTCTCTCCTTTCTTTGGTTGCCTCGATACAGATTCTTCACTTGGTCTTATATCCAACCCTTTGTGATTTAGAACCTTTCTTAGCACAAACAAATTTTTCTTGTTAAATCTGTTTACATGGAGAAGCGCACGCTCATTTAACTTGCAAACAGCGAAAACCGTTTCGATTTTCGCTGCTTTCAGTTTATCTGATATTTCTTCAGGTAACTCTAAAAAATCAATAGACTGTTGTAACACACTTGCTTCATATGGTGGATTATAATCGTCTTTAACTACTTTTTTAGGTCTCCTTGTTTTTTTTGCCATCTATCCTACTTCCTAATTATTATTTACCTCTTGCAACATATTTAGTGTGTAGGATGTGGTGTGCTTTTTCACTGCCTGGCTTTACAAAATATGTATCATATAGTTCTTTTACGACTGGACTTTCATGGCTCTTTCTTAGTTTCATGTTTTTGTCTGTCTTGTAAAGCATAGAAGCTCTAACTTTTCTAACTTCAACATTGTTTCTAACATCTGCAGGTTGAATTGGCTGACCGCCACCGTTAACACAACCACCAGGACATGCCATAACTTCTATGAAATGATAGTCGGCTTCGCCTTTCTTTATCTTTTCCATAATTACTTTAGCATTGGCAAGACCGCTTACTGCTGCAACTTTAACATTGACTAGATTGCCTTTTACGTGTACTGGTATAACGGCTTCTTTAATGCCTTTTGTTCCTCTAACAGCTTTGAAATCAAGATCTTTGAGTTCTTTTTCTTCAAGTACTTCATATACTGTACGAAGTGCTGCTTCCATAACGCCACCAGTTGCTCCAAATATTAAGCCTGCGCCTGATGCAATACCCATAGGAGCATCAAATGCTTCATCTTTTAATTCATTAAACATAATGCCTTGTCTCTTAATGAACCTTGCCAGTTCTCTTGAAGTTAGTGCATAGTCTATGTCTTGAATGCCTTCACCAGCTGCATTTTGATATGGTCTAGTCTTTTCAAACTTCTTAGCAGTACATGGCATAATGCTAACTACTACAATATTTTTGGGGTCTAATCCCATCTTTTCTGCAAAATATGTCTTGCATACCGCACCAAACATCTGTTGTGGGGATTTACAAGAAGATAAGTGAGCTAAGTAATCTGGATAATAGTGCTCAATGTACTTAATCCAGCCAGGTGAGCAGCTTGTAATCATTGGTAACTTACCGCCGTTTAATACTCTGCCAATAAACTCGGTTCCTTCTTCAAGTATTGTTAAGTCTGCAGTTACGTTTACGTCAAAAACCCAGTCGAATCCAAGTTTCTTAAGTGCTGCAACCATTTTACCTTCTACGTTTGTTCCAATGGGGTTACCAAACTCTTCGCCTAACCCTACTCTTACTGAAGGAGCTGTTCCTACAATAACTACCTTTGATGGATCATTAATTGCAGCATATACTTCGTCTATTTCATCTCTTTCTCTAAGTGCTCCTGTTGGGCAAACGTTTATACATTGACCACAACCAACACAGGCTACTTCCATTAATGGCTTACTGAATTCACTGCCTACGTGTGTTCTAAAACCTCTGGCATTTGCGCCGATAACAGCTATTGATTGATACTCTTTACATGCAGCCACACAGCGACGGCACATAATACATTTGTTGTTATCACGTACAAGATATGGAGTGGACTCATCTAATGGATATTCATTCTTTTCTCCTTCAAAGTTTGATGCGTCACAACCTAGTTCAGTAGATAAAGTTTGTAGTTCACAATTTCCACTTCTTACGCATGATAGACACTTTTTATCGTGGTCAGATAAAAGTAATTCGATAGTCTTTTTTCTACTTTCAAGTACTCTTGGACTATTTGTAATTACTTCCATGCCTTCTGATACGGGATATACACATGAAGCAACTAGGCTTCTTGCACCCTTAACTTCTACCACACATACTCTACAAGCACCTAGCTTATTTATGTCTTTTAGGTAACATAACGTGGGAATTCTGATTCCCGCTTGTCTTGCTGCCTCTAGTACAGTGGTTCCTTCTTTTACGCTTATATTTTGACCGTTAATTTTAAGATTAATCATTTTACTCATATCACATGACCCTCCCACTATTTCTTAACAATAGCTTTAAACTTACAGTTATCCATACAGACACCGCACTTAGTGCACTTGGTTTGATCTATTACGTGCTTTTCTTTGACCTTGCCGGTTATAGCACCAACTGGACATTTTCTAGCACAAAGAGTACAACCAATACAATTGTCTTGTATTTCGTATTGCATTAGTGATTTACATACGCCTGCTGGGCATTTTTTATCCTCAACGTGCGCAATATATTCATCTTCAAAGAATCTTATTGTTGAAAGTACAGGGTTTGGAGCTGTTTGACCTAAACCACAAAGCGAAGTATCTTTTATGTATTCGCTCAGTTCTTTCATTTCCTCGATATCTGATGGCTTGCCTTTTCCTTCTGTGATCCTCTCTAGGTATTCTAGAAGTCTCTTTGTTCCAATACGGCAAGGCACGCATTTACCACAGCTTTCATCTTGTGTAAACAATAAGAAGAACTTTGCAATATCAACCATGCAATTGTCTTCGTCCATGACTATGAATCCACCCGATCCCATAATGGAACCAATTTTTGCTAAGTTTTCATAGTCTATTGGTTGATCTAAAAATTCTGCGGGAATACAGCCACCTGATGGGCCGCCTGTTTGAACGGCTTTAAACTTTTTACCATTCGGAATTCCACCACCTATGTCTTCAACAACGGTTCTTATAGTTGTTCCCATTGGAATTTCAACTAATCCTGTATTAACTATTTTACCACCAAGGGCGAAAACTTTTGTTCCTTTTGACTTTTCAGTTCCAATTGAGTTAAACCATTCTGCACCCTTAACAATTATTTGTGGTACGTTCGCATATGTTTCAACGTTATTTAGTACTGTTGGATTTCCAAATAATCCTTTATTTGCTGGAAATGGAGGTCTTGGTCTTGGCTCTCCTCTTTTACCTTCGATAGAGGCCATAAGAGCAGTTTCTTCACCACAAACAAATGCGCCTGATCCTAGTCTTATTTCGATATCAAAACTAAATCCTGACTTTAGTATGTTTTTGCCTAAAAGACCATACTTTTTAGCTTGTGCAACTGCTTTTAGTAAACGCTCAACTGCAACTGGATATTCTGCTCTAATATATATAAATCCTTTTTGAGCACCAACCGCATAGCCAGCAATTGTCATAGCTTCGATTATACAGTGTGGGTCACCCTCTAGAATGGATCTATCCATGAATGCACCTGGGTCACCTTCATCTGCATTACAGCATACGTACTTAACTTTACCTACTGCATTTCTTGTAAACTGCCATTTTAAACCAGTTGGGAATCCGCCGCCGCCCCTTCCGCGAAGACCTGATGCTTTAATTACATCAATAACTTCTTGAGGTTGCATTCCTGTCAACACTTTAATAAGAGCTTGGTAGCCATCATATGCAATGTATTCATCAATATTATCTGGATTAATTATTCCACTATTTCTAAGTGCTATCTTTACTTGCTTTTTGTAAAAATTAGTTTCTGATAGTGAATTTATAACATGCTTTGTATTTGTCATTAGATTTCCCTCCACTCAATTAATCATTTGAAGAAATCATAAATTCTTCACAAGGTTTCCCATCAACTAGATGAGATTCAACTATCTTCTTAGCCTTTTCAGCATCAACATATATGTATGTGATTTTGGGTTGTCCTGGTACAAGTACTTCCACGATGGGCTCTAATTTACACATACCTAAACAACCTGCATAAGTAACATCTACATCCTTTAGTTTTCTCTTTGCAACTTCTTTCTTAAAAGTCTCCAAAACGGGTGTAGCACCTGCTGCCATACCACATGTTGCATAACCGACAACCACGCGAGTCTTAGCAACGCCTGGTTTCATATCAATAATTTCTGCGCGTTTTTTATCACGAATTGCATTAATTTCACTTACTGATTTCATTTCACTACCTCCCTAAATTACTTATACTTTGCAAGTATTTCATCAAGTTGTTCTGGAACGAGTTTACCATACACATCGCCGTTAATAGTTACAACGGGAGCTAGACCACAACAACCAACACAACGTGTTTCTACTAATGAGAACTCTCCATCTGCAGTTGTTTCACCAGCTTTTATTCCCAACTTGTCTACAAGACCATCAACTAAATCGCCTGCGCCCTTTACATAACAAGCTGTACCTAAACATACAGAGACTTCATTTTTGCCTTTCGGATTTAGTGTAAACAAGGAATAAAAGGTTGAAATCCCAAAAACTTCTTCTACTGATACACCAAACGCATCAGCGATACGAGTTTGCACTTCTATGGGTAAATATCCATAAATTTTTTGTGCTTTTTGCAATGCAGGCATTAGACCACCGGGAACATCCACCAACTCTGCAAGAATTGCGTCAAGTTCTGCTGCCTGTTCTTTCGTGCCTTTGAACGGCACTTTTGTCAGTTTGATTTTTGCCATTGATAACCTCCACCAAAGATTTATTGAATGAAAATGCTTGAAATATTAATACAAGCCTTTGTGATTATATCACACGATTTAATCGTTGACTAGTGAAAAACTTCTTCTTTATTATTAGTTTACGCGTATATATACGCGAAAATCACTACCATTTAATAACTGATTATCTAAAAAATTGCATTTTTTACTGAAACACTGCATCAAAACCGAATTATTTTTGATTTTATTATCAATTAGGATAAATTCTTCCGATATTTCGTTTGTGCTCAGTCTTTTTAAATGTGGATTCTATTTTTTCAATGTTTTCTTTTGCTCCAACTCCCGTAAGAATATATCTATCTAAATCTTCATATTTTATACCCATATCAATTTCATCAGTTTGCCCTTCATATAAACCTGCTGAAGGCGCTTTTTTAATGATATTTTCTGGACAACCTAAATACTCAAGCAACTCATATATTTCGCTAACCACAAGATCACCAATGGGATTTAAATCATATGCGCCATCTCCCCACTTAGTGAAATACCCCATAGTTCTTTCACTTTTATTGCCGGTCCCAGCCACTAGATAGCCTTTACGTTGAGCATAGTTATACAGCGTTATCATTCTAAGCCTTGGGTTTATATTTTCATATGCGATGGGTGGATTTTCTGGAGCTAAAGGCTCTAAGACTTGCCTGAATAACTTCTTTATATTTGTAAGATCTACCTCCTCTACTTGTATATCGAATTTATTACAAAGCGAAATTGCATCATCTCTATCCTCTTTATAGTTTTTAGATGATTCACATGGCATAACTATTCCTACTACGTTTGGCGTTGCCATTTTGGCTAATATGCCAACAAGAGCACAATCCTTGCCACCACTCATGCCAAGTACGATACCTTTTGCACCAGCACTTTTAATAACATCTTTTATCCATTGGACTCTATGTTCAACTTCCTTTTTAAAATCCATATTACTACCCCTATTAAATCTTTATACATCCGGTATTTGCCAGTCTATTTGTTGCTTACCAAGAAGTGCAAGTAGACTGTTAGTCTTTGAAAAATGTTTACACCCGAAAAAACCTGCATATGCAGACAGAGGAGATGGGTGCGGTGCTTCTAAAACATAATGTCTCTGGTTTGTAATCAGTGCTTTTTTAGCCCTTGCAGGAGCGCCCCATAACAAAAATATTACAGGATCTTCTCTATCATTTAAAAGCGAAATAATCTTATCTGTCAATTTTTCCCAACCCTTTCCTTTGTGTGATAATGGGCTGGATTTTCTAACAGTTAAAATAGCATTTAATAATAATACACCTTGCTCTGCCCAAGGTATTAGACACCCATTATTTGGAGTTTTGATACCTAAATCATTATTTATCTCTTGAAATATATTTTTTAAAGATGGCGGGGGCTGTACCCCAGGCTTAACAGAAAAACAGTATCCATGTGCTTGTCCTGGACCATGATACGGGTCTTGACCTATTATTACAACCCTGGTATTTTCATACGATGTAGTACGAATAGCATTGTATAAATCATACATATTGGGATATATAGTTTCATTAGTATACTCATCAATGAGAAACTGTCTAAGTTCCTGATACCAATCGCTTTCGAAAGACTCTCTTAAAAGCTTATCCCAATCATTTCCTATAGTTACAATGCTCATATTATTACCTTTACCTTAAATTTTATATACACACTAGTTTGATGTCAAATATGTATCTTTTGCAGTTATAATTACCCTTATATTAGGTGACAAAGCTTATGCTTGCTTGTCTTGATTATCATCTGGGTCTTTATTATCTATTTCCTTTTGATTAGAAACTTCTTCGTCTTCTATATAATCATCTCCATACGGACTACCTTCACCGTCTTCTATTTTATCTTCTTTAGACTTGTTGCCTTTCGTTGGAAGTACTCTTTCCATTGTTTTAATGGTTAATTTATACATAAATATTAGTCCAATATCGTAGAGTATAAACAATATTACAAATATTATGTTGAACATCACATATATTTGCACCTTTGTATTGCTACTAAGATCTATTATTGTGTTAAGTTTTTCAAAATTAATTACAAAAACTTTTGCTAAGTAATACATTATAAAAAACACAAAGATTGCATATGCTATTTTAATTAGCCAACATATAACTATATGAAGCTTTATTTTTTGGTTATATACCATTACCGTATATATGGCATATGCGCCCCCGAAAACAAATGATAATATGTGGATATTTGCAAATATGCCACCAAGAAGACATGTTGCTGCGTAAGCAAGTATAGCTTCTTTATAGTACTCTTTTGATAGTGGAAGCATTATTCCAACTACAGCAATAATATTTAGTGTTATCGATACTTGTTGAATATAAAAAGACGCGATAACCGCGCCTAATGATATGGCAGCGCCTATTCCTGCCAATGCGATACTATGACCAAATATTCTATTTTTTTTCATTGTGTCTGTATTTTTTACTTACTATGTCTAAGGTAAGGAAAGCTTAGCAACAACTAATTAAGTCTCCACCCATACATTCACAGCAACAATCTGCACAAAGTAGCCCTGCACATATATCGCAAGGGCCAACCCCTCTACGTGGTGCCTCGCCTCTATCAGTATGCCTGTTTGTATATGGAGACTGACCACCTTCTCTTGCGTAATATTCCGTTCTATTTGCCCCAGGACCACCAGCCATTTTGGCATTTAATCTATTTAGTGCTGACTTATATCTTTCGTTTGTTGGCTCTTCGTTGACTGCCTTTTCTAAGTCGTCTTTTGCAGCCTCTTTATTGCCTTGTGCATAATTTATTATGGAGCTTAAATAATACCATTGGCCGTTTTTGTAATCTATGGAATCTAAAACAGCTCTTGCTTCATTGTACTTTTTCTCTTTAATTAACTGGTCGGCTGTATCTAAGCGATTACCAGTCACGCCATCTACAACTACCTCAGCCTCTACCACTGAAACGGCTGCTAAGATATCTTTTGCATCTCTGTATGCAAGTTCAATTTCATCTATTCTAGCGCATGCCTCTGCTCCCCTTTCGCCTGGTTCGAACCTCATTTCATCATACTTTGATCTTTCTTTTTTGTACGCACGATAAAGTTCTTCTTGAGTCACATTTTCTTTTACGCCTAAAATTTCAAATGGGGATTTTTGCATAATATTTCCTTCCTTTCTATATTTGTAGATTATATCATAACCCGCTGCCACTTACTATATTATTTACCCTATTTTGTATAAATCCAGGTAAATAAGTTATTACAGCAATGTGATTTTACAAGCTTTACCTCTGTTTTTTAACACCGCATCTGTTTCTGCATTTAGTCCCATGTATACCACATTAGATAGTGCCCCTTCGGATATTGTTATATCCATAAGGTCATATGCTTCTTTCATACGAGCTATATATTCCTTGAGATTAGCTTCTACCATAATAGTAATTTTATCTAAATCTTCTTCTGTTAAATCGTAATTCGTTTTAAGAAGTGGGTTAAAGCTTTTCTTCTTTGTATCCTTTTCCATATCGTCATATGCATCTATTAAATATATCCAGCGCCCCAAGTTGTCACAAAAATCTATAAGTGGCTCATCATAGTTAGGACATGCTGCCTTGCCTACAGCAATAAGCATCTCAGCAGACTTGTTTAGAAGTGCTGGTAGCTTATTTGTTATTGTCTCGCTTTTTTGTATCTCATCAAAATCATTATATATTTTACTTAAAGCATTATCGAATTCAGGCATCCTTTTTGCTGCCCTTTTATATTTTGGCCTTACATACAACTTAGCAATTTTTTTCTTTAATCCCTTTTCATCAGCTACATCATCTTTAAGTTTGTAATAACCTAAAATAGTGTTTATATCCACTATGCGTGCTTGTATTTCATTATGTTCTAAAATGGGGAATTTTTTACTAATTGGGTGAATTACACACCTGCCTAGTTTGGCGGTGGGTTTAAATTTTGCATAGTTATGTGCTATTAAACTAAGAGCAACAATATCAAAATTTACGGACATCCTCATAAATTGAGGGTTTTTCTTTGCGATGCTTTTACATAGACCACAATAATACGCCTTGTATTCAGTATGATCTTTAATCAACATATTGGGTTTATCCGCTTTTACATATCCAAACAACTCAACACCCTTTAAGTTTTAATCTATTTTTTCTTAAGATCTGTAAGTCCTATTTTCCTTTTTACTTTAGCTAACGTTTTTTCTGCTAAATATGCAGCGCGCTCTGCACCTTGGCTAGCTAAATCAATGAGGTGGTTTTTATCTTGCATTAATCTTTCGTACTCTTCTCTGATTGGGCGCATTTTTTCAACAATAGATTCGCCTACAGCTTCTTTAAAGGTCTTATACCCAGCAGTATGATACTCTTTCACTAAATCATCTATACCCCTTCCACTCATAGCGCTAAAGATTTCTAGAAGGTTAGAAACTCCTGGTTTATCTTCTCTATATTCTACAACTGCTTCTGAATCAGTTACCGCTCTTCTTATTTTTTTCATAATTTGGTCCGGAGTTTCAACGATGCTAATTATGCTATCTGGATTAGGATCGGATTTGCTCATCTTTTTTGTAGGGTCTTGTAGGCTACAAATCTTTTTATCACCTAAACTTCCAAAGTTACCTTCAGGCACAACAAAAGTATCTCCATATGCATTATTAAACCTTATGGCTATATCTCTAGTTAATTCTAAATGCTGTTTTTGATCTACTCCTACTGGAACTACATTTGCTTGGTATAGTAAAATATCCGCTGCCATTAAGACAGGATAGTCTAAAAGACCAATGTTTAAATTATCAGAGTGCTGTGCAGACTTATCTTTATACTGAGTCATACGCTGCAATTCCCCAATATATGTATAACATCCTAGTATCCAGGATAATTCAGCATGTTGATGTACATGAGATTGAAAATATAATATTGATTTTTCTGGATCTAAACCACATGCAACATACTGCGCAAAAAGTGACCACGTAGTTTTTCTAAACTCTTGTGGATTTCTTCTAACTGTGAGAGCATGTAAATCAGCTATCCCGTAAATGGATAAATAATCATCTTGAATTTTTAACCAGTTATGTACAGCGCCAATATATGTTCCTAAATTTAAATCTCCCGTGGGCTGTATGCCACTATATAGTATAGGTTTTCTTTCTGGTTTATTCTCGGTCATTTTTTAACTCCTAAAAAATAGCTTATATTAATCCTTAATATTTTAAAGGCTAAAGCATAAATATTCAAGTTATTAATGGGGCTTTAAAAAATACGGTTATAATATTAACGTATAACGACTTATTTTAGCTTACGTTCCTACTTTTTCAAAACAGAAAAAATGGTCTTTTCTGCATCTTGAGTATCGACCTCGATATCATGTAAAATCTCCATCATATCAAGTTCTAATAAGTTGCTTGGAACATCGATTAATACATAATCATATAAGCGCTTCATAGCATTTATAGCATTTGGCTCTTTTTTACCTGTAATTATTTCAAACACATCTTTCGAAAATTTATACGGGCTAGCAGTAGAAACGACCAACGTTTTAGTTTTATCATTGGTATCGTACTGATAATCATAACAGGCATTAACCGCTACAGCAGTATGTGGGTCTAACACATAATCAGTCATATCATAAAATGCAAGTATCCCATCTTTTGTGTCTTCCTCAGAGGACATATATCCCACAAACTCTGGGAGTTTTTTTGCCAGTTCAGCTTTATCTATCGTATATTCACCTTTTGTTTTTAGTTCTTCCATCCATTTTTTAACAATTTTGGGATCTCTTCCAGCGAACTCAAAAAGTAACCTTTCTAAATTTGATGATACCAGTATATCCATAGAGGGGCTTATGGTCTTATGAAAAGTGCGATTTGCATCATATTTTCCATCATTAAAAAAGTCTGTTAGCACGTTGTTACTATTACTTGCTACAATTAATTTTTTAATCGGAAGACCCATTTTCATAGCATAGTATGCAGCTAAAATGTTACCAAAATTCCCCGTTGGAACTACAACATTAATTTTTTCGCCCCATTTAATTTCGTCACATCCTAACATGTCTAAGTATGCAGATATGTAATACACTATTTGCGGAACTAATCTACCCCAGTTAATGGAGTTAGCCGAACTTAAACTATACCCAAGTTTTTTAAACTTTTCGTTTGCTTCTTTACTATTAAATATGTTTTTCACCAGAGTCTGGGCTTCATCAAAATTACCACTAATACCTATTACATGCACATTTTCCCCTTCGGATACTTGCATTTGTAGTTTTTGTAATTCAGAAACGCCTTTAGCAGGGTAAAGCACTACTATCTCAGTTCCCTCAACATCTTTAAACCCCTCTAAAGCTGCCTTTCCAGTGTCCCCAGAAGTTGCCACTAAAATAAGGGTTTTTCCCTTTTCGCCAGACTTAACTCTTGCAGCATGCATAAGGTAAGGAAGTATTGTCAATGCGATATCCTTAAATGCGCTAGTTGGTCCATGGAAAAGTTCCAGTAAATAAATATCTTCTATCTTTATAACTGGTGCTGGGTCTCCATCAAACCTACTATATGCTTTTTCAGCATACTCTAAAATTTCTTCTTTAGTGTAGTCAGTTAAATACATACTGAGTATTTCAGCAGCACGCTCATAATACTCCATTTCTATCATTTCCTTCATTAACTCTTTGGTTAATACTGGAAATGACGACGGGACATATAGTCCACCGTCGTCAGCAATACCTTTTAAAATGGCAGTCCCTGCAGATACACCTGCACCGCCTCTAGTACTAATATATTCCATTATTTTATATATTTCCTTATGAAATCTGGTAGATCTTCTAGGTCTCTAGATATAGTTAATACAAATGTAGCCTCTGTCTTTTGTGCTACTTGTTCTAACTTTAACAAAAACCCTTCCATTTCTTCTATTGGTTTATCTATCATTCTAGCAACTCCATCTACATAGAAGTACCGAATGTCATAATTAGCTTCTAGCATTCCTTGAACAAATCCTAAAAAGCCATCTTCTGTCGTAATATTAGTTTCTTTTGTATTAGTGAATCTTATTTGATATTTTATGTCGTGTATGTACCTAGATGTGTCTGCTATAAAAACGGTGTCTCCAAGCTGGTCAGTTTCAATTCTTTTGTTAGCTGCTTCTATAATTTCCTTTGTCTTACCCGAACCCTTTGCACCGTAAATAATTTTTATCATAAAAATCCTCACAAAAAATTGTTATATCTATATTCTAGCATTTTTTATCATTATTTCAAGAGGCATTGCAAAATAGCACCAATAATAAACTATCGAAATTTACACTTACCTTTAACACACAAGAGCCCATCTACCGTTGCACTACTATGACACAACTGACACACTAATAGACTACTGTTTTAATAAAATGCTTAAAACTTGGGTTTAATTTATTTTTTTATGCTTCAAAAACTTTCTAAGTCTTGTTGGATCAATTCTATCTATCATCGCAACCATTTCTTCATCGGATATTGATGTTACTCTGCCTTCGGCATACATTCCTTGTATAATTGAATTAATTTCTACTATCATTTCTTCTTTTTTGTCAACAACCATCTCGCCTGTCAACCCGAAATAAGAGTTTATCCAAAATGCAATGCCTGCAAGACCGGAATGCACGTCAATAACGACTAGAGGTGGTCTATTTAAAATGGTTTGCGTATCAAAAATATTATATATTTCTTGATCTTTTAAAAGTCCATCTGCGTGAATGCCCGCTTTTGTTACATTAAACAACCTGCCTACAAAAGGTGTTCTAGATGGAATCTTATATCCCATGTCTTTTTGATAGTAATCTGCTATTTCTGTAATTACGGATAAGTCCATACCATTTGTTGTGCCTCTAATAGAAGCATATTCCATTGCCATTGCTTCAAGAGGACAATTACCCGTTCTTTCACCTATTCCAAATATTGAACAGTTAACTGCACTTGCACCGTATAGCCATGCTGTAGTGGAGTTAGTTACAACTTTATAAAAGTCATTATGACCATGCCATTCCAAAAGTGAAGATGGAAAATCTGCATAGTGATGAAGTCCATAAATTATACCTTGCACGCTTCTTGGCATCGCAGTTCCTGGGAAACTTACACCTAACCCCATCGTATCGCAACAACGAATCTTAATTGGCACACCACTTTCGTCCATTAGTTCTTTTAACTTGGCAGCAAAGGGAACTACAAATCCATAATAGTCAGCTCTTGTTATGTCTTCAAAATGACATCTTGGTTTAATTCCTGCATCAATTGCTTGCTTAACAACACCTAAGTATTTTTCGATAGCCTGGCTTCTGGTTAAGTTCATTTTCTTAAAAATATGATAGTCAGAACATGACACTAAAATACCAGTTTCTTCTACACCCATTTCCTTTACTAATTGGAAATCTTTCGGATTTGCCCTTATCCAAGTTGTTACTTCAGGATACCTTAACCCTAAGTCTTGTACCCTTCTAACGGCTTCTTGATCTTTTTCAGTATATATAAAAAACTCACTTTGCCTTACAAGCCCATTAGGCCCGCCTAGTTTAGATAGCAGTTTAAATATGTGTACAATTTGTTCAACTGTAAAGGGAGTAACAGCTTGTTGACCATCTCTAAAGGTTGTATCTGTCATCCATATTTCTTCAGGACAGTTCATAGGAACGTGTGTAAAGTTAAAAAGGATTTTGGGTACTTCTGTATATGGGAACATTTCTCTAAACAACCTAGGGGTTTTTACGTCCTGAAGTTCGTGCGTAAAGTTATGTGTTTCCAGTAAATTCATACTCTCGTTGTAAAATACATGATCTTTCATTTGATACCTCTTAATCTGGCATTTCGCCAAATAACATTTTGATTTCCCTTTCGTAAACTAAAAGACTCACTAGTACTTAAAACCGCATAAATGATGTTAATAAACTAATTTAGCATTCAATATAACAAAGCAGTGAAAGTATTATATATTAATATTTAATAAAAAGACAACTAATTAAAGTCGCATTGAAATTATGCGACCTTTTTAGTGACTAAAACACATAAAAACACCTGCTTTATGCATTTTAGTGCAAAATAAATGTAAAATCTTTCTATTCTTCGTTATGTGAGGCGAGCTTTTCTGCTTGATCTGCGACAGCCAAAGCTTCTAACATTTCAAACATATCGCCATCTAGAAACTCACTTAAACTATACATGGTTTTATTTATGCGGTGATCGGTAACTCTTCCCTGTGGATAGTTATACGTTCTTATTCTTTCACTTCTATCACCCATTCCAACCTGCATTCTTCTTGTTTCAGCATATTCTTTTTCCTGCTTTTCACGTGCTTGCTCATATAGTTTAGCTCTCATTATTTTCCAGGCCCTATCTTTATTTTTAAGCTGAGATCTTTCATCTTGGCATTCAACTACTAGCCCTGTAACTAAGTGGGTTATCCTGATTG
Organism: Clostridiales bacterium; assembly: GCA_012799455.1. GTDB lineage: Bacteria > Bacillota > Clostridia > Christensenellales > DTU072 > MWEH01. Next base: position 18,362 of record JAAZLE010000039.1, on the reverse strand, counting down.
CACTTTCGGTTTTATTGACATGCTGTCCACCTGCACCGCTACTTCTAAATGTATCTATTTTAAACTCTTTTTCATTAATTTCTATATCGGTATCCTCAAGTTCTGGAAGCACTGCTACAGTGATGGTTGAGGTATGTACTCTACCTTGACTTTCAGTTGCCGGCACTCTTTGCACCCTATGAACTCCACTTTCGTACTTTATTTTAGAATATGCACCTTGTCCTTTTATTAAGAAAGATACTTCTTTAACGCCCCCAAGCTCGGTCATGTTAATGTTTATATCCTCTACCGACCAATTCATTCTTTCTGCAAATCTTTTGTACATGCGCATAAGTTCCGTACCAAACAGCCCCGCTTCTTCACCACCTGCACCTGCTCTAATTTCGATGATAACGTTTTTCTCATCCATCGGATCTACTGGTAGTAATAATGTCTTAAGTTCTAACTCCTTTGCATCCTTTTTATCTCTAATTTCGTAGTATTCTATTTCAGCAAGCTCAGCCATTTCTCTATCTTTACCATGCATCATTTCGCTACAAACTTCCATGTCTTCAGAATATTTTAAATATTCTTCAAACGCAGTGACTATAGGCATTAACTGGCTATGTTCCTTAACTAGTTTTTGCCATTCATCCTGTCTTGCAACGATCTCAGGAAGTCCTATTAGCTCACCAAGCTCTTCATATCTTTCTTTCATTGTTTGTAATCTGTTAATCATTTATTTCACCCGTATATTATATCTAAATCGTTTTAATTATTTGCTTTTATTTTTACTATTCTTGGTATTTTAGGAGTGTTGTAATCTTCATAAAACTCCACTACATTTTCCCCAAATAGTTTTTCGATATCTTCTTTTTGCCCAATGCCTATTTCTAAAAACATTACTCCACCTGGCTTTAGGTAATTATTATACTCTTTACTTATTCTCCTATAATAATCAAGCCCATCTACACCACCATTAAGAGCAAGTATTGGTTCAAAGTTTTTAACTTCTTCATCTAGCCCACTAATATCTTCTTCTTTTATGTATGGAGGATTTGCTGTAATAACATCAAAATTCCCAGTTATTTTTTCAAACAAATCTGAGTGTATGAAATCTATCTCTACCTCGTTTTTAGCAGCGTTTTCTTTAGCAAGAGATAATGCAGAAGCACTAACGTCTGAAGCAACTACATTTGCATTTGTCAGTTTTTTAATGCTTATCGCAATAACACCACTACCCGTACAAATATCTAAAACCTCACATGAATCACTTCTGGATTCAATTTCTTTTACCGCCTTTTCTGCAAGAATTTCGGTTTCAAACCTAGGTATTAACGCCCTTTTATCTACAATAAAATCTATGCCGTAAAAGTTTGTCTCCCCTATCGCATATTGGAGTGGCTCACCCGATTGCCTTCTTGTCGCAATATCTTTTGCTTTGTCCATATCTACAGCTGATATTCTTACAATTGAAGAAAGCTCGGAATGTTTTGTTAGCCCTAGTACTGCCATTAAGATTAGCTCTACTTCTCTTGCGATTTCTTCTTTTCTCTCTTCCTTTTCTGCTTCCGTATAATTTCTTTTTACTCCTTCGTAGGCAAGCATTTCAGCAAGTTTTTTCTTAGCTTTTACCATGCTTGTATATATACTGAAACTAACTGGTTTGATTTCTGGGTCTGCCTCCATTTCTAAAACCTTTTTAAACGCAGCTATTGCAACTTCTACCATTTCATCATCTGGCTCTTTAACTGTGAGTTTTTGAAGAAGAAGTCCTGGAGCTTTTAAAATCTTAGTTAAGAAATTATCATACTTTACAAATAACTTCAAAAACTCATAACTTATCCCCATTATGACTGGAACTAGCGCAAGGCGTATTAAATAGTTATATATTTTTTGCTCAAACCAAGGTAGAAGTGAAAGTAAAATTATAGATGAAAACAGCACAATTACAATAAATGTGCTACCGCATCTATCGTGTGATGTTTTCATTTTCTGCACATTTTCAACTGTCAGTTCTAGACCATACTCATAAGCACTGATTGTTTTATGCTCTGCACCATGATACCTGAACAGTCTTTTTATATCCTTCATCAAACTTACTGATAAAATGTATAACACAAATATTGTTAATTTTATGGCTCCTGAGGTCAGATTCTTTATTAGTGACTGAAGATATGGTGAATACATCGAAAGATCTACCACATTCTTGTCATAGATTTTTCCGGTTACAAATGTTGGTAAGAAAATAAATAACGCTACTGCAAATAAAAGCCCTAATACTACACCTATCCCAGTTGTTATCTGCATAATATCCACTTTGAATTTTTTAGCTAACCACTTTTCTGCCTTTGATGGCTCTTCATGTTGTATATCATCGGCAAAAACTTCTGCTGACCTAGTAATAGTTTTCATTCCTAGTGCCATGCTTGAGAAAAAGTTAATTATCCCTCTAATTACTGGAATTTTATATGCCTTTGACCTTTCTTTCAGGGGCACAAATCTTTCACTTTCAATTTGAATGTTGCCATACGGATCCCTCACTGCAGTTGCTGACACGCTTTCACTACGCATCATCACACCTTCAAGAACAGCTTGACCGCCTATACTGCTACATTTTTTCTTGTTTTTCATAACTTCCCTACAAATTTAAATCTTTTTTACGAAAAAAGGGTGCAGTAACTCTCTGCACCCCTTTTAAATTCAATATAGATATCTAGTTTAAGCCGTAACGCTTACGGAATTTATCTACTCTTCCGCCACTATCTACTATCTTTTGTTTTCCTGTGTAGAATGGATGGCATTGATTACAAATATCCACTTTAAGCACATCGACTTTTTTAGTTGTCCCAGCACGGAATGCTGATCCACATGCACAGGTTACATCAACTACTTTATAATCTGGATGTATATTTTCTTTCATAATTTGCTTACCTCACTTATGATTATTTTCCTTTACCTTTCACATTATATGAATGCATACCTTAAATTGTCAACCTTTTTACAGACCTAAATCTATTGTTTTTTTGATTGTTTTTAATTATCGCATTCTATCAATTCAAAATATAAAACTACTGTTTTCTATCACAAATAAACCAATCTAAATCTTCTACATATGAAAAAAGCTATGTCTTTCATAGCTTCGTATTAAGAGCAATTTATAGGGAGTGGTAAAGATTATTATGCTTTTATAACAGGTGCTATGTACATATTAGGATCTTTCGATAATTCTAAAAACAGCTCTTGAGCATCTTCTAAATCCACTCTTTTATCTATGTAGTTATCAAATGATATTTGTTTTTGAGCAAGTATGTGTATAGCCGTATTAAAGGAATCAAAACCGCAAGATATACCTTTTATAGTCAGGTTTTTTCTAGTGAACTCACTTAGGTTAACATCGATTCTTGGGATATAAATAGATGTGAGGTTAACAATCCTGCACTCTCCCCCATTTGCAGTCAATGCTGACATATATGTTGCTGTACTTCCTGCAAAAGCATGTAAAATACAATAGTCGGACATCCTTCCGCCAGTAATTTCAAAAACTTTAGAGACAACATCTTCCTTAGTATCATCAATATAATAAAAAACACCGCCTGCTTCAGCTAAACTAAGATATCTTTTGTCAGAAGCTATTAGAATTGGTATTGCCTGATAATATAACGCAAGTTGGGCAACAACTAGACTTAAAAGAGAGCCGCCTATTATAGAAATATACATACCTTTCTCAATTTCTATGTCTTGTAAAGCTTTTACAGCAACTGCTACTATATGTGCAAAAACAGCTTCATCCTCTTTAACATCCTCTGGAAATGGACAAATGTTTTCATTTGGAATTTCAATAAAGTTAGCCAAAAAACCATCTTTATCCACGCCATGTAGCTTAGGTAAAGAATATTTTCGGTTGGCGATATCTTGTACATATGGATTAATTAAAACTCTTGTTCCAAGTTTTAATCCATACTCATCTCTATCTTCACTTACAATCCCTGTTGCCATATGACAAGGTGTTCTTGGATACTCTATATTTAATTTTCCCTGGAAAAGTGCTACATCTGTGATGCTAGGGCTTATTAAATCCACCTTTAACTTTACAAGAGCAGGATCTGTATACCCTATTTCCACTACATCAAACCTTTTTGCGCCAGTCGCTTGAAATGATCTCATGTATCACTCTCCCAAAATAAAACGTTATTTTGATTATATCACTAGTTAGTGTATTAATGCAAAACAGTTAATTAAAAATAAACCTCACTAAACTAGCGAGGTTTAATATGCAAAAATTTTAATACTACGTTACTTTCTAAAAAATTCTACCGTGCTTCGGAGGAACGGTATTATACACCTTATCTATATCCACATATCCTAAATCCTTTTTATAATCATGATATGTACCCTTTACAAGTACCGCATCCATGTCTAAACTAGCACCGTAAATAGCAACCCTTTGCCCGTCTTTTAAGTTTTTCAACATATCAGCATATGGCTTTCTAGTTAACACTATTCTAGATGGAGATACTGCCTGAGCTTGTATTACAGGAACTAAAACAGGATATCCGTCTTCATCTTCAAAACCAATAAACATAAGAGTGTCTATCTTCGATAAAAACTTTTGTGCCCAAGGTTTTAGTACAGGTTTTTTGACATCACCTTTTATGGAGCCTTTACGAATCAATACCTTTAAGGCATTTTTCACTATTCCGCCCATATCAAGCTTAGTTCTTTCAGAAATGTCGATTAAATCCGCGTAATGCACTTTATGAACTCCCATGTATGTATTAAACCTAAATAGCGGTTGTTCATTTAGTTTTACATAATCTTCACCTTCGGTTGCAAAGTGGGTAAATTTCATTTTCCCTGTCCAAAACTCACGACTTACACTCATAATAAGAAAACCTGTTTTTGGTTTTTCATGAATATATCGTTTACTTTCTCCTATGACGAACTCGCCAAATATAAACTTGTCATCGCCTTTATTCATAAGAGATGAATATAGCGCGATGTGAATATCATCTTCATCATCAAACATTGCAACCAATGCTATTTTATAGCAATTTTCAAAATCTTTTTTATCGACTTCTTTTATTTTGTTCATATACCCCTCTCTTAATTAATAATGTTGTCTAAATTTAACCAACACAAACGGTTATCAACATTAGTTTTTTAGTTAATTCAGTTTTTATCTATTTCCAAGCCACAAACTCACCATTTCCGAGACAGTAATATGGCTTATGTTCATTATTTTGTATGAGCGCTCTACATACCTGCTGAAAATGTTTTACCAAGTCTTCTCTATAGTATGTTCCTGCATATTCATCGCCAGCACGTTCAAACTGGTCTGCAGTATAACTTAAATCCTCTCTCATAAAGGATTCTAGTGCTATTCCCCACGTATCATAATATCCATTTTCCCAGGAATAGAAACATATTCCCTCAAAATCATGATATTCTTGCGCTAATGTCCAGTGCCATTTAAGTATGTCTATGATGTCATCTCCAGGCTCTAGCCCTTCTGTTCTATTTTCTAATGGGCTGTTAAACGACGTATCGCTTGGAGCAACCCAAAACCCTTTGGCACAAAACCATAATTTCTGATCTGGGTTTTTAAGCTCAATTAAGTCAGCTACAAACCACTCTATGTATGCCCGATGTAAAATTTGATAAATTTCGTTGGTTTCTTCTTTATCATATGAACCTAAAGTTGTGTAAAAGTCAAAACCTAAAAGAGTACAGTAATCATAGTATCCGTCAGGAGCAACATAAGCCTGAAACCTTCCATCCTTATTGAAACCCTTAACAAGGCTGGCTGCATTTGGACAAAACTCTGCAACAGCCATAACGACAAGTAGTTCTTTACCTGGATAATTATCTCTTATAAATTTAGTTTTGCTGTAAATTCTTTCATGCTTATTCCATTCCAGTGCGGCTCATCAATATAGAAGCCATATACATAATCCCCATATCCATCAATGAACTCTTTATACTTTGGCTGAAGATCTTCAGCATTATATCCTGCAAACCCTAGATGCCATCGTAGAAACACTTTTCTATTTGCATTAACACTCTTTTCAACGGACATACGAACATTATCAGGTGTCCAGCCACATATAAAGTCAATATTTGTGGTATTTGTTTCTATGAGCTTGTCTAATGCCACCGCTTCTTCCCCCTCTCGCCAGTCATAATCCGACCCCCAAAAACCCATCCATTTTAGGTTCGGATTGGTATTCTCTGGCATATCTGCCCAAATTGCTTCCACTTCAGGTACTTGATTTTTTTCTTTACAGCCCTGTAGTGCGAAACTAGCTAAAACAGCAGTCATAATGACCAGCACAATAACTAAACTCCATTCATTCTTTTTTTCATAATTCACCTCCCTAAATTAAATCCCAACAATAATATACATACCATAATATCTTTATGAACCCCCTTTAAGTTATCCTTCCAATTTTGTCATTCCTGACCAAATTGCATTTTTTACACCATTTTCTTTTGCTATTTTTAGTAATTCATCCATGCGTTTTTTTGTCATCAAGCTCTTGCCTGCATACACCCAATCCTGATAGAGCCTGTCATATTTGTCTTTACACAAATTATTGAAAGCACAAAGTTCCCATTTATCAATATCATCGTTTTTTATAATGTTTGCTATTTGCATAATGTTTTCATCGCTGTCTGTTGCGCCTGGTATTATTGGTGTTCTTATCCAAATCTTTTTATCGGTACTTTTACATTTATCAACAAGATATCTATAGTTTGAAAGAATTTTATCATTGGGCTGTCCAGTAAACCTTATGTGTTTTTCCCTATCTATAACCTTTAAGTCGTACAAAAATAGCGAAACATATGGGAAAACATCATCAATAGCTTGCTCAGAACAAAGACCACTCGTATCTAATGCGGTATGTACACCTTTTTCATGGAACATTTTAAGCAGTTCTTTAACTTTTTTGCTTTGAAGAAGTGGCTCTCCTCCTGAAATAGTTACTCCACCATTTTCGCCCCAATATGACCTATCTTTCATTAATTCCGAAAAGACATCTTGAACCGTTTTTCTATCGCCTTTTAACTCAAGGGCCCCTGCAGGACACGCATCCACACACTCGCCGCACCTTATGCATTTAGTTTGGTCAATCACTATTTCATTTTTGTCGTTACTAGAAAGAGCACCCTGTTTGCACGCTTTCAAACAACTCTTACAACCTATGCATCTTACTCCCACCCACTCTAAATGCTTGTTTAAATCTATGCTTTCTGGATTATGACACCAGCAACACATAAGTGGACAGCCTTTTAAAAATAAGGTTGTTCTAAGACCTGGACCGTCTTCGGTCGACATTCTTTGGATATTTAAAACTAACATGCACTTACCTTTCTATAGTATTTGTTTCTTTAGTAATATGACTCTGCCATTTCGTTAGATTTCATGAGTAATAATCTAGTCTTATGGTTCATTTCCAACGAAATGCTGTACAATTTCGTTAATTTGTCTATGGCTTTCACTAGCGATGGTCTCGTCTGTAGCTTCTTTCCAGCGAAAGTACTGTACACTTTCATTAATATTGTCTATGGCTTTCACGAGCAATAATCTCGTCTTGTAGTTCCTTCCCAACGGAAGTAAAGTATGCGTTATATCCCGTTATTCTTACCAATAGATGGCGATAATCTTGAGGGTGAGCTTGCGCATCTTTAAGCACATCTACATCAAGAATGTTAATTTGCAATGCGGTACCTCCATTTTTACAATACCCTCTTAAAAAGGATTTGAACTTTTCCTTGTGTCCGCTATCTTTAACTAGTGAGGAATTAAATGTGATTGTATGGCTAGCTCCGTTAGGTAAACTATTCATATAGTCTAGATAATCTCCGTTTTCTTGTTTACCTCCCAGCACTTTCCCGACTGAATTACTATTCGATGTTGGACCATTTATGTCAGCACCGTTAGACGGGCATATTGCGTTAGATAAAAACTGTGCTTCATTTCTACCGTTTGCACTAGCTTTTAGTATATACCCAGCACCTATCCAATAGTTCCAAGAAAGCATACCTGGACGGAATTGACGGCCTGTTGATTTAGTTTTATATTTCCACACTTCTTCAGACCATGTGTCCATAACTCTTTTCCCTAGTGCGTCTGCCTCATCATCATCTCTACCGTATTTTGGAGCTTTGTGTAGAGCTTTGGTTTGTAATATTTCATATCCCTTCCAGTTGGCTTTAAGTGCGTCTACAAGTTCTTCTAAAGTACACTCCTTCTTGTCATAAACTAGATATTTAACTGCAAGCAAGCTATCTACCGTTGTTGCAAATGTAACAGCTTCCATTGTCACAAAATTTAACTCAGGCCCTCCTTGAGTCACATCCAATGCCTTTTCTCTACACCCTTTAACAAGTGTTGAAAGATATGGCGTCGGGTTATAATCTGCCCTGATACTTTCTGATAGTTCATAGTTTTCTACCATCTTTTTGATTATAAATTCAGTCTGCTTTGCATACGCTTCATAAAACTTCTCAAACGTATCTAGGCTACTTAACTCTCCTGTTTTGGGACCGTATTGTTTTAGTTTAGTATATTTGTTAGTCATGGGATCAAAGTAAGGAAGCATATCTTTTCCATTACCAAAAACTAGCTCCATAGCTTTCAATAAATTAACATTGTTATCAACTGTACCGCTCCTGTCGTTTCCAACCATGGTGTTTTCTAAACACCCTACAGGTGCATACTCATGTGCGTTTTTTAAGTTGATTAAATGTTCTACTTTTCCTCTGACGCCCTGTCTTAGCATTCCAGCAATTGATCTTTCATCAAAATTAATTAGGAATGGAGCACCCTGGCTTTTACTGATCATATCAACCATTTTATCAAGGAGTTTTTCAGGAGTATTGTTGTGGATTCTAACATTTGGCTTGGGCTCTAATATAGGACTCATGTCATCTATTACATCCAATATTAAGTAGGTCAAATCATTGGTCATATCCTTCCCATCATCTCCAAGACCTGAAAGAGTAAGGAGCTGGCCAAATCCTGCAGTAATACCTTGATTGCCACCAACTCGTATTTGTGCATCATACGCCGTATTACAGTGGACCCAGAAACAGCCAAGTATTTCCTTCATAAAATCTTCGCTCATCCCTTGTTTTATGGATTCTTCATAGTATGGCAAAAGATACTGATCTACCCGTCCAAACGACACGCCCGGACCTGGATATTTTTCATCTGACATTACAAGCATGTGTGTCATCCAAAGGGATTGTATTGCTTCCCAAAAATTGCTGGCCCCTTCCCAAGGAACTTTGCTAGTTATCCTAGCCATCTCAAGAAGCTCTTCTTTCCTTTTTTCATCCCCTTCTTTTTCCGCAAGACTTATGCATAACTTAGAGTATCTTTCCCCTAACTCTTTAGGCATGGTACAAGCAGTTAGCATGGCACGGATTTGTGCACCCTTTTGAGAACTTTTCTCTTTCTCGGTAAGGCTTTCATATCTCTCTTCAAGTAGCCTATATTCCTCTTTAAATCCATATTTTATAATTTTCGCATAATCAGGGATAAGGTGACCTGATGTTGCCCCACCGTTTCCATACCCATGGTCGTAGATAAACCTCATACTTTGTCTTGCTTTTTTAAGCCTTTTATCCCTTTTCTTTTGTTCTTTTTCTGTTAAGCACATTGACGTCATAAGGTTAAAATTTGAACCGCATAGTAAATCATTATATAGTATTTTTATGGGCATTTTTTCAACCACAGCTTTTTTAGTAAAAAAGGCCTTCCTCTCAGGAATAGCCTTCTTAAAAAAATCATCAGGTATTTCTATGGTTTCAGCAGCCTGTCTGACAGAAGTAGTAAACGTTGACATAAAAGAGTAGACTTCTGGAACAATATAATATGTCATCTCATCAAACTGAATATCCCAAGGAGTTCCCGTCGTATACGCTGAATACTCATTATTCCAATCTCTTTTTACTCCTTCAAAGTAATAGTCTCTAAGCCACTTAACTCTAGGACTTAAATCTCCTGGTTGTTTCACCGCATCTTTATACTTTGCCATATTATACCTCCGTTATTTCTTTGTTTTTGTCTCCTCTTTTCGCCCTACTCGCTAAATCATCGTTATTTTAATTATACAATTTTTAAATACTGATGACTATACTCAAAAAAAATTAGTGCAAGCAGTCGTTAGCACTTTTGTTTTACACAACATGTTTTTACAATCGCAAATTATTTTAAAATAACTCCTTTAAACCAAATTATTTGTGTTATTTCGTGATACTTTTATGCATTTTTACGCAAATTGGATATTGAAATATGCATATGCATGGGGTATAATTTAGACAAATACACACTAAGGTGGGACTTAATCATGCTTAAAATTACTGATGTTCGTGTTAAAGTATTGACAGGGGACACTTCAAAATTATGTGCCGTTGCAAGTATTATTATCGATGATGCATTTGTCATTCATGATATTAAAGTAATACGTGGCACAGAAGGTTGCTTTATTGTTATGCCTTCTAGGAAAACCCCAGCTGGAGAGTACAGAGATATTGCGCATCCTCTGAACACTGAAACCAGAGAGCTTATCAAAAACTTGGTACTTGCCAAATACGAAGAAGAGCTCGCAAACCAAGCCGCATAATTTTTAATCTTAAAAAACCTAAAACACAAATTTAAACTTACCCTATTTTTAGGGCAAATAGTTTTTGTTTGTGCTTTTTCATTTAAAGTAAGTGCGACTTTTATTGCTTAACTTGTTGCAAACAAAAACACCGTGTTTTAAGCGGTGTTTCTTTTTTGTATTATGTCTTTTAACTATTTACATAAATTTAGGGTTAAACTCGTTATATTCATACTTTCGGTAATTAGGTTTTCCAAGAGCGGTTCTTTCAATTTTTGAAACGAATTCAATTTCTCTAGGAACTGCATATTTAGATATAGATTTTTCTACAACATCTTGGATCTTTTTCACCATCTCTTCTGTCTGGTGTTGCCTGTTATGTAAGTTTACATAAAGTTTTATATGCGCTGAATCTATGCTATTCACCCTTACTGCACAACAAGTATTCACCTCATCCATAGCGGTTACAACTTCTTCTACCTCACTTGGGAAAACTAAGTTAGCTGCTATTTTCATAGTTCTGCTTATTCGCTCAACAAAATATAAAAATCCTTCTTCATCAACCTTCCCAAGATCACCAGTTCTAAGCCAGTCTTTACCATGTTCGTCTTTTAAAATCGCTTTATCTGGCCCTGTTCCCCCTTCGTTTAGATATCCTATCATGAGAGAGGGAGAAGCAACATATATTTCCCCTATTTCCCCAACTGGCACTTCTTCAAAAGGTTTATTGTGTTTAAATATCTTAACCTCTGTTCCTTTAAGCGGTATCCCTTGAGTATATAAATTCTCATTTCCCTCTCTATTTACAGTTACAACTGAGGAAGTTTCGGTAAGACCATATCCTTCTAACAGCTGAGCCTTACTACCCGCTTTTTCAAACTTTTTATTTATGTTTTGCTTTAATGGATTAGGCATCCTGTCCCCGCCACAAAACGCATACTTAACTGATGATACATTTTTCTTATTAAAAGCTCTGCTCTTTTCTAGTTTCCTATACATATATGGGATACCTGCAATATGTGTAATTTTGTATTTACCCATCAATCTAAGCGCATTTCTAGCACTGAACTTTGGCATCATAACACCATTAATGTGAGGTAAAATACCATGAATTGCCACCCCTAATCCGAACGCATGAAAGACTGGAAGCATAATCAACATTTTGTCACTAATTCTATTTATTTTGTTATCAGGATGTATAGCCTTTAAAACACCTTCAGAAACATGATTAAATGCCTTAGATGTAATAACCGCAGTTTTAGAAACTCCAGTTGTTCCACCGCTATGCATGTATACAGCAGGAGCATCGCCATCGTCTACACCTCTGTACAGTGCAGGCTCACAAGTCAGCATATCTTTAAAATATGTAAACCCAGGAACTCTTGCCCTTGACAGTAAACTGTATGGAAATTTAGCATAAGTAAAAACATTACAGAGAATAACTTTAATTTTTAAGTTATCAAAAATCCCTGTGTTTTTTCTATATACCATATCAGTAACTAGTATTAGTTTATGTTTTGCAGAATTTAACAGTCGCCATACAGCAACCTCTCCTAGCCTTGGATCTATTATGCTGGCTATTGCACCTATAGAATTTATAGCATAAAAGCTAAATACTGCTTCTGGAGTATTTGGTAGCATTATTCCTACCACATCTCCTTTTTTGATTCCCTGACTTTGAAGATATGTTGCTACTTTTAATACAGTTTCTTTAAATTCGGACATGAAAATATACCTATCTAGATACACTAGCTTAATTCTATCTTCTCCCTCATTTCCTTTTAGGAAGTATGTCCACATTGATGTATTAATATCCATAGCCTATTCCTTTAATCTCCATTTTACATAAAAATAAAGCCAAAACCGACTTTACATAAACTTTACATTACTATTTTAGCAAAATAACCGAGTATAGTCCATATCAAGCACTTATACAACTAGTATAAATATAAACTTTATAATTAACGCATAAATAGTTTTAGTGTTCATATTAACTAAAAGACCTGGCAAGTTATTTTACCAGGTCTAAATATATGCGTGTTTTAAATTAAACTTGTTTACGACAGATATTCGATAGCTGAATTTGCAGCAATTGCACCATCTGCACAAGCAGTAATTACCTGTCTCATAGGTGTTATTCTCACATCTCCTGCTGCATACACCCCTTCTATGTTAGTTTCCATTTTTTCATTCGTACGAATATATCCACCTTCATTTAAATCTAACTGCCCTTTAAATATATCTGTATTTGGGATATTCCCAATCGCAACAAAGAGTGCATCTACAGCTATATTTTGTTTTTCTCCAGTTACTTTGTTTGTAACTTCAAGAGAGTTTAATGGATCGCCGTTTAACGCAGTTACAGTGCTATCTAAAACTAAACTAATTTTTTTATTTGCCCTTACTCTATCAACTAATATTTGAGCTGCTCTAAAACCTTGCCTACGATGTATTAAGTATACTTTGCTACAAATATTCGATAGATAAAGAGCTTCCGTCAGCGCAGAATCGCCGCCCCCGTTAATCGCAACGGGCCTATCTTTAAAAAAGCTACCATCACATGTTGCACAAAAACTAATTCCTTTACCAATGAGACTTTCTTCATTTTCCAGCCCCATGCGTCTATTTTTTGCACCTGTTGCAACTATTACAGTAGATGTTATGTATTCACCTTCATCTGTTATAACTACTTTTTCTTCTCCTGCAAGCTTAACATCTAATACGCTAGCAAAAGAAATTTCGCAACCGAAATTCCCAGCTTGTTCCATCATCGTACTCACAAGAGTAAAACCTTCAACATCTACAACTCCACTATAATTTTCAATTTTATGTGTTAACGCAGCCTGCCCGCCTGGCTGAGAGCCTGTAAACAGTATCGTTCTCAATCCACCTCTAGCTGCATAAATACCAGCCGTAAATCCTGCAGGACCTCCACCAATAATAATTACATCGTATTTCATTTTTCCTCCGAAACTAAGTAAAGCATATTTTTAATTAGGTATATTTTATCATATAACACATTGACTTGTAAGGTGATATGGTTACAAAAAAACGAGCGAAAACTCGCTCGTATCTTTCTCTTTGATAATACCTTATGTGCTTCTAACTATTTATGATCACTATCTTCCTTGTTAATGGGTTCTTCTAACAATACTACCTCTTCTTTACTAATAGGTTCTTCTTCGGGCACTACCAACTCTTCTTTATTAATAAGTTCTTCTTTAGGCTCTACCACCTCTTCTTTTTTTCTAGGTGCCACAAACATTATTAACAAATGTGTTAAAATCCCACCTGCAGCATTTCCTACTATGTTAACAAGGACATATACCCAGCGCATTCCAGAAAGATCGCCTAAAAAGGCAAAATAAAACATGTTTGCAATACTATGGTCAAATCCAAAATATACAAATGCTGTTACTGGAAGCCAGAGTGCTACAATCTTTCCAAAATCAGACTTTATTCTCTTAAACAATTCCACGCTTACATGGACAAAAGCGCAACCGAACATTGAACTGATAAAAACTCTAGGAAAACTCCACGCACTACTATCTAAAACCCTTGTTTCTCCTATGGCTTTTAAGGCATAAAGTGAATCTAGCTTATCTTTAAACATAAAGTGCATTAGATAACCAAAAAATATTGTGCCCACTAGATTTGCTAATGTAATTACTAAAACCCTTAGAGCATATTCTTTATTAAGGTTCTCTTTTTCTATTAAATATCCAATCTTTCCAGTATATAAATCAAGGCCAAAATAGCATGTTAAAAATATACCTATTGGGAAAAGTAACGCAGCAGTAAATGATGTATTTAAAAACCCAGATGTCGACTTCATGAAAATAAAAGCTACAGCACCAATGGAAATAGATATTCCAGCCATTATTCCAGAAATGACAAGTTTTAGCCATTTTTTGATGTCTTTATTGTGGGTAAAATTAGGTGATTTAATTGTTTTATAGTTTTCCATACTTTTTATATATTACTTAATTTGTAGTTTTATTACTAGCGCATTTAACAAGTTTCATTACATAAAAAACGAGCGAATAAATCGCTCGTAATTTTAATAAATTTCTTACACAACTATCTCTTACTGAATTGTGGTGCTCTACGTGCTTTGTGTAGTCCGTACTTTTTACGCTCTTTAGACCTTGGGTCTCTGGTTAAAAACCCTGCTGCCTTAAGTGCGGGACGATATCCTAAGTCTGCTTCACATAATGCTCTTGCAATACCGAGTCTGACTGCACCTGCTTGCCCTGAGAATCCACCACCATGGACATTGACCATTACGGTGTATTTACTTGTGGTTTTGGTTTCTACTAGCGGTTGGTTAACAATGTATTGCAGTGTTCCTTTCGTGAAATACTCTTCTAAAGGCTTGTTATTTATAACAACTTTTCCACCACCATCTGGAATCAAACGTACTCTTGCGATTGCACTCTTACGTCTGCCAGTTCCCCAGTATTGGATTGTTTTAGTCGCTTTCTTAACTGTTTTCTTAACTGTCTTTTTCTCTGCCATTTTTCACCTCTTAGTTAAATTTTAAAGGTTCTGGTTTTTGTGCTTGATGCTTGTGGTCAGGACCGCTATACACGAAAAGGCGCTTATACATACCTCTTCCTAATTTTGTTTTAGGTAACATTCCTTTTACAGCGCGCTCAATGGCAACTTCAGGACTATTTTCCATAATATGCTTATACGAAACGCTCTTTAATCCACCAACATAACCAGTGTGATATTTGTATGATTTTTGCTCTAATTTTTTGCCTGTAAGAACTATCTTATCGGCATTAATAACGATTACAAAGTCGCCAGTGTCTACATTAGGTGTGTAGGTGGGTTTATCTTTACCTCTTAAAACCATTGCAACTTGACTTGCAAGTCTACCAAGGACCATGTCTTCTGCATCCACTACATACCACTTTCTTTCATATTCACCAGCTTTTGCCATATATGACTTCATGGTAAAACCTCCAATATTTATGTCGTATTTTCATAAAGTGAGGGGCTAATTCACTCCTAAAAAATCGCATGCTTGTATATAATATTACACGGACACGTATAAGTCAAATAAAAAAGTTAATTTTTCTTATGTGTATAATTTCCCGTTGTACTCACTATGATAACTAACATAAGTGCTATAATTTCGATAATCTCGCTATTGTTGCGCTTACTATGATAGCTAACATGAATGTTATAATTTCAAGGGTCTATCTACCGTTAAACTTACAATAACAACTGATATGAGAGTTATAATTCCATTATTTTTTGCAGAGAGCATCAGATAAACTATAGAGGGCTTAAGTGTGTTTTGGATTTTTTCTAACTTCTAAACTCTTTGTACTCCACAGATTTTAGTATAAGTCCGTTTGGCAACATGGTTTTGCCACCTAGTTCTCTAAGACCTGTTTCAAACATTTTTTCAATGGTGTCTGCAGGAAGTTTCCCCTTGCCAATCCAAATTAAAGTCCCGACAATACTCCTTACCATTTTGTATAAAAAACCATTACCTTCTATTTGAAATATAACCTCTTCTCCATCTACCAACACATCTAGTCTATGAACTGTTCTAATTGTATTTTGCTTTTCTTGATTATTGAATACGGAAAATGCTGCAAAATCATGTTCGCCCTCTATCTTTTTAGCACATTCTTTGATTAAATTTATGTCTATTGGAGGAACTATTTGAATATAATATTTTCTCTTTAATGGTCTTTTTATTCTTGAAACAAACGCCCTATATTCATACACCTTGCTTATTGCATCGTATTGCGCGTGGAAATCATCACTTACTTTTTTTATCTCAATTATTTGGATGTCATCTGGCAAAAAATAATTTAAACTACCTTTCATTTTAAATGGAGTTAAATCAGTTTCAACGTCAAAGTGCGCAACTTGACCTTCTGCATGCACACCCTTATCGGTTCTACCACTACCTGTTATTATGATTTGCTTATTGAACAGTCTCTCTAGCGCATTTTCTATCTCTTCTTGCACAGAACTAAATTTTTTTTGTCTTTGCCAGCCTGAATAGTTAGCCCCATCATATTCAACTATCATTGCATATCTCATTATTTTCTCCCAAAACAGGCGTATTTAACTATTATTGTTTGTACAACTACTCAAATTGAAATAATGTATTTTATCCCCACAAAGAGTATGGCGGAACCAATCCCCAGAAATTATTGTTAACAGCAACCACAATAACCACCAATATTGCAGTAAATAAAGCAGCTATTATATCTCTCCATGTAACCTTTAGCAACTTGTATTTTGTCCTATTAGGTGTAGCATTATAGCACCGTGCATCTAGAGCCAGCGCCAGTTCGTCTGCCCTTCTAAACGCAGATACAAAAAGTGGTATTAGAATTGGTATCAAAGCCTTAGCTCTCGTTATTAATCCGCCCTCATCAAATGATGCCCCTCTTGCCTTTTGCGCCATAGTTATTTTGTCAACTTCTTCTGTTAAAATTGGAATGAACTTAAGAGAAATATTCATAATAATTGCAATGTCATGAACTGGTACTTTTATCCACTTTAGAGGTGTCATTAAACTCTCTAACCCATCGGTAAGTTCCATCGGGGTTGTAGTGAAAGTCAGCATACTAGTACCACCTACTAAAAGTACTATTCTAAGCACAACTTTAATCGCAAGCTCAATGCCTCCTGTTGAAATTATAATTTTTCTCCACTGCCACAAAATTTCACCTGAAGTGTTAAAAAATACATTTAAAATTGCAGTAAATATTACAATAAAAATTATCGCCTTTAGGCTCTTTAGGACCTTTAATGGTGGAACTTTGGATACCAAAACGACTATTAATAGCCACAATATAATAGCTACAAACCCGAATAAGTTCTGCACTAAAAATACAGCAACAATGTATGCAACCATGAGTAGAAACTTAACTCTTGGATCAAGTTTATGGAGGAAAGAATCGGTTGGATAATATTGTCCAAAAGTAATATCACGTCCCATTACTTTTCCCCTCCATCACAATCAAAATTTGGCTCAGTTTCATCCACGTTATGATCTTCAGTATTGGTTTTTCCCTCGGTAATTTCAGCCATTTTTGCTGTTTTTAAAATACCACTTTTTTCTATTGCATCCACAACTTCATCTACTGTTAAACAGTCATCAGATATATCTATACCTCTAGCCTTCAGGTCTTCTCTAAGAGCCACCGTCTGCGGTAATTTAAGGCCTGTACCTTCTATGTTTTTTGGGTCTTTAAAAAATTCTTTTTGAGTGCCATCAAATACAATTTGACCTTCATTTAATACGATTACTCTTTCGCAATATTTAGCAATTTCATCCATGTTATGGCTAATCATAATGACAGTTTTGCAAAAGCTCTTTTTAAGTTCTTCTACAAGCTCAAGTATAGCTTTTTTACCTTGCGGATCTAACCCTGATGTTGGTTCGTCTAACACTAAAATTTCTGGTCTTGATGCTATTACTCCTGCAATTGCTACCCTTCTTTGTTGGCCTCCAGACAGTTCAAAAGGAGATTTTTCCCCTACTTCATTTAAATCTAATCCAACCATTTTGATAGCTTCTTCAGCAGCTAAAGTCGCTTCTTCTTTTGTAAAGCCAAAGTTTTTCGGACCAAAACTAACATCTTTTATAACGGTTTCTTCAAATAACTGATACTCAGGATATTGAAATAACATCCCTATTTTTTTTCTAAGTTCTTTGTATTTTACTTTGCGGGCAGAAAGATCAAATCCACATACGTTAAGACTCCCTTTAGTAACTTTTATAAGTCCATT